>CAZYCD010000021.1:0-38457 GCA_964645345.1 uncultured Micromonosporaceae bacterium
GGCAGCGGCCCGGGCCGCCACCGGCGCGGGGCTCGGCGGGCCCCGCCGCGGCGGGCGGGCAATCGCCCCAGATGCCGCGGTGCATACCAGAGTGACTGATCGCCCGCATCCCCGAGCGGCCGGCTTAGCCAGGTTGACATCGAGGAGAAACCCCGTTGTTAACGGGGCGGGCGCCGGTTGTGCACATTCGGTCGGCACCGTGACCAACTGCGTGCCGGGCCTATTGGGAGGGGCCGGGCCGGCCAAGGGAGCAAAGGGTGGCCGCCGCGCGATTCGAGATCTACCTGGTGAGGCGCCGCGGAGACGGCGCCGAAATCGGTGCGAGCGAGGCAACGTGGCGTTTGTTGTCCAACAACAATCGCGACCTCGGGCATGCCGTCAATACATTTGAAGACATTGATTTATGTGGGGCCGCCGTCGAGTTCCTCCGGCAGCATGCCGAACATGCGGTACCCGTTTCGCTGCGTTCCGGCCGGGCGGACTGGACGTGGCGGGTACAGATCGGGCAGGCCGCGGTGGCCGTCTCCAGCCGCCGGTACCAGCGCCGGGTGCAGGCCGAGTACGCGTGCGGCGTGTTCCTCGGCCTGGTGGCCGGGGCCGCCGTGATGAATACCGTCCGGCAGGTTCAGCGATGAACCGCAATTGGCCGAATACCGATCAGCCGTTCGTTCGGAATGGGCGGGTGTCCACAGTCCGGCGACCCAGGCTTCGTTCGCCGTTAACAATTTCTCCCTTCGAGCGTGACCCGACCTTGCGAGGTTCGCACCGTACCCACGCGGCAGTGGTGGCAACCGCGGGTCGAAGGATCACGCCCGCCGCGGCGGGGGTGAGCCGGCCGGCGGCCGGATGCGTGGGGCCAGTGAATCTGGAGTGTTGTCATGTCCCAAGTGCGTTTCCAGGTCCTGTTCGGACCGGCTTCGCTACATCCGCGACGAATGAGCTGGCCGCTGCCGGCCGGCGCCGGGGAGGCGCTGACCGAGGGTGAGGACGCGCAGGCATGGGTTGGGCGGCTGCGGCCGCAGGGCGCCGTGGATGTGGTGACGGGCATGGCCGTGGCCGCGGCGGCGCCGGTCTCCGCGGTCGCGCCGGTCTCCCGGCCAGGGGCGGCCTCCGGCGGCAGCTGGTACGGCTGGCGGCTGATCGGCGCCAACAACCGGGAACTGGGGCGCAGCGCGCTCAGCTTCGGCTCCTACCAGCTGGCGTGCCGCGCCATCCTGCAGCTCAAAGAGGGCATCGGCCGGCTGGTCAACCACTCCACCACCGACCCGCGCACCGGGCGCTGGGGCTGGCGGATCGACCTGGAGGACGACGCGGTGGCGGTCAGCAGCCGGTGGTACGAGCGGGACCACGACGGGCGGATCGGCGCGGCCAAGTTCGTCGCGCTGACCGCCGATGCGGAGGTCGCCGAGGGCGTGGTGACGCTGCACGAGCGGCGCGGCCTGATCGTGGCGCGGCTGAGTACCGGGGGTGGGGTGTGAGCGACCTCGTGACGGCGCCTGACCAAACCCTCGGCGCGCCGCCGGTGAAGCGGGAACTTGTCGCTAACCCGGGCACGGCGGACCGGCTGTTCCGGGGTACCGCCCGGGGCGGCGGATCACTGGTCCTCGTGGTGATGGTCCTGGTCGGCACCTTCCTCGCGTACCGGGCATCGCAAGCGCTACGCAGGGACGGACTGGACTTCCTCACGACACAGGACTGGAACCCGGACGGCGGCAAGTTCGGCATCGCCGCCGTAATCGTCGGTACCGTGCTGATCGCGCTCGTCGCGGTCACTGTCGCTGTACCCCTGTCGATGGCGGCGGCGTTGTACATCTCCGAGTACGCGCCGCGCCGGCTACGCCGCCTCCTGATCGCCATCATCGACCTGATGGCCGCGATCCCCAGCGTCGTCTTCGGACTGTGGGGTTTCTTCTTCCTCCAATGGCGGGTGATCAGCCTGTCCCGCTGGATCTCCGACTGGTTCGGCTGGATCCCCATCTTCAAGGTCAGTGGCGTGACCCGGCACGACCCGCTCGCGACGTCCACCGTGTACACATCATCGACGTTCATCGCAGGGCTGGTCGTCGCGCTCATGGTGGCTCCGATCGCGTGCTCCATCATGCGGGAGGGGTTCAGCCAGGCGCCCATCGGTGAGCGGGAGGGCGCCTACGCGCTCGGAGCCACGCGCTGGGGAATGATCCGTAGTGTTGTGCTGCCGTTCGGTCGTGGCGCGGTCATCGGCGGTACCATGCTGGGCCTCGGTCGGGCGCTCGGTGAGACGATCGCGGTAGTCATGATCATCTCGCCACGGTTCATCATCCAGCCGCGCATTCTCGAAAACGGCACCAGTTCCGTCTCCTCCCTGATCGCGCTGCGCTACGGCGAGGCGAGCCCGTTCGGGATCTCGGCGCTGATGGCCGCGGGCCTTGCCCTGTTCGCGTTGACATTGATCGTCAACTTCGCAGCCGCCTCAGTCATCGCCAGGTCCCGCTCGGGCGCGGTGAGTGAGGTATGACCGTGGTCGACCGTCCCGCGACCGTCGCGTCCACGACGCAGGTCACCGAACCCGCCGCGCCACCGGCCAAAACGACTGTCCCGGTACGGCCCGCCCGACCCGCCCACCAGGTCCCGCGCCGCATCGGCGGCGTCCGGCGCACGGACGTCTTCGCCCTCCTAGGCGCGCTCGCCGCGGCGCTGACCACGACGGGCATCCTGTGGACGCAGTTGGGTCCGTTCACCGGGCTGCTCGGCTACGTCGTGGTGAGCTGGCTGCTGTTCGTCGCCTACTACGCGCTCCTGGCCGGCTTCGACGAGACCGGACCGACGGTACGCAGCCGGATCGCCTCCTTGGTGGTGCACTCGATCGGCGTGGTGCTGCTGTCCACCGTCGCGTTCGTCATCGGATACACGATTTTTCACGGCTTTCATGCGGTGATTCACCTCAACTTCTTCACCCAGGACCTGCGGTCGACCGGACCACTCGATCCCTTGACCAAGGGTGGGGTGCTGCACGCGATTGTCGGCACGCTGATCGAGGTCGGCATCGCGCTAGGCGTCGCGGTGCCGCTGGCGTTGCTCGCCGCGGTCTTCCTGCACGAGGTACCGGGCCGCTTCTCGCGTTTCGTGCGTACCGTGGTCGACGCGATGACCGCGCTGCCAGACATCCTCGCCGGTCTGTTCATCTATGCCACGCTGATCCTGATCTTCGGCTTGGACCTGTCCGGTCTCGCAGCGGCCTGCGCTCTGGCGGTCACCATTCTGCCCATCATCATTCGGGCGACCGATGTGGTGTTCCGGCTCGTGCCCGGATCGCTCAAGGAAGCCTCCTACGCGCTGGGCGCCTCCCAATGGCGCACCGTGCTGCACGTGCTGCTACCGACCGCACGCTCGGGCCTGGCCACCGCGGTGATCCTCGGCGCCGCCCGGGCCATCGGCGAGACCAGTCCAGTGCTGTTGACCGCCGGCGCGACCGGCTACCTCAACTTCGATCCGACCCGTGGGCCGATGATGTCGCTGCCGCTTCTGGCCTACACCGAGGTTCAGTCGTCGCAGGCCGCCGAGGTTGCGCGCGGCTTCGGTGCCGCGGCCGTGCTGCTGCTGCTGGTCATCCTGCTGTTCGCCATCGCCCGCGCCATCGGCGGCCGCGCCGCCGGCGACCTCAGCTCTCGCCAGCAGCGCCGCCGGGCCGCCCAGTCGCTGCGCGACGTCGGCCGTTACCAGCGCTCCCACGCCATCAACACGGGCGTCCCCACCGTTCCGCTCCGCCCGAAAGGGGCCGATCAATGAACCCCTCCCGTCGCCG
Organism: uncultured Micromonosporaceae bacterium; assembly: GCA_964645345.1. GTDB lineage: Bacteria > Actinomycetota > Actinomycetes > Mycobacteriales > Micromonosporaceae > Rugosimonospora. Next base: position 3,782 of record CAZYCD010000021.1, read on the forward strand.
GTGGGTCCGCTGTACGGCGGTCTTCACGACGACGCTGGTGCTCCTCGCGACGAGCGTGCTCGGCGCGGCGGGCACGGCGTTCGCGGCCAGCTACGTGCCCATCTCCGGCTCGGGGTCCACCTGGTCGTACAACGCGATCCACGCCTGGCAGGGCAACGTTTCGCAGTACGGGATGGTGGTCAACTACGCCGGCGTCGGTTCCACCACCGGCCGCAACCAGTTCAAGGACGGCACCGTCGACTGGGCGGCTTCGGACATCCCGTACGGGGTGCAGGACGGCACCAACTACGACCCCCCACCGACCACGCGCGGGTTCGCCTACATGCCGGACACCGCCGGGGGCACCACGTTCATGTACAACCTGAACATCGGCACCACCCGGGTCACCAACCTGCGCTTGTCGGGTGAGAACGTCGCCAAGATCTTCACTGGCGTACTGACGACGTGGAACGACCCGGCCATCGCCGCCGACAACCCTGGACTCACCCTGCCGGCGACCAAGATAGTACCGGTGGTCCGTTCCGACGGTTCTGGATCCACCGCCCAGTTCACCCAATGGATGATTGCCACCCAAGGTCAGTACTGGACGGCGTACTGCGCCAAGGTCGGCCGCAGCCCCTGCACCCAGACCTCGGCGTACCCCGTGCTTAACGGCTCGGGCATGGTCGGGCAGGCCGGCGACCTCGGCGTCGCGGGTTACGTGAGCCAGCGGCAGGCGGTCGGCACCATCGGCTACGTCGAGTACTCCTACGCCATCCAGGCCGGATTTCCCGTGGCGAAGGTGCTCAACACCGCCGGGTACTACACCGAACCCACCGCCGGGCACGTGGCCGTCTCGCTGCTCAAGGCGAGCATCAATACGGATGCCAGCAACCCCAACACCTACCTGACGCAGAATCTGTCGCAGGTCTATATCAATCCTGATCCACGCACCTACGAGCTGTCCTCGTACTCGTACATCGTCCTGCCGACGACGACAGACCAGAACTTCAACCCCAACAAGGGATATACCCTCGCCGACTTCGGCAAGTACCTGTTGTGTCAGGGCCAGACCGAGGTCGACGCGTTGGGTTACTCGGCACTGCCGATCAACCTGGCACAGGCAGGATTCGACCAGTTACGCAAGATTCCGGGGCAGCAACTGCCGAGTGGGACCGCCGACTTCATCCGCTCATGCAACAACCCGACATTCTCCACCGACGGCACCAACACCCTGGCGAACAACGATCCGCAACCGCAGCCGTGCGACAAGAAGGGCCCGACGCAGTGCGCGACGGGCACCGGTGGGGCGAAGGCGAGCACGCCGGAGAAGCCGGGTACCAGCGGCACCACGGCCGGCAACGGCACGCCGGGCGCCAACGGCACCTCAGGCGCGCCCAACGCTGGCGCGGTGCCGGGCGGGTCCGCCAACACCGCGTGCGACCCGGACAGTGGTACGTGCGACCAGGCTGCCGGAGGCAATTCGGTGGACGCCGCAGACCAGCAGGTGCCGGGGATACCGTTCAACGCATCGAGCGACTTCGGTGACTCGCTCGAGATCGTCCTCATGGTGGCGGCCTCGGTGCTGCTGCTCGGGATCGGGCTGCTGCCGCCCATCATCGCCCAAGCAAGCGTGCGTCGCGAGCGGCGTGAGCGGTCAGGAGGATGGCAATGAACCGGCGCGCTACCGCGCTGCGGGTGGCGAGCGCGGTCGTGGCGGCGCTCGGCCTGGTCGGTCTCGTCGCGCTCTGGCAGATCGAACCCGCGCGGGCCGACACCCCGGTCGACCAGATCACCGGTAACGGCAGCACCGCCTCCGCGGTCACCGTCACCTGGGCGCAGGGGCTGGTTGGCACGGACAACACCACCGTGGTGACTCCGCGCGATCCGACCAGTGCGTACGCCTTCATGTACCCCGACTTTCAGCACCTGTCGGTGACCGTGTCGCAGACGAAGAACCTGGTGCACCAGGCCATCAGGGTGACCTGGACCGGCGGCAAGATGACCCAGCAACCGTTCCAAACCGACTTCCTGCAGATGATGCAGTGCTACGGCGACGCGAACACCGGCCCGACGCCGGAACAGTGCGAGTACGGCAGCTTCGGGCTGATGCCCGCCGCGGCCATCAACGCCAGCATCGGGCAACGGACGGGTCTTCGCTGTAGCGGCTCCGCCCCAAGCACCACGAATCCGCCGGGCACCGTCGGTGGCGGCGGGGCCGGCCTGGGCTGCGACCCGGGCGAGCCGGACGATCCCACACACGTCGCGCCATGCCCCACCAATTCTTGCGCCGCAGATACCTACAGTGTGCCGTTCATTCCGGTGGGCACGACCAACCGGATCTACGGGGCCACCACCGACTACTACGACCAGTACAACACCAACGAGATGCAGGAGCTCACCACCACCGCCGACGGTACCGGCCAGGCGTCCTTCCAGACCCTGACCGCGACGCAAGCACCTGGACTGGGCTGCGGGCAACTCGAGCAGAACGGCACCCCCCGTGCCTGCTGGCTGGTGATCGTGCCGCGCGGTGAGTACGAACCCAATGGCTGGAAGACCGATGGTGGCACCGGGCGCCCCGGCTACATCAGCGAGTCGCCGCTGGGCGCTTCGTCGTGGGCCCAACGCATCCAGATCCGCCTCAACTTCGACCCGCTGCAGCCTAACTGCCCGATCGGATCGGCGAAGGAGCGCGGGACGATCGGCACCCAGCTGGTCGCCCGTGCCGTCTTCTCCTGGCAACTCGCGCTCAACACAGCGGCGAACTGCAAGACGCTCTACGGGTTCGCGGCGACCCCGGAGGCGACGAACACAACGCAGCTGTCCGATCCCGGCGGCGCAGGTCTGGCCTTCACCACGATTCCCATCGGCAGCGAAGCCACGCGCTCCGGCGGCAACCCTGGAACCCTACCGCCGCTGGTGTATGCACCGGTGACGGTGTCCGGCACAATATTCGCGTTCAACATCAACGTGGGTGAGACCCTCGTCAACTCGGTCAAGCTCACGCCACGCCTGGTTGCCAAGGCGCTGACCCAGTCCTACCGCTACGACCTGCCCGATGTGGACCCAGAACATCCGGGGCCGGCTTGGGCGAAAAACAACCCGAACTTCATCACGGCGGATCCGGAGTTCCAGAAGCTGAACCCCGGAGTCAGCCAGCCGCCCGGCGCCCAGGCCCCGCTGGCCCCGTTGCTGACCGAGGACCACTCCGCGATCAATCAGGCGGTGTGGGCATGGATCCTGTCCGATCAGGCGGCCCGCACGTGGTTGGGCGGGACGCCGGACGAGAACGGCATGGTGATCAACCCCAACTACAAGGCCCTCAAACTGGGCCAGCTGGCAATCGACTCGTACCCGCGCGCCGACCCGACCTGCTTCAACACCGGTGTGCCGGGCGAGCGCGATCCCGGCCGATGCTCGCTGGACCTGCTGCCGTACACCAACAACTTCGACGACACGAGTGGACGCCTCCGCGCCGCCTACAACCCTCTGGGCGCGTCGTGGGATCCGTTCAAGACCGCACCGGACGGACAGCCCGGATGGTGGAGCAGCGGCGGCGTGGAGCCTGCTGGGGAGATTTTCCTGTGGGGCGTGGCGGACACCGCCAGCCTGGCCAGCTACGGGCTTGTCGCGGCCGATCTTTGTGATGCCAACGGTGAGCACTGCGTATCACCCAACACCGCATCGGTGACGGCGGCGTTGGGTGGGGCGAAGGCGGACAGCAGCGGGTTGCTGCACGTCGATCCGGCGACGCGGGGTCCGGGCGGGTATCCGCTGGTCCAGGTGAGCTATGCCGCGGTGCGCACCGACCAGGACCCTGCGGCCCTCAAGGACTTCGCCGCGCTCATCAACTATGCGGCCGGCCCGGGCCAGACCCCCGGTGTCGACCCGGGTCAACTGCCGCACGGATACCTGCCGCTGCCTGCGAACCTCCGTGCCGCCGCCCAGGCAACCGCGGCAACGCTGCTGGCCCAAGCAGAGCCGACGGCGACGGCCACGACGGCGCCGGCACCAGCCACTCAAGCTTCTACGCCGACGGCGGGCCCGCCGTCGGTCGCCGCACCGCCCACCAGTGCTGCATCAAATGCCGGCTACACCACCACGCAGGCCAGGCCCGAGCCGGTGGCAAAGACGACCCAACCGACTCCAGTGGGCGGGGTGCGATGGGCACTGATCGCCATGGTGGTCGCCGGTGTGGCCGGCGCCGTCGGCGGGCCGGTACTGCGCGCCTGCTTCGGCGGTCGACCGTCGCCATGGCGGCGGCCATGAGCGGCGGCGTGGGGTTAATGCCTCCTTCATGTTGGCGTGAACATGAGTATGTCGTCGCTACATGCAGTTCCGGTATTCGCCGCTGACCTTGCCGCCCATGATGGGCACGGCTGGCTCCATCTGAGCGGGCCGAACGTTCCTTTCGCGAAAGGATGCGGATGACCAAGAAACAAGGGCTCGAGCCGACGGCTTCCGGCCCGCGCAAGTGGCTGATCGGTGGCGTGGTCGCCGCCGTCACCACGGTGAGCGCGGTGGTCGGTTTCGCCGGTCCGGCCGCCGCCGACCCGGTCACGACGTACGTCGCTGTCGGGTCCGACACCACTCAGGACATATCGGACCAGTTCGCCCTCTCGCTCGGCCTCGGCATCCTCGGTTCCTGGGACGCGGTCGACCCGACGGGCCAGGGCAGCACGGCGACCAACCCGGAGATCGAGCCGAAGGTTGGCTGCATCATGGGCCGGCCTAACGGATCGACCGCGGGCCTGAACGCGCTGCGGTACTCGATCAACCAGAGCAGCACCGCGGGCCCGCTGGCGCCCCCGCCATCGGCCGGCTGCGTGGACGTCGCTCGGTCGTCCAGCGGCCCCGGCACCAACGTGAGCACGACCGGTCTCCTGCAGTACATTCCGTTCGCGCTCGACGCCGTCACCTCGGCGACGGGCCCGGCGACCGCGGTCACCGGCACGGACCCGGCGGTGGCTACGGCCATCGTGGACGCCGACTCCTTCTCGTTCCAGAACCTGAAGGACCTTTACGGCTGCGCCGGCACCACCCAGTTCCCCAACGGGGACACGATCGGCACGGTTCACTACACCACCATCATCGGTCCGTTCCCCGACGGCGACTTCTACACCGCGGATCCCAACGCGGTGGCTGACACGGTCAACCACGTCATCCCGATTCACCTGAAGGTACCCCAGGCGAACTCGGGTACGACCAAATTCTGGCTCGGGCAGATGTCGGGCGGCAACCAGGGGACTTGCGTCCAGAACACGTACCTGGACTCGGGTGGCGTTTCGCACAGCATCGAGGAGCACAACGGTGCGGCGTACGCCGCCGACGCGAACGCGATCGGCCCGTTCTCGGTGGCTCAGTTCATCGCCCAGAGCAACGGCCACAACCCCCGGCTGCACAACGTGGCCATCCACAACATCACCCCGCTTCCCACGCAGACCGGGAAGCAGGCCAACCCCACCACCGGATCGATCGCGACCGGCGACCTCGCGCTGAACACGAACTTCACCATCACCCGTGAGGTCTTCAACATCGTCGAGCTGGCCCGGATCACCACGGGCAACGCGAAGTTCGACAGCGGACTCTCGAAGCTGTACGTCGGGGCGACGTCCCGGCTGTGCGCGCTCTCTTTCCAGATCACGCAGTACGGGTTCGCCACCCTCGCCACCGCCCCGCTGGGTCACACCTGTGGCGCGGTGACGTCTGACCTGCAGGCGTGGGCGACCCTCTAGCCAAACACGGTCCGGTGCCTGCCGGAGCCACCCGGCAGGCACCGGACCCCCAGATTTCCCCTCGGGCAGGGGATTTTCCCCTCAGGGGAAAACGTGTGGGGTACGCAGGAGGCGCGCCCCCAACACACAGAAGGGGAGGCTACTCCTCGATGGCAAGGGTTCAATTCAAACGCCTGGCCGCACTGGCCGGCCTGGTCAGCGTCGCCGTCCTTGGCGCGGCGCTGCTCACGCCGGTGGCTGCCCAGGCGAAGGTCCCGTCGCCCATCCCTGCGCCGACGGCGCAGTTTGGGACCCTGGTGCTGACCCCGAGCTCGGGTACGGCAACCACGGCGGTGACCTGGGGAACCACCACGGCGTGCCCGGCCGCCAACCAGGCCGGCGCATTCCTGACGGCGTACAGCAACGCCGGCGTTGCCCAGCAGTTCTCGAACACGGTTACGCCGGGCGCCAGTCCCATCCCGGCTGGGCAAGCGATGTCCGGCACCCTTGGTGCCTTCGTCGCGACACTAGGAGCGGTGCCGGACACGTTCGAGTTCACCGTGCAGTGCGAAGATGCGACTGGTGTGAACATCGCACCGTTCCAGACGATCTTCGTGACGTTCGCGGCGGACAAGTCGTGGACGACCAGCGCCACGCCGCCGGCGGGCCCGGCCGCCACCACGACCACCGTCAGCGCGAGCAGCGCTTCGGTGGCAACTGGTGGCACCGACACCTTCACGGCGACCGTCACCTCCGCGTCCGGGACTCCGGCCGGAACCGTGGCGTTCTCCGACGGCACCACGTCGCTGGGGAGCTTCACGCTCGTCAACGGCTCGGCCTCGGTTCAGGACACCACCTCTCTGACCGGCGCGGGGACGACCCACACGATCACCGCGGTGTTCACCCCGACCTCCGCGACCGCGTTCGCGTCCTCGCAGGGCTCGACCAACGTTCTGGTGACCGGTGGTCTCATTCAGAGCGAGACCATCAACGTCAACATCCCGGCGTCCCAGGGCCAGCTGATTCTGACCGTCAACAACGCCACGCCGGTCAGCATGGGCACGGCTGTGCTGAGCGCGGACTTCAAGACCTTCACCGCTTCGGGAACGCTGAACGACGTGACGGTCAGCGATCAGCGGAACCAGACCGTACCCGGTTGGCACGTGACCGGTAAGGTCGGGAACTTCGTCGGTACGACCAACGCCCTCAACACGATCGGTGGCCAGTACCTGGGTTGGGCGCCGGCGGTCAAGACGCAGAACACGGCCGGCGACGTCCTGGCGGGCGCGGCGGTCACCCCGAACAGCCCGGGTCTGACCACCGAGAGCCCGCTGGGCAGCGCGGCGGTCGGCAAGGGTCTGAACACCAGCGTGTTCAACGCCACCGTCACCCTGTCGGCGCCGGCGAGCACGCAGCCGGATACCTACTCGGCGACCATGACCATCACCCTGTACACCGCTCCGTAACTACCACTGGTGGCTGCGTGCACCGGTGACGACGCACGCAGCGGCCTGGGGAGGGGACACCCAGTAGGGGTGCCCCTCCCCGAACCACCAGCCAACCGGCTGGGGTATCGACCCTGTCCGGCCAGCCTCCGAGGTGGCCGGCTCGCTGGTGAATTGGACGTGCCAAGTGACCACTCTCCGCCTTCCACGCCGGCGCGGCGCGACAGCGGCAGCCGCCAGCCTGATGGTGTTCGCGGCGATGGTGCTGACCGGCGCCCCTGCGGCAGCGGCACCCGTCCCCACCCCGTCCAACGCCCCCACAGCGGGGGCGACAGCGCCGGCCCCCACCGTGGGCGCGCCCGGCACCATCAGCTGGTCCGTACAGGCCGCGACCGCCAACGGCCCCGACACGCGCAAGACCTTCAACTACACCAACATCAAACCTGGCGTGATCGTCCACGACTACGTCTCCGTGACCAACTTCAGCCCCACGCCGGTGACCTTCGAGCTGCACGCCGCGGATGCCGTGAACGACCAGGCCGGCGATTTCAGCCTGCTCTCCGCCGACCAGAAGTCGAAGGACCTTGGCACCTGGGTGTCCTTTGCGAAAGACAGCGTCACGCTGCAACCGAACGAGCGGGCGAATCGCGCGTTCACGGTGACCGTCCCGAGCGCGGCAACCCCCGGTGACCACGCGGGCGGCATCATTGCCTCGACCCTGTTCGCCGCGACCAACGCGCAGGGTCTGAAGGTGAACGTCAACCGCCGCGTGGCCGTTCCGCTGTTCATCCGCGTGAACGGACCGCTGCACCCTGGCCTGGCAATCGAGTCGGTGAGCACGCGGTACCACGGCACCTACAACCCGTTCGGCAGCGGCAGCCTCGACGTGACCTACACCGTGCACAACACCGGCAACGAGCGCCTGAACCTGAGCCAGGACGTCCGGGTGACCGGCTTCTTCGGGTTCACCCTCGCCCGCGCCCACGGCAAGAGCTTGGCCGACCTGCTGCCCGGCGGCACCTACCAGGCCACGGTGCACCTCAACCGTGTCTTCCCGGCCGGCCTGATGAAGCTGCACATCAACGGGGTACCGTCCGAACCCACCGGCATGCCGATCGGGCGGACCAAGCCGGAGAACGTCTCGTTCGGCGTGAGTATGTGGGCCACGCCGTGGCTGCTCATCCTGATCGTCGTGGTTCTCGTCGGCGGCTTCTTCGGCGGGTGGTGGCTGGTGCGGTCCCGGCGAGCGCAGCATGAGGAGACGGTGGCTGCGGCAGTGTTGCGGGCCCGCCGGGAGACGGTCGAGCAGTTGCGTAGGAAGGCCGCCGCGAAGGCGGCCGTCGGTGGCGGCGACAGTGACATTGGCGGGGCATCCGGATGACGGTGAGCGCCAGCGTCGGACCGTCATCGCGTCTTGGGGTACGCAACAGGCGCATCCCCCTTCACGGGAGGGAGGCAACTCCTCAATGCCAAACGTTATCCTGAAGCGCCCGGCCGTACTGGCCGGCCTGATCAGCGTCATTGTCGCCGGCATGGCGTTGCTCACGCCGGTGGCCGCCCAGGCCAAGGTGGCCAACCCGCCACACGCGTCCCAGCCGGGTTCGTTGACGCTGAACCCGGCCTCGGGCGACCGGAGCACGCCGGCGACCTGGTCGACCACGACGCCGTGCCCGGCTCGACACCAAGTGCAGGCGTACCTCGTTGCCTACGACAACGGCGGTGCGCCGCAGCAGCTGTCGCTCCCCGTTGCTCAGCCGGGCGATAACCCCATCGCCGACCGGTCGATGCTCGGCGCGATGGGGAGGATCTTCACTGTGCTGGGTCCCACACCAGACACGTTCGAATTCGCCGTGGTCTGTGTGGCGAGCCTGACGGACACGAACACGGTCCAATCGATTTTCGTGACGGTGATGGCCGACGGCACGTGGACCACAAGCGCCACGCCGCCGGGTGGTTCGGTCAGCAAGACATCGAGCCTGAACGCGTCCAGTCCGGCAGTGTGGGCCACGGCGGCCGGCGTCATCCTGGTACTCGTCTGCGCCTTTGTCGGCGGGCGCTGGCTAGTGCGGTCGCGGCGGGCGCGTAATGACGAGAAGGTGGCCGCGGCTGTCGCGAAGGCCCGCAGGGAGACCGTGGAGCAGTTGCGTAAGGAGGCTGCCGCGGGCGGCGCGAAGAAGGGCGGGTCCGGGTGACGCGCCCGGCCACCCGAACTCCGGAATCTGTCTGGGATCCTTTGACCGACGAGGCGTACTGGAGCGCGCTCACGGGGCAACAGCGGCGCCGGCGTCCACCGGCGCCGGCGGCCGTTCAAGCCATCTCCACGGCGATCACCACGATCTCGGTGATCCTGCTCGGCTTCGCCGTCTACATCGGCTTCGTCGCCCGGTTGCACCACGACCGCGCGCAGTTCACCTCGTACGCCAACTTCCGTCAGGAGTTGGCCCTCGGTACCGCGCCAACCGGCCAGACGGTACCCGGCGACCCGAGCACATTGTTGACGCTGGGCACCCCGGTGGCGGTGCTGAACATCCCGGTGCTCGGCCTCAACGAGGTGGTGTTCGAGGGCACCACCGGATCCGTGCTGGAGAACGGGCCCGGCCACCTGCGCAGCACTCCGTTGCCGGGGCAGGCTGGCACTAGCGAGATCATGGGCAAGTCAACCACCTATGGCGGCCCGTTCGGGGACCTCGCCAGCCTGGTACCGGGTGACCCGTTCACCGTCACAACCGGACAGGGTGTGCAGCGCTACAAGGTCCTCGACGTTCGGCGCGCCGGGTACCCTGTGCCGCCCCCGCCCGCGGCCGGCCACGGCCGCCTGGTGCTGGCGACGGCCTACGGTAGCCCGTTCGCCCCGGACGGCGTGCTGCGTGTCGATGCCGATCTCACCTCCGATCTGCAGCCGACTGCGAAGTTGGTTATCCCGACCAGCAAGCTGTCGGCCGCCGAGCAGGCGTTGGCAACCGACCGCTCGGCCTGGTTCTGGCTGGTCGTCGTCGGCGAGGCACTCATCATCGCGGTGGCCTTCGTTTCCTGGACCAGGGTGGTGTGGGGGCGTTGGCAGACCTGGATCATCGCGGTGCCGGTGCTGACTTTCTTCGGCCTCCTGGTGGCCGACCAGGCGGCGCGGTTGCTGCCGAATCTGCTGTGAAAGGGTTGGATCTGTGAGTGGAGTAGCCGACGAGGAGACCGCGACGGCGTTGTCGGTCCCGGACGTCCCGATCCAGGTCGGGCCGCCGGATGAGGACGACCCGACGTTGATGTTCGGCAGTGCCGAGGACGCGCTCGCCGCGTACGACGACTACCTCGGTATCCACCGCGATCCGCCGGTACTGGCCGGGCTGGACGCGCGGGACATCAGCGCCTGGTTCGGTGACCGCCAGGTGCTGGACCGGGTGACGCTGTCCATGAAGCCGGGGGAGGTGACGGCGCTGATCGGCCCTTCCGGCTGCGGCAAGTCGACGTTCCTGCGCATCCTCAACCGGATGCACGAACTGGTACCGTCCGCCGGGATGGCGGGCCAGGTGCTGCTGGACGGCTCCGACATCTACGACCCGTCGCGCCGGCTTACCGACGCCCGCCGCCAGATCGGCATGGTATTCCAGAAGCCGAACCCGTTCCCCGCGATGTCCATCTACGACAACGTGGTGGCCGGGCTGAAGCTCACCGGGCAGCGGCCCGGGCGGTCGGAGAAGGACGCCCTCGTCGAGGAGTGCCTTGTCAAGGCCGGCCTGTGGCGGGAGGTCCGCGACCGGCTGCGCCAGCCCGGCGGAGCGCTGTCCGGCGGCCAGCAGCAGCGGCTGTGCATCGCCCGGTCGCTCGCGGTACGGCCCCGGGTGCTGCTGATGGACGAGCCATGTTCGGCCCTGGACCCGACCTCGACCCGGGTCATCGAGGAGACCATCCGCGAGCTCGTGTCGGAGGTGACGATCGTCATCGTCACGCACAACATGCAGCAGGCCCAGCGCGTCAGCAACCACTGCGCGTTCTTCCTCGCGGAGTTGGGTACGCCGGGCTACATCGTCGAGCACGGCCCGACCGACGCGATGTTCGAGCGGCCCCAGGACCCGCGCACCGCGGACTACGTACACGGCCGGTTCGGCTGAGTCAGCGCCGTGTTCGCGAGGGTGTGGCCCTGGTTGGTGTTCGTCACCGTGCTGGCGTCCGGTATCGGCGGGTTGACCGTCTGGCATCTTGCGCACCCGGGGTCCGGGACGGTGTCGGTATCGCCTGATGCGCTGTCGGACCCGGACAACGGTGTCCCACCGGGTGCCCTCATGCCGACCTTCCCCGAGGCGCCCAACGGCGCGCCGTCCGTGGCCGCGGGGGGACCGCCGGCCGGTGCCATCCAGACCACGGACTGGGTTGCCCGGATCGCGTCGGCCACCGGCATCCCGGCCCGACCCCTGCAGGCGTACGCCCGCGCGGAGCTCGCGATGGCCACTCAGCAACCGCGCTGCCACCTGAGCTGGTCGACGCTGGCCGGCATCGGGTTGGTCGAGTCGAACCACGGCCGCCACGGCGGGGCGTCGGTCGGGTCGGACGGCCGTGCCACGCCGCCGATCGTCGGCCCGCCGCTGGACGGGTCGAACGGCAACAAGGCGATCCCGGACACCGACGGCGGCGCGTTGGACGGCGACCGGATCTGGGATCGCGCGGTAGGCCCGATGCAGTTCATCCCGACCACGTGGGGGCGGTGGGGCGTGCGGGCAAGCGGCGACGGCGCCCGGCCCGACCCGCAGAACATCGACGACGCCGCGCTGGCCGCTGCCCGGTACCTGTGCGCGAGCGGCCAGGATCTGGGCAGCGGTACCGGTTGGTGGCGCGCCGTGCTGTCGTACAACCACACGACGGAGTACGCACAGTTGGTCTACAACGCCGCCGAGCGCTACGGCCAGGCCAGCGCGCGCGGCTGATCGCGGGGAGAGAGGGCGTCATGAATCCTGCAGCTCTGCGGTGGTGCCACCGGTACGGGACATTCGCCGTCGCGCTCGGCGCGCTGGGCAGCCTCGCCGGTCCGCTACGGCCCGCGTGGGCCGCCGTCCACCCACCGATCGTCGAGGCGGGACCGACGGTCAACGCGATCATCCCGCCCGCTGAAGGCATCCTCACTCTCACGGTGAGCAATGCGCCAGTAGAGCTGAGCCTCGTGCTATTCGGGACCGACAAGAAGAGCATCGAGCTGACCGCCCAGCTCCCCCCGATGACGGTCAACGACAACCGGTACCAGAGCCAGCCCGGCTGGAGCGTCTCCGGCCAGGTCGGTGACTTCAGCGGTGGCGGTGCCACCTTCGGCGGCAGCTACCTCGGCTGGAGGCCCGTGGTCGTCACGCAGAACGCGGCCCGGGACGTTGCCGTAGGCCCAGCGGTGAGCCCGGGTACCACGCCGGGTCTGAAGGACGGCGGCAGCCTCGCGGCCGCGGGCGCGGCCAAGGGCGCAGGTACCACCGTTGTCGGTGCGACCCTCGACCTGAAGGTACCGGCGAGCGTCTCGATCGGCTCGCAGTCGGCAACCCTGACCGTCACCCTGCTGGAACGCTCCTGAAAGCGAAAGCAACACTGGTGCCGAAATTCTTGCCCGGCGTGTACCTTCTGTTCACCGGCCTGCCCACCCGGCTGCCGTAACTTCCTGCGACGTGCAGGATCTCGACGCGGACGTCGCGGTGGACGAGGAGACCGCTCCCGCCGACGTCGGATTGCCGGGCCGCCGTCGGCGCATCGCTGCGCTCGCGGCCGTGGCCGTCGCCCTGGTACTGCCGCCACTGCTGGCGTACGCCGCATTCGGGGCGGGTACCGATCAGCCGCGGGACTTCACCGGGGTCCGGTCGGCACCGGACGGGGGGTACGGGGTGAACGCGCCGGACGCCGACCCGCCGTCGGACGCGCCGGGCGGGACGGCCCCCGGCTCGGCACAGCAGCCTTGGCAGGCGGCCGACCTCGCGTCCGCGACGCTCACGCTCGACGCCTGGCGCCCCAGTCCGGCCGGTTCGCCGCCGTGCCCGACCGGGAAGGTCGCGTTCACCGGGAGTTCCGCGGCGGTACCCGGCAGGGCGACCGTACGCCTGCTGCAGAACACGCTGGTCGACGTGGACCACGACGGTACCTACGAGGTCGCGGTCGTGCTGTTCTGCCAGGACAGTCAGGCCGGCACGTACCAGGCCATCGTGCTGAAGCCGGCGGCGGGCGGAGGCCTGACCACTATGGGCCAGCTGGCCCGCAGCGGTCCGGACGGCGAGGACATCGTCGCCGTCACCCCGGCCTCCGGTGGCCTGGTCAACCTGACCGTGGGCAACATCATCCCGTGCTGCGGCACGCCGCAGTCGCTGCAGCTCACCCAGATCCGTACGTTCGCCTGGCAGCGGTCCGGCTTCACGCAGGTGGCCGGGCCGACCACGTTCACGGCCGACCGGTCCGCCGCCGACCTGGACATCTCCGCGCCGGCCGTTCACTTCACCGGACTCCTCGACGGAAAGAGCGCCGGCACGCTGACCGTGACCATCCGCAACCGGGGAAAGCGCGACGTGGCGCGGGTCAGCGTCGCGGTCTGGCCCGACCAGCCACTGGCGCCGGCGGCCGGCGGAGACTGGGCGAGGTGTGTGACGCGCGACGGGACCAGCCGCGCCGTCGTGTGCCCGATCGGCGAGCTGCCGGCCGGTGAGACCGCGACGCTCACCCTGCCCCTCTCGGGCCTGTTCGGCAGCCAGGCCACCACCGTCCAGCCCCGGATCGGCGACCAGACCTACGAGACGCTGCGCGTACCGTCGTACTACTCCTGACCCCGTTCGGCCACGTTGACCGGGCGTTCGAAGAAGGTTTCCAGCGCGACGATGGTCTGCGTACCGGTGACCCCGTCGACCTCGAAGATGCGGCGCAGCACCGACTGCAGGTCCTCCGTGGTGGCGGTGCGGATCTTCACCAGCACCGAGGCGGTACCGGCGATGATGTGCGCCTCCTGGATGTCGGGGATCGCGGCCAGCGCGTCGCGGGTGCCCGCGTCGCCCATCCACTCGTTGGCACTGACCATCACGAACGCGAGCACGCCCCGGCCGACCGAGGCGGGGTCCACGTCGACGGCGGTCCTGCGGATCACGCCGCGCTCGCGCAGCTTGCGTACCCGTTCGTGCGCCGCGCCCGCCGACAGGCCGGCCGCCTGCCCCAGCGCCGCGTAGGGCCGGGTCGCGTCGCGCTGCAACTGGGCCAGCAGGGCCCGGTCGACGTCGTCCATCAAGCGAGGCTCTCCAACTGTGATCCTGGCAACTACCCTGTTGACCTTACCAGATTCGACAGCTTGGGTCCTATGCAAGATGACATTCACCAGGCAGTGGACTGTGACAGACACTGTTCCGGCGGAGTTCCAACTGCTCGACGAGCGGTTCCGGTACCTCGACGGGGACTTCGTCCTCGAACGCCTGCACACCGGCGCCCGCAAGACCGAGGGTCCGGCGTACTTCCCGGCCGGCCGGTACCTGGTGTGGAGCGACATCCCCAACGACCGGCTGCTGCGCTGGGACGAGACCACCGGTACCGTCGGCGTGTTCCGCCAGCCGTCGGGTCACGCCAACGGCAACACGGTCGACCGTCAGGGCCGGCTGGTCAGTTGCGAGCAGGGCAACCGGCGGGTCACCCGGACCGAGCACGACGGGACGGTGACCGTACTGGCCGACCGGTACCAGGGCAGGCGGTTCAACAGCCCCAACGACGTGGTCGTGCGCGCCGACGGCAGCGTCTGGTTCACCGACCCGATCTACGGCATCTTCAGCGACTACGAGGGCAACCGGGGCGAGAGCGAGTTCGGCGGCGGCTGCTACGTCTTCCGCCTCGACCCGGCAACCGGCGACCTGCGCGTGGTCGCCGAGGACTTCTGCCGCCCCAACGGCCTGGCGTTCTCGCCCGACGAGCGGCGGCTCTACGTCGCCGATACCCGGCAGGAACCCAGCCACATCCGGGTCTTCGACGTGACGGACGACGGGCGGCTGACCGGCGGCAAGATCTTCTGCGGGTGCGACAACGGGCGCTTCGACGGCCTTCGCGTCGACGATGCTGGCCGGGTGTGGGCCGCGGCCTGGGACGGTGTGCACTGCTTCGACGCCGACGGCACCCTCATCGGCAAGCTGCTGCTGCCGGAGCCCGTCGCCAACCTCACCTTCGGCGGTCCGAAGCTCAACCACCTGTTCATCGCCGCGGGCACCTCGATCTACACGCTGCGGGTCACCTTCAACGGCGCCCGGTACCCAGGGACCGGGCGCCGCTGAGGCGCTCAGAAGCTGTTGCGCGACCGCTTGATCTCGCTGAACTCCGGTACCGCCGACAGCAGGCGTACCGCATCGAACAGCTTCTCGGCCGACTCGCCGTCCGGCACCGGCACCACCACCGGGCCGAAGAAGCCGGGGCCGTCGCCGAACGCCACGATCGGGCTGCCCGACTCGGTACCGACCCGGGCCTGGCCGGCCGCGTGGCTGTCCCGTACGGCGTCGTCCAGGGTGGTGTCGTCGGCCGCCGCGATCAGGTCCGCGGGCAGCCCGGCCGCGGCCAGCGACTCCGACAGCACCTCGGTGTCCAGCGTCCGGCGCTCGGTCGGGTGCCCGTCCAGCGGTCCCGGCCCGACGTACCCGTGGATCCGCGTGCCGATCTCGGTGTAGAGGTTGGCCATGGCCTCCTGGCCGTGCCGCTGGTCGGCCGCGGTCAGCAGCCGGGCGGCGCGCCAGCCGCGGGCCATCCCGTCGCGGTACTGCTCGGGGATGTCCTTGCCCTCGTTGAGGATGGCAAGGCTCAGCAGCCGCCACTCCACGGTCAGGCCGCGCTTGCCGGCCATGCTGCCGATCCATCGGGACGTGCGCCAGGTGAAGGGGCAGACGGGGTCGAACCAGAGGGTGATGTCGCTACTCATGTGCCCATCCTGAACCCTTAGGCCGGTTCGGGCGCGAGCAGGTTCCCCTCGGGTACCACGATGGTCGGGCGGGCGGTGACCAGCCTGGCGCGCGCCGCGGCCCGGGTCTCCGGCGCGGCCGCGACGGCCCCGCGGTAGACGGCGACGGTCTGCGCGGCGATCGACGCCCACCCGTACCGGCGGGCCACCATCGCCCGCGCCCGCCGCGCCATCCGTCGCGCGGACACCTCGTCGGCGAGCAGCCCAGAGACGGCGCTGGCCAGTGCGGCCGGGTCGTTGGCCGGGAACGTCACCCCGGTCACCCCGGGCTGGACGATCTCGGCGAGCCCGCCGGTGCTGGACACCGCGAGCGGCGCCCCGGCGGCGGCCGCCTCCAGGGCCACCATGCCGAACGGCTCGTAGATGCTCGGTACCACCACCGCGTCGGTCGCCGCGAAGGTGGCCGGCAGGTCGGCGCCGACGAAGCCGGCGAAGCTCACCGCGGGGTCCAGCCGCAGCCGGCCGATCTCGGCCTGCAGTTCGGCGCGGTGCGGACCGTCGCCCGCGATCACCAGGCGCAGCCCCGGGTGCCGGTCGCGCAGCTCCGGTACCGCGTGCACGAGGTGCTGCACGCCCTTCTCGTACACCAGGCGGCCGGCGAAGCCGATCAGCGGACCGTCCCCGGCGAACCGGGCGCGCATCCGGGCGACGGCGCTCGGCGCGGCGCGCCAGACCGGCGCGTCGACGCCGTTGGGGATCACGTCGATCCGGCCGGCCGGCAGTTCGAGCAGCCGGCTGATCTCCCACCGCATGTACTCCGAGCACGCGATGACCCGGCCAGCCTCACGCGCCAGCCACCACTCGACGGTGTGGATGCAGCGGTTCAGCTCATCCGGGAGCCAGCCCTGGTGCCGGCCCGCCTCGGTCGCGTGGATCGTGGCCACCATTGGTACCCCGAGGTGGTCGCGCATGGTCACCGCGGTGTGCGTCACGAGCCAGTCATGGGCGTGGATGACGTCGAACGTGTCGGTGGCGCTGGCGTGCAGCGCGGCCCGGGTCAGCGAGTGGTTGAACGCCATGGTCCAGGCCAGCAGCGCCGGGGTCGCGAGCGGGAAGGCCGGCGGGTCCTCGGGCGCGCGGACGATGCGTACCCCGTCGCGCAGCTCCTCCAGCGGCGCGCCCTCGGCATGTCGCGTCACCACGGTCACCTGGTGGCCGGCCGCCGCCAGCGTGGTGGCGAGCGCGTGCACGTGGCGACCCAGCCCGCCGACCATCACCGGCGGGTACTCCCAGGACAGCAGCATCACCCGCACTGGATCGGTGGTCTGCGGCATTGGCGGCCCTCCTGACAAGGCGGCGGGTCGGCGGTACCACCATGTTCGCCAACCGCCGTGTACCGGCGAAGACACGGCCATTTCAGGGCGGTTAAGGCGGTGCGGCAGGACGAACGCTGGCCGGCTCCGCGGGCGTCGCCGGCCAGTTGGCTAGAGTCGACGACCGTGACCTCCGACTGGCGGCAGACCAGGCTCGACCACGCGATCACCGCGATCGTTCTCGCCCTGTTCGCGACCGCCTGGTTCGGCTGGGCACACGCGGGCGGCCCATCCCCGGTCGGGGTGTGGCTGGACGCCGCGTCCGGGGTCGCCGGCATCGTCGCGGTCGCGGCCGTGGTGACGGCTTTCCGGGTACCCCGGGAACGCGCGGTGGCCACGACGCGCGCCGAGCGGCGCCGGTACGGCATCATCGTCGGCATCGAGTTCACGCTCATCGGGCTGGGCGGAGCGGCGCTGAACCTGGCGGGCGGGCAACGCTGGGTACCGGTCTGGGTCCTAGCGGTCGTGGCCGTGCACTTCTTCCCGCTGGCACCGGTACTCGCCAACCGGGCCCTGTACCCGCTGGGCGCGCTGCTGTTCCTGGTTGCTTCCGCGGCCCTCGTCGGCGGCCTGGTGTCCACTGTGGACCCGGCCGGGGTCGCGGGTATCGGCGGCGGCGTGGGGCTGACCGCCTGGGCGGCCTGTGACCTTGGCCTTGCCCTGCGCCGACAACCCGACGCCGGTCGCTACCGGCTGCGGACGCGCAGCAGCTCGGCGACCGACCAGGACTGGAACGGGCAGCCGGTGGCGCCGTAGGGTGCGTCCCCGTCCGCCGTTTCGCTGACCGAGCCGAGGCCGTAGTCGCCCAGGTGCGCCACAAGCCCGTCGAGCAGCACCTCCGCCCGGGCACCGCCGGTCGTCGGACCATCGTCCGCGGCGGCGTGCGCGTCCAGGTACGGGCCGATCAGCCAGGGCCACGCGGTGCCCTGGTGGTAGGCGGAGTCCCGGCCGACCGGTCCGCCCCGGTGCCGCCCGAGGTACCCGGGCTGGCCGGGGGCGAGGGTACGCACGCCGAGCGGCGTCAGCAGCGCGTTGACGGCGGCGCTCGGGCGCTGTCCCCGCATCGGCGCGTACGGCAGCGAGTAGGCGAGCAACTGGTTGGGGCGCAGCGCGTCGTCGTCGCCGTCCGGCCCGTCCACGACGTCGTAGAGCCAGCCGGCCGGCGAGGGGTACCGGCGGCGGAACGACTCCTCCGCCGCCCTCGCCTGCGCCCGTACCGGCGACGGATCGGCGCCCACCTGCTCGCGCAGCCCGGCGATGGCGTGCAGCGCGTTGACCCACAGCGCGTTGACCTCGACCGGCTTGCCGATGCGGGGCGTGACACCCACCCCGTCCACGCGCGCGTCCATCCACGTCAGCGCCTCGCCCGGTACCCCGGCCGACAGCAGCCCGTCCGCGGCGTCCACGCCGATGCGGTAGAGGGTGCCGGCGGTGTGCGCGTTGCGGATCTCGGTGAGGACCGGCAGCAGTTCGGCCGCCAGGTCGGTGTCGCCGGCCGATCGTACGTGCGCGTCGATCGCGTGCACGAACCACAGGGTGCCGTCGACCGTGTTGTATTCGACGCGCCCGGTGTCCGCCGTGTTGGCCAGCAGCCCGTCGTGCAGGGTCCCCGCGTACCGGCGCAGCAGTTCCCGTCCCTCGTCGACCCGTCCCGTGGCGAGGAACAGCCCGGGGTAGGAGATCATCGTGTCGCGCGACCAGGCGCCGAACCACGGGTACCCGGCGGCCACGTCCGGTCCGGCGACGATAAAGGCGTCGGCGGCCCGGCGCAGCAGGCCGTCGGTGGCGTCAGCCGCGCCGTGTGCCAGCGACGCGCCGCGCTGCCGGGCCGCGGCGACGATCTGGCGGGCGGGGGCGAGCGCGGCGGCCAGGTCGCCGGCCCACGCGGTCACCTCCGCCGATTCACCGGTACCCAGGTCGGCGACGAACTGTCCCGCGTACCACAGGTCCTCGACGGCCGGCAGCCCGCGCTCGACCTCCTCGCGCAGGTACGCACCCCGGTACCACTCGCCGGCACCCTGCCAGCCCGGGCCGGCCAGCCGGTACGCCTTCTCGACGGTCACGCCGTCCACTGTGGACTCGACGGTCAGCGGAGGGCCGCCCGCCTCCCGGTTCTGGTGCGCGTCCCGCCAGGTGCACAGCGCCTCCAGCCGCAGCCGGACCGGGCCGCCGGACAGCACCCGGTGCACGACTCCCAGACACGGGGAGCCGTGCGCCATGGCCAGCTCGCGCTCGATCACCACGTCGCCGACCCGCCAGCGCCAGCGCGGCACCCCGTCGGTCAGGTCGAACCGGGCCAGCAGCCGGTACCCGTCCGGGGACACCGCGCCCCCGACCCACTCGTGGGTACCGAGCCGGACCGTCGCGCCGGACGGCAGCTCCAGCACCGGGTCCAGGGACGCGAGCCCCACGTGCCGCTGCGCGACCGTCTCGCCCGAGACCACCAGCAGGCCGTGGTACCGACGGGTGCGCAGGCCGGCGACGGTGCCCATGGCGTACCCGCCGAGGCCGTCGGTGACCAGCCACTCCCGGGAGGCCGACTCCTCGAGGCGCCCGCAGAGCTGGGTACCGAAGACCAACGGCATCCCCGGAGGTTACCCGGTCGGCTGGAGCTGGTCGGCGGCGACCACGAGCACCTCGCAGGGCGCCTCGGCCACCAGCAGGCGGCTGGCGCTGTCATTCAGCAGCCGGCCGATCGCGCCGGCCGTCGGCGGCCCGACGATGACCAGTTGGGCGTCGACCCGCTGGGCGTACCGGGCGATGAGCCGCCCGGTACTCGCATGCTCGGCGACGCTGCGCAGGATGTGGCCGGTCGCCGGTACCCCGGCCGTGGCCAGCTCGGCCATCCGCTCCCGTACCAGCGAGCCGGCCTGCTCCAGCGATTCGAGGTCCATGGTCTCCTCGCCGACGACCTCCAGTTCGTGCACGTGCAGCAGCTCGACTGGCGCGGACAGCCGGGTGGCCACCTCAATCGCCTTGGCGGTCAGCGGTGCGGCGTACTCGCTGCCGTCCACCGCCACGACCACCGGCCGGGCGCCCGACCCGGGCCGCGCAGCTTGTCGCAGCGGCCCCCGGTCGGCGCTCGACGGCCCGCCGGCCGGCAGCAGCTCACCGACCGGCTCGACGACGGCCTCCTCGGCCGGCTGCTCGGCGGCGGCCAGGAGTCGGTGTCCGGTGGCCAGCACCGGTACCGCCAGCAGGAACGCGCCCGCGCCGATCAGGAACGGGACGTGCATGTCGAAGTGGTCGGCCAGCTTGCCGGCGGCGTACGGGGCCAGGCCGCCGCCGATGAACCGGACGAAGCCGTAGGCGGCGGAGGCGACCGGCCGTTCGACCTTGGCTACGGTCATCACGGCCGTGGTGGTCAGCGTGTTGTTGACGCCGATGAAGGCGCCGGACGCGATGGTGGCGACGATGACCGTGGTGGCCGAGCCGGTCCAGATGCCGATGACGGTGAGCAGCACGGCCAGCAGGACCATGTTGACGTAGAGGGTCGGCGCGGTGCCGAAGCGCCGCTGCAGCCTCGGCGCGAGGACCACGCTGAACGCCGCGACCAGCAGGCCCCAGCCGGTGAAGACGATGCCCAGCCGGTGCGCGGACAGATGCATCGGGTACGGCGCGTACCCCAGCAGGGTGAAGAAGCCCCAGTTGTAGCACAGGGCGGTCAGGCTCATGATCAGCAGGCCGCGGTGGCGCAGCGCCTTGAGCGGCGCGGTGAGCGAGGTGGGCTTGGCGGGCTTGGGGGTCGCGGGTACCAGCACGGCGGTGGCGATGAGCGCGACGGCCATCAGCGCGCTGACCCCGTAGAACGGGCCGCGCCAGCTGATCCCGCCCAGCTCGCCCCCGAGCAGCGGGCCGACCGCAATGCCGAAGCCCAGGGCCGTCTCGTACAGGATGATCGCCCCGGCGAAGCCGCCGCTTGCGGACGCCACGATCACGGCCAGGGAGGTCGCGATGAACAGCGCGTTGCCCAGGCCCCAGCCGGCCCGGAAGCCGACGATGCCGCTGATGCTGCCCGAGGAGCCGGCCAGGGCGGCAAACGCGACGACCAGTGCCAGGCCGGCCATCAGGGTGCGCTTGGCGCCGAACCGGCTGGACACCCAGTTGGTCGCCAGCATGGCCACCGCGGTCACCAGCAGGTAGCTGGTGAACAGCAGCGACACCTGGGACGGGCTGGCGTGCAGCTGCTGCGAGAGCGCCGGCAGGATGGGGTCGACCAGCCCGATGCCCATGAACGAGATGACACAGGCGAACGCGACCGCCCAGACCGCGCGTGGCTGCCTGAGCAGGCTCGTTCCCTGACCTGGGGGGTGGCTCATCGGGTGCGACTCCTGTCCTCGGGCTGGCCCAGTTCGGCCAGCAGGTTGATGGCGGGTACCGCGGCGAAGATCTGCTCCCGGTCGCCCTCGGGCAGCCCATCGAGCAGTTCGCGCAGCATGCGGCTGCGGGCCCGTCGGCGCTCCCGGAGCAGTTCCCGGCCTGCCGCGGTGAGGCTCACCATGACCACCCGGGCGTCATCGGGGCTGCCACCGCGCTCGGCGTAGCCCTCCCGCTCCAGGCGGGTCACCAGCTGAGTCATGGCCGGCTGGGTCACGCCCTGTCCGGCAGCCAGCTCGGAGAGCCGGCTGGGGCCGGAGACCTCCAGGGTGCGCAGGGTCGACACCGCGGTCAGGGATAGCCCCTCCGGCGGCACCATCCGGCGCACCGTCGTGACCAGCCGCTCCAGGCTGGCCGACAGCTTCTCGACGTCCGCGTCCACGGAGCCAATTTGTATCACGAACTTATATTCAGACGTTATGTAATCAGTCTCACTGAGGCTCGGATCCGGTCAGCGGGGCCGCAACCCGTCGGTACGGGTGCGGACCGCCCGGACCGCCGGCTACCCGGTGGTAGCGTTGCGGCTCTCGCGGACCCGGGCCGCGGCGGCCGTGCCCGGGCGCCCAGCTCCGGGCTGCGCTTACCCGGTCGTAACACTGATCAGGAAGAATGTCTCGGATGGATGGGCAGGGCGCGGAACGGGAGCGCTTGGCGCAGGCGGATGCGAACGCCGTGCCGTGGCGCGAATGGGGCCCCTACCTGGCCGAGCGGGCCTGGGGGACGGTCCGCGAGGACTACAGCGAGTGGGGCACCGCGTGGGACTACTTCCCGCACGACGACGCCCGGTCCCGCACCTACCGCTGGAACGAGGACGGCCTGGCCGGCATCTGCGACGACCAGCAGCGGTTCTGCTTCGCCCTGGCGTTCTGGAACGGCAAGGACGCCATCCTCAAGGAGCGGATCTTCGGGCTCGGCGGGCCGGAGGGCAACCACGGCGAGGACCCCAAGGAGTACTGGTGGTACCTCGACTCCACGCCGACCCACTCCTGGATGCGTTGGCGGTACCACTACCCGCAGGCCGAGTTCCCGTACACCGACCTGGCCGCCGTCAACCGGGAGCGGGGCCGCGACGAGCCCGAGTACGAGCTGGTCGACACCGGCATCTTCGAGGAGAACCGGTACTGGGCGATTACCGCCGACTACGCCAAGGCCGGCCCCACCGACCTGCTCGTCCGGATCACCCTGGCCAACCGGGGACCGGACGAGGCCACCCTGCACGTCCTGCCACACCTGTGGTTCCGCAACACCTGGGCGTGGGGACTGCCCGGGCGCGGTGACCCGCCGGTCATCCGCGGCGACGGGCCGAGGCTCGTCGCCGACCACCAGCGGCTCGGTCGCCTGGTGCTGACCGGCGCGGAGGGCCCGGACGGCGCCGCGCCGCGGTCGCTGCTGTGCGACAACGAGTCGAATGCCCAGCGGCTGTGGAACCTGCCCAACCGCAGCCCGTACCCGAAGGACGGCATCGGCGACCACGTGGTCCACGGCACCCCGACGGTCAACCCGGACGGCACCGGTACCAAGGGCGCCCTGCACTACGTCGTGACGGTACCGGCCGGCGGCTCCGCCGAGATCCGGCTGCGGCTGTCCCTGGACGGCGCGCCGGCCGATGGCCCGGGTACCGCGCCGTCCGGCCCGGCGGCGGACCTCGGCGGCGACTTCGACGAGGTGCTGTCGCGGCGGCTGGCCGAGGCCGACGAGTTCTTCGGCGCGTTGACCCCCGACGTCGCCAGCAAGGACGAGGCGCTGGTGCTCCGCCAGGCCATCGCGGGCCTGATGTGGAGCAAGCAGTTCTACAACTACGACGTGTCCCGCTGGCTCAAGGGCGACCCGTACGCCGAGGCGCCGCCGGCCAACCACCAGCACGGCCGCAACGCGCGCTGGTGGCACATGAACAACTGCGACGTCATCTCCATGCCGGACACCTGGGAGTACCCGTGGTACGCGGCGTGGGACCTCGCGTTCCACTGCGTGGCCATCGCGCACGTGGACCCGGGGTACGCCAAGAGCCAGCTCCTGCTGTTGCTGCAGGAGTGGTACATGCACCCCAACGGGCAACTGCCCGCGTACGAGTGGGCATTCGACGACGTCAACCCGCCGGTACACGCCTGGGCCGCGCTGAAGGTCTTCGAGATCGACGGGTCGGGCGACTTCGACTTCCTCAAGCGGGTACTGCACAAGCTGCTGATGAACTTCACCTGGTGGGTCAACCGCAAGGACAGCACCGGCAACAACGTGTTCGAAGGCGGCTTCCTCGGGCTGGACAACATCGGGCCGTTCGACCGCTCCAACCACCTGCCGGTCGACGGCACGCTGGAGCAGAGCGACGGCACCGCCTGGATGGCGTCGTACGCGCTGAACCTGCTGGAGATCTCGCTGGTACTGGCGCACAGCGACCCGGCCTATGCCGACCTCGCACCGAAGTTCTTCGAGCACTTCGCCTACATCGCGGCGGCCTCCAAGGACGCCGGGCTGTGGGACGAGAACGACTCGTTCTACTACGACGTGCTCCGCGAGACCGGCGGGGCGACCGTACCGCTGCGGGTCCGCTCGGTGGTCGGCCTGCTGCCGCTGGCCGCGACCGCGACGATCAGCTCGCTGGCCATGGCCCGCCTCCCGGAACTCGCCAACCGGCTGCGCTGGTTCCTGGCCAACCACCCCGAGTACGGCGACGTCATCGGCGGCCGGCGCATCCAGGGCGGCCAGCAGCACCGGCTGCTCGCAATGATCGGGCCGGAGCACCTGCCGCGCGTGCTGTCCCGGATGCTCGACGAGAACGAGTTCCTGTCGCCGTACGGGCTGCGGGCGCTGTCCAAGGAGCACAAGGACAAGCCGTTCACGGTGACGCTCGGCGAGACCGAGTTCAGCGTCGGGTACGAGCCGGGCGAGTCGACCACCGGCTTCTTCGGCGGCAACTCCAACTGGCGGGGGCCGGTCTGGTTCCCGGTCAACTACCTGCTCATCGAGGCGCTGCGCCGGTACTACCGGTTCTTCGGGGACGACCTTCGCGTCGAGTTCCCGACGGGGTCGGGTACCAAGAAAAGCCTCGGTGAGGTCGCCGACGACCTGTCGCACCGCCTGGTGAAGCTGTTCCTCGACGACGCCGACGGCAAGCGGCCGGTCTTCGGCGACGTGGCCCTGTTCCAGGACGACCCGGACTGGCACGACCTGATCCCGTTCTACGAGTACTTCCACGGGGACACCGGCGCGGGCCTGGGCGCCAGCCACCAGACCGGGTGGACCGCCCTGGTCGCCAACCTCATCCTGCGCAACCGGCGCTGATTCTTCCTGTAGAAAGTCCCTTGTGGACCTGTTGAAGGGCATCCGCGAGCGGATCAGCCGGCTCAACCTGTCGATGGTCGCGGCGGGCGTGGCGTTCTACGCGATGCTGGCGATCTTTCCGGCGCTCATCGCGGTGGTCGCCGTCTACGCGCTGGTCTCCGACCCGAGCCAGGTCGGCCAGCAGCTCTTACCCGTCGTGCGTACCCTGCCGCCGGACATCGGGAAGCTGCTCACCGACCAGTTGCACGAGGCGGTCGCCACCAACCACGGCGGGCTGACCGCCGGCCTGGTGGCCAGCCTCCTGGGCACGGTGTGGGCCGCCTCGGGCGGGGTGAACGCGCTGACCAGGGGGCTGACCATCATCCTCGACGCGCCGTCGGCCCGTTCGCCGCTGCGACGGCGCGCGGTGTCCGTCCTGCTCACCCTCGGCGCGCTGGTCGCGGCCGCCGTCGCGCTCGCGCTCATCACGGTGTTCCCGGTCGTCCTGGGCCACGTCGGGCTCGGCCGTGCCGCCCGCATCGGCGCCGAGGTGCTGCGCTGGCTTCTGTTGCTGGTACTCGTCGGGGTCGCGCTCGCCGTCGTGTACCGGATAGCAGCCGGTCCCGGATCGCGGTGGCGGATGGTCACCTGGGGAGTCGGGGTCGCCGTCGTCGTCTGGATCCTCGGCTCTGTCGGCTTCACCGTCTACGTCAGCAACTTCAGCCATTACAACAAGACGTACGGCAGCCTCGCGGCCGTCGTGGTACTGCAGCTGTGGCTGTACCTGTCGTCGTTCGCGATCCTGCTCGGCGCGGTCGTCGACGCCGAACTGACCGGCCGCCGGAATCGGTCCCCGGGCAACCCTTGACAGCTAAGGAAAGATGGCGGTCATGCGGAACTGGATAGCCGGCGCGATGACCGTCCTCGGTACCTTGCTTGTCCTCGGCGGAGCGGGCACGATCGTCCTGCGCACCTGGTGGAAGCCGGCGCCCGGTGAGGCCGCGCCGACGCCCGCCCAGCAGACGGCCAGCGAACTGTTCGGCCCGAGTTCCCTGCCGCCGACCCCGGCCGTGGCCCGGCCGGCCCGCCCGCCCTTCGGCCGGCTCGAGGCCGCCGAGCGGCTGATCGCCTGGGGCATCGTGCTGCTGGTACTGGCGGCGGTGGCGGCCGGCGCGATCGGCTTCGACCTGGGCGCGAACGCACCGGTCAAGTAGGCGACCCCGCGCGGCTGCGCTGGTCGGTCACGATCCGACCGTCGGCGAGCGTGACCACCCGGTCGGCGGCCGAGATGACCGCCTCGTCGTGGCTGGAGATGAGCACGATGTGGCCGGCGTAGGCGTGCTGCCGCAGGATGCCGAGCACCAGGTCGACCCGGCCCCGGTCCTGGTGGCCGGTCGGCTCGTCGCCGAGCAGGATGTCCGGGCGCAGCCGCAACGCCCGCCCGATCGCCGCGCGCTGCTGCTCACCCCCGGAGACCTGGCTCGGGTACCGGCCGGCCAGGTGGCCGATCTCCAGCAGGTCGAGGATCTCCTCGGCCGGCATCCCCGGTACCCGCGGGTTGAGCCGCCCCGGCAGGTCCACGTTCTCCGCCACGGTCAGCTCGTCGAGCAGCGTCAGTGACTGCGGCACGAAGCCCAGCGCGGTCCACGGCAGGCCGGCGGTCGGGCGCCCCTCGACGGTGACGGTACCGGCATCGGCCCGCTCGTACCCCGCGATGATGGACAGCAGCGTCGTCTTGCCGGAGCCGGACGGGCCGGCCGCGACGGTCAGTTCGCCGGGGTACAGGTCGAGGCTCACGTCGTCGACCGCGGTCACCGTCTCGGCGCCCCGGCGGAACCGCCGGGTGACGTTTCTAATGGAGATCACCGCTCGATCACTCCGTCCCGCATGTGGATGACACGGTGGGCCCGCCGCGCGACGGCCGGGTCGTGCGTCGCCGCGACCACCGCGACCCCGGACTCCGCCATCGCCAGGAACCCGTCCAGCACACTGTCCACAATGGAGTGGTCGAGCTGCCCGGTGGGCTCGTCCGCGACCAGCAGGGCCGGCGGCCCGTAGGACGCGAACGCGATGGCCACCCGCTGCTGCTCGCCACCGGACAGTTGGCGCGGCAGGTGGTCGGCCCGGTGCGCCAGGCCCAGCCGGTCCAGCAGCGCCTCGGCCTGACAGTCCCGTGTGGACAGTCCGCGGAGCTGCGCCGCCAGCCGCAGGTGCTGGCGCACCGTCAGGTACCCGAGGAGGTTGTCGGCCGGCGCCTGGAACATGAAGCCGAGCCGGCGCCGGCGCAGCCGCTGGCGGCCCCGGCGGGACAGCGTCGCCGCCTCGACCCCGTCGATCGTGATCGACCCGTCGTCCGGCCGGTCGACGCAGGCCAGCAGCCGCAGCAGCGTCGACTTGCCCGAGCCGGACGGCCCGATGAGCGCGGTGAAGGTGCCGGGCGCCAGCTCAAGGTCCACTCCGCGCAGCGCCCCGACGTCCGAGCCGTCGAGGTGGTACGTGCGGGTCACCCCGCGGCAGCGGACCGCCGAGGGAGCTTCAGATCGTGTCACGGAGCACCTCCGACGGGTTCGCCCGGCCGATGCGTGCCTGGGCGTAGCGGGCCGCGCCGAACGCGATGACCGCGACGGCCGCCGCGATCAGCCCGAGCGGCAGGTACGGCACGGCGATCACGGTGTCCGGCGGTACCCCCGGATTCATCTCGAAGTCCGAGCCGAGCACGGCGGTCAGCCCGGCCGCCACCGCCACCCCGCCGACCAGCCCGGCCAGCAGCGGCAGGGCCAGCTCGCCGAGTACGGCCCGGCGATGACTGCCCGCGGACAGGCCCATCCGGCGCAGCAGCACGTACGCACGGCGGTGCAGCGGCGCCTGGGACTCCAGGTACAGCAGCAGGCCGACCAGGGTCACCACGCCGGTCAGCAGGGACAGCGCGGTGAGGTAGTCGAACGTGTACGTCAGCGGCTCCCACAGCGTGTTGGCGTAGAGGTCGGTCGCCGACTGGATGAACTTCACCGGTACCTTCGCGGCCCGCAGCTCCGCCTTGATCTTCGTCGGGTCGCCGCGCACCCACCACTGCACCGCCGCGTACCTGGTGTCGGCGCCGAGCGCGTCCTTCGGTACCAGGGCCAGCGGGTACCCGGTGCGCTGAGCGGGCAGCACTAAGGTCGGTACCACGTCGACCCGACCGTCGAAGATGGCGTCGCCGCCCCACCTCGCGTCCTGGGTACCGGCCGGGGCGCGGGCCGCCGCGACGATGCGGCGGGGCGTGCCGGTGTTCCCGCCGGACGGGGTGCGGATCGGGTCCATCAGCGTGGACAGCGAGCCGCCGTCCAGCCGGTCGTCCCAGTAGGCGTCGCGCGCGAAGGTGTCCGGGTCGACCCCGAGCAGGTCGGTCTGCACGCCGCCGATGATCGCGCCGTCCAGCCGCAGTACCTCGGCCGTCTGCCCGGCCAGCGACGCGGGGATCGGGGTGGGCTGGTTGAGGGTCAGCACGACGTCGCTGCCGATGTGCAGGCGCGACTCGTCGGCGATCGTGGTGCGCACCGAGCCGGTCACGGTCGCCCCGTACGCGGCCAGGGCGATGGGTACCGAGGTGGCGCCCGCGAGCACCGCGGTCATCACGGCCTGCCGGCCGATGCGCCGCCAGCCGAGGAACGCCGCGGGGGAGCGGGGCGTGCGGCGGGGGCCGCGCCGGCGCAGGTAAAGGATGGCCAGCCGGGCCGCGAGCACGGTCAGGCCGCCGACCACCATGATCGGCACGATCAGCAGCCGGCCGGGCACGTGCACGGCGGTACCCACGCCGTTGGACGGGTCGCCCGTCTCCCGCTGGTCGCCGAGCCACCGCCACAGCAGCGGCGCACCGGCCAGGAGCAGCAGTTCGTACGGGATCGCGCGCACCACCCGCAGGTGGTGCCCGCGCACCTGGTCGGTCAGCGAGCGGCAGGCCGCCCCGGCGACCAGGCCGACGGTGAGGATCGAGACCAGGAGGGTACCGGCGGCTCCGAGCGCGGCCCACGGCGCGGCCTCTCCCGACAGCACCGGATCCGGGCCGGCCCAGCGCACCAGCGCCCGCGCGCCGGCCCAGCCGATCGCGACGCCGACCAGCAGCGCCGGCAGCGACTCGGCGACCGCCTTGAGCGCCAGCGCCCGGGCACCCACCCCGTGCGCGGCGAGCATGGTCAGTTCGCGGCGCCTGCGCTGTACCCAGAACATGGCCGCGGCCGCGACGACGAGCAGGCCGACCAGTACTCCCGCACCGGTGATCGGCAGGACGGCCGGCAGCATCGAGCGGCGGGCGAGGTCGGCGCGGGCCGTGAAGTTGGGCAGCAGGCTGCTCAGCTTGCTGTTGTTGATCGGGTCCTCGCCGAAGGACGAGTCGTCGTGGCCGAACAGGGCGGTGCGCAGCCCGGCGATGCCGGCGACCGTCGCCCGCGCCTGGTCCTGGTCGAGGTTCGGGTCGGTCAGCGGGAACGCGATGCGGTGCGTGGCGCCCACCTGCAGCTTCGGGAGCAGGCCGACGAAGGCCTGCGGGTCGGCGAAGATCACCTCGGGCGGCGGCCTGTTCCCGCCCGGCGCCCGGTACAGGCTGAGCAGGTCGCACCACCACGGCTGGTCGGGCTGGTTGCGCAGGCTGTGGTAGATGGCGGCGACCGGCAGGCTGGCCACCCCGCCGCGGGCGTACAGCGGCAACTGGTCGCCGACCTTGAGGTGCAGGAAGGTCGCGTACTGGTCGGGTACCCACAGGCCCGTACCGGTCGGGCCGTCGACCATCGTCAGGTGCACGGCGGCGTCCGACCGGGACAGCAGGTAGATCGGGTAGCTGGGGTCGTCGGCGCGCTCGGTGGGGCCTGTGACGTTCGCGATCAGGGTGGTCTCGGCGGGCCCGAGCAGGGGTACCGCGGCCGCCGCGGCACTGCCCTCGCGGGTACGCCGGGCCACCGTCTCCGCGCCGCTGGGCGGGGTGATGCCGTCCGGGTAGTAGAAGCTCGGGTCGGCGAAGCTCAGGTTGCTGTTGATGGTGACGCCGACCGACCACGGGCAGGCGGCGGTGATCTGGTGGTGCAGGGTGGCGTCCCGGGACGAGGACAGGAACGGGGTCGCCGCCGAGGCGGGCAGCGTGGCCACCGCCGCCGCGGCGACCAGGGCGACCGCGACCCCGGCCCGGCGCAGGAGCAGCAGCGGCCCGCGCCACCACGGCGCCATCCGGAGCACCCCGAACATCCGCATGCGTCCCCTTCCTGTACCTGGTCCGGTGCGTCCCACGTGCGAGGCAAGACCAGCGGTGGGGCGGAATGGTTGCAGTCCGGAACGAATAAAGATGGGATCGTGACAGGCGGCGCCTCCCGCCGTGTCGCCGGCCCCGCACCCGGCCGGTCAACTGGAGGGGGCTATCCTGCCCTGCGGAGGCGGATCTTCGTGATCCCCCGCCGAGGTGACCAAGCCCCGCAGGAGGCCCTACGTGACCACCGTCGCTCCCAAGCCGATCGTGACGCGGCCCTGGCCGGTACACCGGCCGGTGAAGGGCTCGGCCATTGCCCGGCTGCTGCGTACCACCGACGCCAAGCAGATCGGCCTGATGTACCTGGTCACGTCGTTCGTCTTCTTCCTCGTCGGTGGCCTCATGGCGCTGCTGATGCGCGCCGAGCTGGCCCGCCCCGGCCTGCAGTTCCTGTCGCCCGAGCAGTACAACCAGCTGTTCACCATGCACGGCACGATCATGCTGCTGCTGTTCGCGACCCCGGTGCTGTTCGCGTTCGCCAACTACATCGTCCCGCTGCAGATCGGCGCCCCGGACGTCTCCTTCCCCCGGCTCAACGCCTTCGCCTACTGGCTGTACCTGTTCGGTGGCGGCCTGGTCGTCGCCGGCTTCCTGACCCCGGGTGGCGCGGCCGACTTCGGCTGGTTCGCGTACCAGCCGCTGGCCAACGGGGTGAACTCGCCGGGCGCCGGCGCGAACATGTGGGTCGTCGGGCTGGTCATCTCCGGCCTCGGTACCATCCTCGGCGCGGTCAACATGATCACGACCGTGCTGACCCTGCGCGCGCCCGGCATGACGATGTTCCGGATGCCGATCTTCACCTGGAACATCACCATCACCGCGCTGCTCGTACTGATGGTGTTCCCGATCCTCGCGGCCGCGCTGCTGGCGGTGATGGCCGACCGGATCCTCGGCGCGCACGTCTTCGACTCCGCCACCGGCGGCGCCATGCTCTGGCAGCACCTGTTCTGGTTCTTCGGCCACCCCGAGGTCTACATCGTCGCGCTGCCGTTCTTCGGCATCATCTCCGAGGTCATCCCGGTGTTCAGCCGCAAGCCGATCTTCGGGTACAAGGGGCTGGTCGGCGCGACGGTCGGCATCGCGGCGCTGTCCATGAGCGTGTGGGCGCACCACATGTTCGCCACCGGCCAGGTTCTGCTGCCGTTCTTCTCGTTCCTGTCGTTCCTCATCGCGGTACCGACCGGCATCAAGTTCTTCAACTGGATCGGCACGATGTGGCGGGGCTCGATCAGCTTCGAGACCCCGATGCTGTTCGCGATCGGCTTCCTCACCACGTTCCTGCTCGGTGGCCTGTCCGGCGTGCTGCTGGCCAGCCCGCCGATCGACTGGCACGTCTCGGACACCTACTTCGTGGTGGCGCACTTCCACTACGTGCTGTTCGGCACGATCGTGTTCGCGGTGTACGCCGGCGTCTACTTCTGGTTCCCGAAGATGACCGGCCGGATGCTCGACGAGCGGCTGGGCAAGGTGCACTTCTGGCTGACGCTGATCGGCTTCCACCTGACCTTCCTCGTGCAGCACTGGCTCGGCGCGATGGGCATGCCCCGCCGGTACGCCGACTACCTGCCCACGGACGGGTTCACGACCCTCAACACGATCTCTACGATCGGCGCGTTCACGCTGGGCATCTCGACGCTGCCGTTCCTGTACAACGTCTGGAAGTCGTACCGGGCCGGGCGCGTCGTCGAGGTGGACGACCCGTGGGGCTACGGCATGTCGCTGGAGTGGGCGACCTCCTGCCCGCCGCCGCTGCGCAACTTCGACCGGATGCCGCGCATCCGCTCCGAGCGCCCGGCGTTCGACCTCAAGTTCCCGCACCTGGCGCCGGGCGGCTCGATCGCCGCGCCGCCGCCCGGTGGCGCTAAGCCGCTGACCATCGAGTCGGACAACGGAGCCAGTTACCGGGACCACTAACGACGGGGGAGCCATGCACGACACCGCGGGGTTCGCGCAGATCACGTCCGAGTCCGAGCTGCGCGAGCTGGTGGGGCTGCCCACCGCGCGGGTGGCCGACAAGGTCCGCCCGGCCCTGCTGGACGTGCACCGCGACTGGCTGGCCCACTCGCCGTTCTGCCTGCTCGCCACCTCATCGCCCGACGGCCGGTGCGACGTGTCGCCCAAGGGCGACCCGCCGGGCTTCGCGCTGGTACTCGACGACACGACGCTGGCGATCCCGGACCGGCCGGGCAACAAGCGGGTCGACGGGTTCCTCAATGTACTGGCCAACCCGCACGTCGGGCTGGTGTTCCTGATCCCGGGACGGTCCGACACGCTGCGGGTCAACGGCCGGGCCCGGCTGCTGCGCGACGCACCGTTCTTCGACCGGATGGTCGTCAGGAACCACCGGCCCAGCCTCGCCCTCCTCGTCGAGGTCGAGGAGGTCTTCTTCCACTGCCCCAAGGCGTTCATGCGGTCCCGGTTCTGGCAGCCGGAGACCTGGGACCCCGAGGCCGTGCCGTCCCGGGCGAGCCTGGTCAAGGCCGTGGAGCGGCCGGACGCCAGCCTGGAGGAGCTGGAGCAGTACTACGGCGAGTCCTACGCCAAGGGCCTCTACTGACCGCTGGAGGCCGGAGCCTCGGGCACCGTGGGCAGGCCTGCCGCCAGCCAGGCCGCAACACCGCCGGCCAGGTCCGTGGCCCGGTACAGGCCCAGATCCTGCAGCGCCGCCGCGGCGAGCGACGACGTGTACCCCTCGGCGCAGTACACGACGACCTGCAGGTCGTACGAGTCGGCGATCGGCAGCCGGGCCTCGCCCTCCGGGTCGAAGCGCCATTCGAGGTAGTTGCGCTCGATCACCAGGGCGCCCGGGATCAGACCGGTACCGGCGCGCAGCGCCGCGGGCCGGATGTCCACGAGTACCGCGCCGTCCCGCTGGGCGGCCGCCGCGCCGGCCGGGTCCAGCCGGTGCAGCCTGGCGCGGGCGTCGGCGAGCATCTGGTCGACGCTGCGTGCTCCGGCCGGTCGGGTCACCAGTCCGCCCCTTCCCGCTCGACGGCGGTCACCTCCAGGCGGCCGCCGCGCAGATCATAGCGAGTCATCCTGGTCAATGCGGGAGCGTAGACGTGCAGGCTGACGGCCGGTACCGGGCCGGCGTTGACGATCCGGTGCACGTGCCGGGCGCCGAACGGGCGGACGGCACCGACGCCGTACCCGCGGTCGACGAGCAGGACCTTGTCGCGACCGATCGGCAACTGCTCGGTGAGCCGGCCGTCGAGTACCGCGAACGCGCCGGCCGAGCCGCCGTGGTCGTGCAGGTCGGTGTGCTGCCCCGGTAGCCAGGTCAGCAGCCAGGCCTCATGGTCGGCGGCGCGCCCGATCCGGGCGTACCAGCGCCGGTCGGCGTCGAAGTGGGGAGTGACCGGCCACCGGTCGCGGCGGTCGGCGTACCAGGCGGCCAGGCCGGCAAGATCGCGGGTGGGCAGTGCGACGTGCATGAGGACCTCCGGAAGCGAGCGACGGGTGGATGGGAGCCGCGCCCAGGCGACAGCTCGGCAGCCCGCCGACGGTGGAGGTCGTCACGAGGTTCGAGACTAACCGTGCAATCCCCACGTGTAAAGTGGGGTATCCGGGATCACTGCTTCGGGGTACCCGACAGCCTGACGCCCTTCGCCCGCAACTCGGCGAGCGCGGTGTCCACAGTGGACGGGGCGACGCCCGCCGTCAGGTCGAGCAGGACGGTGGTGCCCAGCCCGAGCCGGGCCGCGTCCAGCGCGGTGGCCCGCACGCAGTGGTCGGTGGCGATGCCCACCACGTCCACAGTGGACACGTCGCGCTCGCGCAGCCAGTCGGCAAGCGGCACGCCGTCCGCCGAGCCCTCGAAGCCGGAGTACGCCGCGGCGTGCCCACCCTTGGTGAACACCGCCTCGATCCGGTCGGTCACCAGGTCGGAATGGAACTCGGTGCCGGGGGTACCGGCGACACAGTGACGCGGCCAGCTCATCACGTAGTCCGGCGGGTCGCCGAAGTGGCCGCCCGGGTCGACGTGGTAGTCCTTGGTCGCAACGACATGGTCCCAGCGCCGCGCGCCCGACCGCTCGTCGTCCGCGAGCGCCGCCGAGATGGCCCCGGCGACCGCCGCACCGCCGCTGACCGCGAGCGAGCCGCCCTCGCAGAAGTCGTTCTGGACGTCCACAATTATCAACGCGTGCATGCTCACTCCGGGCTCACGACGCGGGGACGACGGTGACGGTCAGGGCGGGGTCGCCGGCCGACAGCTTCAGGCCCTCCCAGGGGATGGAGATCAGGGCGTCGCGCAGGTGCTCCCGGCTCTCGTTCAGCGATGGGATGTCGTCGACCGTCTCGCCGCCCATCATGAAGTCGCGCTGCAGCAGTTTGTCCCCGGACTGCCAGTCCGGTACCCCCTGGGACACCACGATCTCCTCGGTCGCG
>CAZYCD010000022.1:0-1070 GCA_964645345.1 uncultured Micromonosporaceae bacterium
ACAAGCTGAAGAAGCTGACCTCGCTGTTCGAGCCGGCCGTCATCATCGTCATGGGCGGCATCGTCGGGTTCGTCGCCGTCGCGCTCATCTCCGCCATGTACGGCATCTTCAGCGGCATGGGCAATGCCTCATGAGACAACGCTCGATGACTCGACGGCGCCTCCCCGAGGACAGCGGCGAGACGCTGATCGAGCTCTTGGTGACGGTTGCGATCATGAGCACGGCGGTGGTGGCCATCGTCGGCGCGACGGCTACCAGCATTCACCTGGCCGACATCCACCGCAAGCAGGCCAAGGCGGGCAGCTACGTGCGCGCGTACGCGGAGGCCCTGGAGACGGCCGTTTCCAAATCTCCGACCGGGTACAAGTCGTGCGCCGTGCCGGGCGACTACACGGGCAGCGGCATCTACCCATCGCCCGAGTCGGGTTACGTGCCGAGCGTGACGGCCGTGCAGGTGTGGACAGGGTCCACGTGGGCCTCGTCCGGGAGCGGCTGCACGGACGTGGGAGTCCAGCGGGTGACGCTCCAGGTGGCGCTCGCCGGTCAGGTCACTGAAACCCTTGACGTCATCATCCGCCGGCCGTGCCGGCAAGGCGACACGGAGTCGGAATGCGCCTGACGCCAACCGTCGGGTCGCGGCTGGCGGTCCGGCTCGGCAGGCCCGGCGACGACCAGGGCCTGACCCTCATCGAGTTGCTGGTAACCATCACGATTCTCGGAGTCATCGTCGTGCCCCTGACCGGTGCGCTGATGAGCTACTTCCAGCACACCGACGACACCACCGAGCGGCTCAGCATCTCGCACGACGCGCAGATCTCCAGTGCCTACTTCGCGCAAGACGTGCAGAGCATGGGCACGCACTCATGGACCACCGACGGGTTCCCGATCGCGCAGTCCATGTGGCTGAATGTCGCGCCCACCGCCGGGCCGAATGCGTGCGGTGCCGCCAGCCTCCCCAACGCGATCATCCGGATGGCATGGGACGACCCGACCGCGGCGCAGGGCGGCAACGTCTGGCGGGTGGCCTACTATCTCAAGCCGGTCACCGGCGGGCTGAACGAACTGCACCG
>CAZYCD010000022.1:1170-38222 GCA_964645345.1 uncultured Micromonosporaceae bacterium
GTTCCAGGTGCTGACGTTCACCCCCGGCCTCTACGACAACGCCGGCGACCTGAACGGCATCACCGGCCCGCTCACCGTCTTATGTTCAAAGCCGATTCTCAAGTTCACCCCCGGGGTCTACTACTTCGACTTCTCCGCCCTGAACCCCACCTGGCAGATCAGCGACGGCTTTGTGGTCGGTGGCACGCCGGCCACGACGCTCGACAGCAATATCGACAAGCACATGCCCGGCGCGTGCGTGAGCCCGATTCCGCCCACCAACCCGGCACCGGCCGGCTGGACCCCGCCCACCGGCGGGCAGGGCGTCACGTTCATCTTCGGTGGACGGAGCAGGATCGACGTGACCAACAACGGCCACCTCGAGCTGTGCGGGAACTACTCGGCCGGTACACCGCCCATCGCGATCTACGGCAACAAGAGCGACATCAAGGACGGCAAGGGGAAGATCCTGGTGCACGCCGGCTGCGGCGGCTGCGACATCATCGAGGCGGAGTCCCTGTCCTCGGGTGAGATCGTGGTCCAGGGCACCACGTATATTCCCAACGGCGACGTGAACATCGCGGTCCTCGTGAACAACGGTCAGCAGTTCAATGCCGGCGTGGTCGCGCGCAGCTTCTCGGTACAGGCCCTGTTCAGCAGCTCGGGTGACATTGGGCCGGTCTCGGCCCTGCCCGGTCCGGGGCTGCCCGGGCGCACCGTGGTGTACCTGAAGGTGTTCGTCTGTACCGGCGCGGGACCCTGCGGCGTGACAGGTAGGAACCAGCTCGGGGTGAAGGTCGGGGTCGGCGACCCGAACGGTGGGCCGACTCCTAGCAAGCGGCAGGTGACCGTCTACAACTGGAGCGTCCAGCGCACATAGCGCCGGTCCCGGTGGCGGCACCGGTACCGGGCAGAGGCGTGGACAGCACGGGCACAGCGGAGGAAAACATGTACCGGACGGGTCAGCGGCGCGGCAGCGAGCCTCTGATTGGATTGGCGCAACGGCTGCGGCGTTCGGATGACAGCGGTGCGACGCTGATCTTCGCCCTCATCTTCGTCACGGTGGTGTCCCTGGTCATCGCCGCCATCTTGTCCTTTGTGGACACCAGTATGCGCACGACGCTGGCCGTGCGCGACCAGGCCGACCGGTCGGCGGCCGCCGAGGGTGCCGCGCAACTGGCCATCAACGCCGTGCGCAACAGCACGTTCGTCAACGCCGCCGGTACCAAATGCCTTGGCGACGACTCGTTGAACCTGCCCGGCTTCTACCAGTCGGGCGGCACCACGTACTCGGCGACGGTCACCTGCGATCCGGACACGACCGACTCGGTACGTGGCGGCTCGAGCCCGATCACGGTCGCCGGCGGGAACCGGCCCGGTCAGGCGGTACTCACGCTCGGCGCGGACCCCGCCGACGGGCTGGACGCGACCCTCGGCGGCAATGACGTGCTGACGGTGCACGGTGACGTCTACTCCAACGCGAACATCACGGCTCAGAAGAACCTCACCTCCGACGGCGCCATCACCGCGGTCGGTACCTGCAGCGCCACGGGCGTGATGCGCAGCGCCACCGGTACCCTCACCACGAACCCGAAGGGCCCGAAGTGCGGCGGCGGCGTAGCGCCCGCCGCGGACCCGGACTACCCGACACCGCCCGCGCCCACCACTCCCCGGTCGGTGCCCGACTGCCCGACCACCGGGAAGACCATCACGTTCTCGCCCGGCCTCTACACCGACCTCGCCGGCCTCAACGCCATCACGGCCGGCAAGGGCAACGGGAAGAAGAGCGGCTGCCCGGACGTGACGTTCTGGTTCCAGCCGGGCGTCTACTACTTCGACCTCGGTGGCGAGTGGGACATCCCCGGTACCGTGCGGGTGGTCGGCGGTACCCCGAGGGCCGGCGTGAACCTCGACAACCCGACGATCCCGAAGGCGTGCAAGGCACCGATCCCGGACGAGGGTCAGGATCCGAAGACCTGGACCCCGCCGGGCCCCAACGCCGGGGTGGAGTTCGTGTTCGGCGGCGCGACCAACCTGGTTCTGCAGAGCGGTGCCCAGCTGGAGCTGTGCGGCACGTACAACGCCAAGGTCCCGCCGATCGTGCTGTACGGCCTCAAGTCCGACCTCGGGTCGGGTTCGCTGAAGGTGTCGGGCGAGGCCACGACCGACTGCGTGCGCCGGCTCAGTACGGCCAGCGGATCCTGCCCGATCCTGGACACCGCCAAGCACCCGGGCAGTGCGTCCTACTTCCAGGGCACCGTCTACGCGCCGTACGGCTGGGTGAACGTCGAGCTGAACAACCAGGCCGGACAGATGTTCCGCTTCGGCATCATTGCCCGGAAGCTGAGCGTGACCGCGACCGACAGCGCCGACCTGACGGGCTCGGTCATCGGTACGCCGGACGAGCTGTACTCCGGCCCCGGCCTGGCGGTACTCGCCATCACCGTCTACGTCTGCCCGGGCAGCACGTCCTGCCCGACGGCGAACGCCGCGCTCAAGGTGAAGGTGGGCATCGCCGATCCGAACGGTGACGCGGTCGCCGGCAAGCGTCAGGTCACGATCTACAACTGGAGCGTGCAGCGCACGTAGCGTCAGCCGCCGAACGGCAACAGTTGCAGGCGGGCGACCGGGCCGGCGACGAACAGCGCGATCAGCGCGCCGGCAATCATGAACGGCCCGAACGGTACCGCCGACTTGCGGTTGCCCCGGCCGCTGGCGATGACGGCCACGCCGACCACGGCACCGAGGAGGAAGCCGAGGAACGCCCCGATGACCAGCGCGCTCCACGACAGGTACCCGAGCACCAGGCCGATCACGCCGGACAGCTTGACGTCGCCCAGCCCCATGCCGGCCGGGTGGATGAGCACCACCGAGCCGAAGAACGCCAGCAGGGCGGCGCAGCCGATGCCCGCGCGGGTCAGCGACCACCAGTCGTGGCGCCACCAGGCGGACGCCGCGAGCGCGACGACGAGCACCGGGTAGGACGGCAGCACGATCGCGTTGGGCAGCCGCCGGCACTCCAGGTCGATCAGCGCCAGGGCGATGCCGGCGGCGGTGAAGTACAGGTACGCGGGAGCCGCGCTGAGCAGGTCCAGGTCGAGCAGCCGCCAGGTCACCAGGGCGAAGGCGACGCCGGTACCCAGCTCCACCGCCGGGTACCGGACGGAGATGCGGGTACCGCAGTCGGCGCACCGGCCGCGCAGCACCACCCAGCCGAGCACGGGAACGTTGTGTCGCGCCCGGATCGGGTGGCCGCACTCCGGGCAGTGCGACTCCGGCCGTACCAGCGACTCACCGCGCGGCACCCGGTACACGACGACGTTCAGGAACGACCCGATGACGGCGCCGAACACGAAGGCGAGGACGGTTAGCAGGACGGCCACGCGTCCCATCATGCCGGTCGGTACCTGCGGTTACTCGTCAGGGTCGACCGGTGGCGGAGTGCCGGCGCCTCACCACGTCGTCCACAGTGGACGTCCCTTGTGGACGGAGCAGCGCCCGCAGCACATCCACCGGCCTGAGCAGCGCGAGCAGGATGCCCGGCGACCCAGCAGCCAGGGCCCATGCCCACGCCGGATAGTACCGATTCCGTAAGATCCGCGATCAGGGCTGGCCCGGGTGCGACAGCGCCCGGGCCAGCGCGTCGACGGCCCCCGGATACGCCGCCTCACCCGGGGTACCGAACCCCACGATCACCCCGGCCCGGTGCTCCGCATCGGGATCGTGCCAATGGCCGCGCAGGTCGCCCAGGGCCAACCCGAGGCCCTCCGCGCGGCGCAGCACCTCGTCCTCCCGCCGCCGCGGCCCGCGCAGCTCGATCGAGACGTGCAGGCCGGCCGCGATGCCGTGCACCGCGAAGTCGCCGCCGGCCAGGCGCCGCAGGAGCAGGTCCAGGCGCCGCCGGTACCGCAGCCGGCAGGCCCGCACGTGCCGGTCGTACGCGTGACTCGTGATCAGGTCGGCGAGCGTGAGCTGCCCGATCGTCTCGGTGTGCAGGTCGGTGTGGCGCTTGGCGTCGAGTACCGGCGCCAGCCAGCGCTCGGGCAGCACCATCCAGCCCAGGCGCAGCGCGGGGCCGAGGGTCTTCGAGGCGGTACCCAGGTAAGCGACGTGGTCGGGCGCCATGCCCTGCAACGCGCCCACCGGCTGCCGGTCGTAGCGGAACTCCCCGTCATAGTCGTCCTCGACGACCAGGCCACCGGTGTCCCGGGCCCACTCGGTCAGTGCGTGCCGGCGGTCCGGGCGCATGGTGGCACCCGTCGGGTACTGGTGGGCCGGCGTCACCAGGGCCGCCCGTACCGCGCTGAGCCCGCCGGTACCGAGCAGCTCGGTGCGCGCCCCGCGGTCATCGACGGGCAGCGGTACCACCCGGCACCGGGCGTGCCGCACCACGTCACGGTGGAACGGCAGGCCCGGATCCTCCATCGCGACCGCGCCGTGTACGACGCCCGCCAGCAGGGACACGGACTGCGCGGAGCCGGAGGTGACCACAATCCGCTCCGGGTCGGCGAGTACCCCCCGGGTACGCCCCAGGTAGTCGGCGAGCGCCACGCGCAGTTCGCGCCGCCCGCGGGGGTCGCCGTAGTCGAAGGCCGCGGCGGGCGCGGCGTGCAGTGCCCGCCGGGTGGCGCGCAGCCAGGCAGCGGTCGGGAAGCTCGTCACGTCCGGGCTGCCGGGCCGCAGGTCGAACCGCGGCGGTGCGGGTTCGGCAGGCGCCACGGCGGCGCGGGACCGGGGCCGGGGGAGGGCGGCGACGACGGTACCCGAGCCGGTCCGCGCGCTCAAAAAGCCCTCCGCGACCAGCTGGTCGTAGGCGGCGCTGACCGTGTTGCGGGCCAGGTTCAGCTCAGCGGCCAGCGTCCGGGTGGCCGGCAGCCGGGTGTCGGGCGCCAGCCGGCCCGAGCGGATCGCCTCGCGCAGCGCCCGTTCGAGCGCGACCCGTCGTCCGGTGACGGTGTCCAGGTCGAGGTGCAGGTCGACTCCGAAGGCGGCCCAATCAACTGGCACGGTATTGGACCCTAGCAGGGGGCCAATGCCGATCTAGCGTGGTGGGCATGACGATCGACACCCGTACCGCCGCCGGTACCGTCCGGCTGGCCGTCGACGAACTGGCCCCGCACATCAACAAGGCGATGAACGCGCTGGACGCCGCCGCGCGCCAGGTCAGCGTGGAGGCTCCGCTGCTGGAACTGGTCCGGGCCCGCGCCTCCCAGCTCAACGGCTGCGCCTACTGCGTCGACATGCACAGTCGTGACGCGGTAGAGGGCGGGGACAGCGCCCGCCGCCTGTTCGCCCTGCCGGTGTGGCGGGAGACCCCGTTCTTCACGCCGCGCGAACGGGCCGCCCTGGCGCTGACCGAGGCGGCCACCAGGCTCACCGAGGCGCCGGTATCCGACGAGGTGTTCGCCGCCGCGGCGGAGCACTTTTCGGACCGCGAACTGGCCGAGCTCATCTGGGCGATCACCGTGATCAACGCGTGGAACCGGCTGGGCGCCACCGCCCGCCCCTGGCCCCTGAGGGAATAAGCGACAGGCGCGACCGCGTTGGCCCCTCGTACCGGCGATCAACAAGTGGACGGGAGGCAGCGCGTGGACCTGCTGGCGGAGTACCGGCGAGCCGGGCAGTACCTGGCGGCCGGCGACGCGGTGTCGGCTGCCCGCCTCCTGGAGCCGATCTGTGCGGCCGAGCCCGCCAACGCGGAGGTGCGGCTGAAGCTCGCCCTGGCCTACTTCGGCTCGGCCCAGCTCAACCGGGCCGAGACCGAGCTGCGGGCACTGGTCGACCGCGACCCGAGCGACCACTACGCGCACCACGTGCTGGGCCGGACCTTGGAGCGGCTCAACCGGCACCCCGAGGCGCTGACCCACCTGCGGCTCGCGTACGCGATGTCGCCGGTACCGGAGTACGGCGAGGCGCTCGACCGGGTCGCCGGCCGCGCCCGGCGTCACTGAGCCGGTACCGCGGCACCCTCCTCGGCGGCCCGCGGCGCGGGCACCGCGCCGCCGGCCCGGGCCAGCCGGCGGACGACCAGCTCGGCCATGAGCGCGGCACCGTCGGCCAGCACCCCGTCGTCGAACCGGGCCTCGGGCGCGTGGTTGGTCGGCGCAGTCGCCGGGTCCAGCGCGGGCGGGCAGGCGCTGAGGAAGGCGAACGCGCCCGGTACCTCGGCCAGCACATAGGAGAAGTCCTCGGAGCCCGGCTCAGGGCTGGGCATCCAGCCGAACCGCTCGGCGCCGTACAGGTCGGTGATGGTGGCGGCCATGAACTCCGCCTCCGTGTCGTCGTTGACGGTCACCGGGTACCCGTTGTGGAAGTCGATCTCGACGCGCAGGCCGTGCGCCTGGCCGATGCCGGTGAGCAGGTCGGTGATCCCCTGCCCGATCTTCTCCCGCGCCTGTGCGGAGAAGGACCGCACGGTCGCCTCGAAGCGCGCCGAGGCCGGGATGATGTTCTCGGCGGTACCGGCGTGGAAGCTGCCGACCGTCACCACGACCGGGTCGAAGATGTCGTGGTTGCGGGTGACGTAGGTGGACAGCGCGGTGACCATCTCGCAGGCGGCCGGGATCGGGTCCTTGGCGTGGTGCGGCCGGGAGCCGTGGCCGCCCGCGCCGTGGACCGTGACGCGCACCTGGTCGGCGGCCGACATCAGCGAGCCGCGCCGGGTGCTGAAGGTGCCGTACCGTTCGCTGGCCGCGCTGACGTGCAGCCCGTAGGCGGCGACCGCGCGGGTACCGGCGGCGTCCAGCACGCCCTCCCGGATCATCGGCTCGGCCCCGCCCGGCCCCTCCTCGGCTGGCTGGAACATGAAGACCACGTCGCCGGCCAGCTCCTCGCGGTGGGCGGACAGCAGCCGCGCCGCGCCGACCAGGATCGCCATGTGCAGGTCGTGCCCGCACGCGTGCATGGCCCCGTCGATCTGCGAGGAGAACGGCTCGCCGGTCAGCTCCTTGACCGGCAGCGCATCCATGTCGGAGCGCAGCAGCACGGCCGGGCCGGGGCGCCCGCCGCGCAGTACGGCGGTGACCGAGGTCAGGTCGGTACCGGTGCTGATCTCCAGCGGCAACCCGTCCAGCTCGGCGAGCAGCCTGGCCTGGGTCAGCGGCAGGTGCGTGCCGATCTCCGGCTCGCGGTGCAGTGCCCGGCGCAGCTCCACCAGGTCTGCCTGGATCGCCTCCGCCTCCTCGCGCAGCGTCATGTACCCGTCCTCCTCCGGTCCTGCCGGGCACCTTAGCGCAGCGGGGAGCGGACAGCGCTGTGGCAGTCACGCCGGGTGTCCGCCGACGGCCCGTCCGCGAGGTTCATGCCGCACCGTCCCGGTACCCCGGCGGCCGGTCACCCGCCGACCGCCTCCTCGTACCGGGTGCGCAGCCGCGCCCGTACCTCGTCCGGCGTGTACGCGCGGCGGCGTCGCTCCGCGCGGGCGATCACCACTCCGGTGGCCGCGATACCCACGATCCCGGCCAGCCCGACTACCTTCCACCAACGCATGGAAATAGGCTAGTGCCCGTGTCCCTCAGCCTGGACGAGGCCGTTGAGCTGACCCGCACCGGCGACATTTGGCTGTTTCGGGGTCGTACCGCGGCCGACCGCGCCATCCGGATCAGCACGAACAGCCCGGTCAACCACGTGGGCATGGCGGTGGTGCTGGAGGACCTGCCACCGCTGCTGTGGCACGCCGAGCTGGGCAGGTCGCTGCCGGACCAGTGGTCCGGTACCCGGCACCGCGGCGTGCAGCTGCACGACCTCCGGGAGGCGGTACTCGTCTGGTCCCGCCGGTACGGGCAGCGGGCATGGCTGCGTCAGCTGGACGGCGAGGTGACCCGGGCGATGGAGGACGCGGTCCTGCGTACCGTCGCGCGGCTGGACGGCACGCCGTTCCCGTCCACCAGCCGGCTCGCCGGCCGCTGGCTGCGCGGCCGGGTACCGGTGGGCCGCCGCCGGTGGGCCGCCGGGGCATGGGGGACCGGCCCGGGCCGCGCGGACGAGGAGGCGACCACGCTGGAGACGGCGTACTGCGCCGAGGTCGTCGCCGCCACCTACGAGGCGATGGGCCTGCTGGCTAACGGCCGTCCGCCCGCGTGGTACGACCCGGGCCGGTTCTGGAGCGGCGACGAGCTGGAGCTGAGCGGCGCGGCCCGGCTCGGTGACGAGATCGAGATCGAGGTGCCCGGTCCCGTTGTGGGTTAGCCCGGTCAAAAGCCGCATTCCGGTCTACCGTCGAGGTGTACCCGCGACGGGAGGAGCCCGGGATGGCACGACGGCGCCGCCGCCAGGTACTGCTGGGCATGCTCGCCGCGTTGCTCGTGCTCACCGCCGGTGGGGCGGTCGCGGTCTACGCCTACGGGCGCTCCCTCAACGCCGGGCTCAAGCGCACGGACGCCTTCGCCGGCCTGCACGCGGGCCAGCGCCCGTCGCCGACCGTCGCGGGCGCCATGAACCTGCTGGTGCTCGGCAGCGACTCGCGCGACCCGGGCGCTGGCGGTGACCCCGGGCGCAGCGACACGATGATGCTGGTGCACCTGGACGCCGGCCACCGGCACGCCTACGTCATCTCAATCCCGCGCGACACGTGGGTACACGTGCCAGAGGCACCCAACGGCTACGGCGACACGATGGCGAAGATCAATGCGGCGTACGCCTGGGGCGGTACCCCGCTGGCCGTGCAGACCGTCG
This sequence comes from uncultured Micromonosporaceae bacterium, assembly GCA_964645345.1. Classification (GTDB taxonomy): domain Bacteria; phylum Actinomycetota; class Actinomycetes; order Mycobacteriales; family Micromonosporaceae; genus Rugosimonospora. The sequence continues at coordinate 9,823 of CAZYCD010000022.1, forward strand.
AGGAGTTCACCGGGGTACGGATCGACCACGTGGTCCTCGTGGACTTCGCGGGCTTCCAGAAGGTCGTCGACGCGTTGGGCGGCGTGGACCTGACCATCGACCAGACCATCACGTCGATCTTCCCGCCGTACCGGGAGTTCAGGCAGGGCCGGCAGCACCTCGACGGAGCCGAGGCGCTGGACTACGTCCGCCAGCGGTACCAGTTCGACAACGGCGACCTGACCCGGGAGAAGCACCAGCAGCAGTTGCTCGCCGCGCTGCTGGACAAGGCGGCCAACGCCGGTACCCTGACCGACCTCGGCCGGCTGGACGCGCTGCTGCGCTCGCTGACCCAGACGGTGACCGTGGACCAGGGCTTCGACCTGGTGACGGTCGCGCTGCAACTGCGCACCCTGCGCGGTCCCGACGTCAAATACCTGACCAGCCCCGTCGCCGGTACCGACTGGGAGGGCGACGAGGCGGTCGTGCTACCGGACACCGAGCGCGCCGCGCAGCTCTACGGGGCGGTACGGCAGGACACCCTCGGCGCCTTCCTCAACGGCGGCTCCGGCCCACCCGACCCGGCCGGCGTCGACTCGCCCGCGCCGAGCCCGACCGCAGCGAAACCCGGGCCGACCCCGGTCGGTTGACCGGTGCCGGCCCGAGGGGCGCGTGGCTGTGCAGAGCGGGCCTACGGCTCCGGGCGGTGCACCTCGCCCCGCCACGAACCGGTGGCGCTGCCCCGGCTCTCGATGTACTCGCGGAACCGCTTGAGGTCGTCCTTCACCCGGTGGCTCATCACGCCGGTCTTCTCACCGATGTTCTCGGCCACGCCCTCCGGCTCCACGTCGATCTGGGCGGTGATCCTGGTGTGCCCGGCGTCCAGCCGGTGGAAGGTCACCACGCCGGCCTGCCGGGGCCCGTTAGTGGAGGTCCAGGCGATCCGTTCGTCCGGTATCTGCTCGGTGATCCTGGCGTCGAACTCGCGGGTCTTCCCGCCCACCTTCACGCGCCAGTGCGTCATGTCGTCGCTGACCTGCTGGACCTCCTCGACGCCCGCCATGAACTGCGGGAAGTCCTCGAACTGGGTCCACTGGTCGTAGACGGTGCGTACCGGCACCGCCACCTCGACCGACTCGGTCATGCTGCCCATGAGCTGCTCCTTTCGGTCTCCACCTCGGCAGCTACCCGGCCGGTTCGGCGGCAAACGGCGGGGTACCCCCTGGTCATGGACGAGATGGACGACCTGGCTACCGCCCGCGCGGTGGCCCACGCGAACGTGGTGGCCGCGAAGCAGCTCGCCGACTTCGCCGACGACCTCTCCCCGGTGGTGGAGCCGGAGAAGCTGGCGGAGTACGACAACCTCGTGGCGCGCGAGGCGGCGCTGCGCGGCACCCGGCAGGACGCCTTCGCGCGGCTCGGTTTCCCGGTGCCCAGCGTCGAGGGCGGGTAGCGCGATGCCTGACATCACCGTGGTCGTGCCGTCGCACGAGCGCCGCGACTGGCTGCGCCGCTGTCTGACCGCCGTCGCGGACCTGCCCGAGCGGCCGGCCGTGGTGGTGGTCGACAACGGCTCGAACGACGGCACCGCCGGGATGGTCGCGCACGAGTACCCGCAGGTGCGGCTGCTGCGCCGGCAACCCAACCCCACCTGGGAGGCCTTCAACGCCGGGGTGGCGGCCGCGTCCACGCCGATCGTCGCGCTCGCCGAGGTCGACTCCGGCTGGGTACCGGGGTCACTGGAGCGGGCGGTGAAGTTGATGTGCGAGTACCCGCGGCTCGCGCTGATCGCCGCCCGTACCCTGGTCGGCCCGAAGCGGGTCACCGACCCGATGAGCGAGCACCTGTCCAGCGCCAGTCGGGGGGTCGAGAACGACCTGCCGGGGCCGTCGGTACAGGGCTTCCGGTCCAGCTCGGCGATCCTGCGACGGGACGCGTTCCTCGCGGTCGGCGGCTTCGACCCGGCCGCCCGCGCCACCGGCCCGGAGCGGCGGCTCGCGTACGACCTGGCCCGGGCCGGCTGGGGCCTGGCCTACTGCCAGGACATCGTGTCCACGTCCGAGCGCATCCAGCAGGCGAGCTTCTCTCCGCAGGAGACCGTGATGCGCCGCCGGGTGCGGGTCAAGTCCCGTTGGGCGGCGGGGCAAGGTGCACCACCTTCACAGTGGTGAACTCGTCGAGCAGCTCGGGGCCGTAGCCGAAGCCCCGGCCGCTGCCGCGCCGTGGTTGGGCGGCGCCGCCCGGTGCGCCGCCGAACACGTCGTTGACCTTCACGGTACCGACGGCGAGCTCGCGCCACGCCTGCTGCGCGTGCGCCATCGAGTTGGTCAGCACGCTCGCGGCCAGCCCGTAGTCGCCGGTACCGGCCCGGGTCAGCGCCTCGTCGAACGAGGCGACGACGGCCACGGGCGCGACCGGGCCGAACGTCTCCTCGCGCATCACCGCCATCGTGTCCGTGCAGTCGGCCAGCACGGTCGCGGGGTAGAACGCCCCCGGCCCGTCCGGCGGCTGGCCGCCGCAGCGCAGCGTCGCGCCGTCCGCCACCGCCGCGCTCACCTGGTCGTGTACCAGCGCCCGCAGCTCCCGGTCGACCAGCGGCCCGAGCTGGGTGTCGTCCTCGGTGCCCGGCCCGACGCGCAGCTGTTCGGCCCGCTTGGTCAGCTCGTCGAGGAACTCGCCCGCGATCCGCTCGTGCACGTAGATCCGTTCGACGGCCACGCAGAGCTGCCCGGCGTTGGCGAACGCGCCGGTGGCCGCCTGCTCCGCCGCCCAGCCCGGGTCCACGTCGCCGTCCACGATCAGCGGGTCCTTGCCGCCGTTCTCCCGCAGCACCTCGGCCCCGGTCAGCGCCGCGATCCGCGCGATGCGCCGGCCGGTACCCGTCGAGCCCACGTGGGCGATGATGTCCAGCCGCTCCTCGATGAGGCGCGCACCGACCTGCGGGCCGCCGGAGAGGGTCGCCATGACGCCGCCCGGCGCCCCGGCTTCGGCGAGGGTGTCCGCGAACAGCTTGCCGAGCAGCCAGCCGGTACCGGGCGTCCGCTCGCTCGGCTTGTAGACCACGGCGTTGCCGGTGACCAGTGCGGCACCGAGCAGCCCGCAGGACACGGCGACGGGATCGTTCCACGGGGTGATGACCGCCGCGACGCCGCGCGGCTCGTAGACCATGAGGTCGGTCGCGCCCCAGTCGCCGGCCAGGGTACGGCCGCGGTGCAGCGGCCCAAGCTCGGCGTACTGGCGCAGGGTACCGATCCCGGCCTCGACGCCGCCCCGTGCGTCGGACAGCGGCTTGCCCATCTCCCTGGTGGTCAGCCACGCCAGCTCGTCGGCCCGCCCCTCGACGGCGTCGGCGACCGCGTGCAGGGCGGCCGCGCGCGACGCGGGAGAGGTGCGGGCCCACGCGGGCACGGCGCGACGCGCGGACCGCACGGCGTCGATGACGGCCGGACCGCTGGCGACCGGTACCCGCCCGACGAGGGAGTTGTCGGCCGGGTCGCGCTTCTCGATCCACTCATCGGAGCTGCTGGCGTCCCACTCATCCGTCAGCAGGCGTTCGACATCACGCATGTCCGGTCCATGCCCAGACCGCCCGCTCCGAAACGGATACTGGAACGGTGGGACTGATCTATCACCTCGCGTACCGGGCGGACTGGGTGGCGGCGCAGCGGGACGGCGAGTACCTGACGTCGTCCCGGGGCCGGACGCTGGCCGAGGAGGGCTTCATCCACGCGTCCACGGCGGCCCAGCTCGCGGACGTCGCCAACGCCTTCTACGCCGGCGAGGACGACCTGGTCGTCCTCGCGATCGACGAGGAGCGCCTGCGGCCCGAGGTGGTGTACGAGACGGTACCGGGCATGAACGCACCGTTCCCGCACATCTACGGTCCGCTGAACGTGGACGCGGTCGTTGGTACCCGGCCGCTGACCCGCGGTCCCGACGGCCGGTTCGTCTTCACGCCGTGAGGCGGCTGCCGCCTCAGCAGACCATGAGGTCGTTGGTTTCCTGGCTGTCCATCAGCCAGCGGACGGCCGTGGCGCTCGGCAACTCCGGCGGGGCCGGCAGGTCGTAGGGGTGCGCCCGGAGCACCCGGGTCGCGTGCCGCGCGGAGACCGTGCCGTAGGGGTACGCGCGCGCCGCCGCCGTGTCCACCCGGCCCTGGCGGGTCGCGAACCGGGCCACCGCCTCGAACTGGGCGAGGCTCGCGAGGTTGGGAGTGCTGCTACCGGGCGGCTCGATGATGACCTCGATCTGGCTGAAGGGCTCGCTACCCGCCAGCCACCAGGCCGTCTCCGCGACCGTCTGGTGACGTGGGGTGGGCAGCCAGAAGGGTACGAGTCCCGCGCGTACGACCTGACCCGGGTCGAGCAGGCGGCCGCACTCGACCACCAGCCGGTTGCCGGTCTTGCCGGCCGAGCGCAGCCAGCGCCGGTACACGTCGGCGACCGCGGCGGACAGCGCCTCGGGACGGCCGAACATGATGCGGCGCAGGGGATGGCAGCGCTCCTCGGCCCAGACCCGCAGCGTCTCGGCGAAGCCGCCGCACACCCCGTACGCCGTCTCGCCGTGTACCCAGGTACCGGGCAGGGACGGCAGGTCGTCCTCGGGGCCGCCGTACTGGAAGCCGAACCGGCCCGGGCCGACCAGGGCGGGCGCGGTGCTCGTGTCGCGTACCAGCAGCACGGGCGCGCCAGGAACCAGCCGTTCGACGAGGAACTCGTGGTAGGCGGCCGGCATCCGGCGCCAGCGCAGGAACAGCGTCAGGACGCCCGGTACCGCCGTGGTGGGGTCGTGCACCTGGCGTACGGACAGCTCCGGGTTGCGCGCCAGTACCGCCTCGGCGACTGCAGCGCCGCTGGACACCAGGGACGGGATCCCGGCGTCGCCGGCAGGCTCGGGCGGCGCCTGCACGGTGACGTCGAAGGCGGCGGGCAGCCACGGTACCCGCAGGGCGACGGCGAGGTGTGCGGCCGCGCCGTGCGGGGAGCCGACCACCACGGCGGGGAACCGCTCCTGCGGGTACTGGTCGGTGGTGAAGCGGGCTATCGCGTCGGCGTCGATCTGGCCGGTCTGGGCGGGCCGCAGCGTGGTCCGCTCCTCGCGTGGTGCGGTGAGCCCGCCGGTCAGCCGACGCAGCACCGAACCGCCGGTGCCGGTCGGTTCCCGCTCCTGTGCGCCCAACGCCCGTGCGGTCGCCAGCACGAGCGAGCCGACCTGACCGTACGGGCCGAGGGCCTGCTCGGCGGGCAACGGTCGGGTGGCGCCGCGGGTTGCCGCGTCGCGGGCGGGGGCGGGGTCTTCGCCCGAGGACGTCAACACTTGTGCCTCCTGGTCCGGGCCTGCATGTGGCTCTGCCGGGCCGCCTCGTGGGCGGCCTATATGTCCTGCGCCGGGCGCACTTCCCGTTGCGGTACGTCCCGGCCGAGGTCGGCGACCTGCCTGCCGTACTTGGCCTCGAACGCGGGGCGCTCGGAGCGGATGCGTGGCAGCCGGTCGAAGTTGCGCAGTGGCGGTGGGCAGGAGGTGGCCCACTCGAGTGAGTTGCCGAAGCCCCAAGGGTCGTCGACGGTGACGACGGCGCCGAACCGGTAGGACTTCCAGACGTTCCAGAGGAACGGCAGGATCGAGATGCCGAGGATGAAGGCGCCGATGGAGGAAATTGTATTCAGAGTTGTAAATCCATCGCTAGGCAGGTAGTCGGCGTACCGGCGGGGCATGCCCATGGCGCCGAGCCAGTGCTGTACCAGGAACGTGGTGTGGAACCCGATGAAGGTGAGCCAGAAGTGCACTTTGCCCAGCCGGTCGTCGAGCATCCGGCCGGTGAACTTCGGGAACCAGAAGTAGATGCCGGAGTAGACCGCGAACACGATGGTGCCGAACAGCACGTAGTGGAAGTGGGCGACGATGAAGTACGAGTCGGTGACGTGGAAGTCCAGCGGCGGCGACGCGATCAGTACGCCGGACAGCCCGCCGAGCAGGAAGGTGAGCAGGAACCCGATCGCGAACAGCATCGGCGACTCGAAGGTGAGCTGCCCCTTCCACATGGTGCCTATCCAGTTGAAGAACTTGATTCCCGTGGGTATCGCGATCAGGTACGTCGCGAAGGAGAAGAACGGGAGCAGCACCTGACCGGTGGCAAACATGTGGTGCGCCCACACCGCCATGGACAGCATGGCGATCGCGATGATGGCGGCGACCATGCCCTTGTACCCGAACAGGGCCTTGCGGCTGAATACCGGAATGACCTCGGAGATGATGCCGAAGAACGGCAGCGCGACGACGTAGACCTCGGGATGGCCGAAGAACCAGAACAGGTGCTGCCAGAGCATCGGCCCGTTCGTCGCCGAGTCGAACACGTGCGCGCCGAGCAGCCGGTCCGCCATCGCGGCGAGCAGCGCGGCGGCCAGCAGCGGGAAGACGAGGAGCACCAGCACGGCAGTGATGAGGATGCTCCAGGTGAACAGCGACATCCGGAACAGGGTCATGCCGGGTGCGCGCAGGGTCAGGATCGTGGTGACCATGTTGACGGCGCCGAGGATGGTGCCGAAGCCGGAGATGGCCAGACCGACGAACCACATGTTGCCGCCGGCGCCCGGGGAGTTCATCACGCTGGCCAGCGGCTGGTACGCGGTCCAGCCGAAGTCGGGTGCGCCGGACGGGGTGAGGAAGCCCGCGATCACCAGCCCGCCGCCGAGCAGGTAGAGCCAGTACGCCAGCGCGTTCAGCCGCGGGAAGGCCACGTCCGGAGCGCCGAGTTGCAGCGGCACGATGTAGTTGGCGAAGGCGAACAGGATGGGCGTGGCGAACAGCAGCAGCATGATCGTGCCGTGCTCGGTGAACAGCTGGTTGTACTGCTCGGGGGAGAGGAACTGCAGGCCGGGCCGGGCCAGCTCGGCGCGCATCAGCATGGCCATCAGGCCGCCGATCATGAAGAACCCGAGCGCGGTGGTCCCGTACAGCAGGCCGATCTGCTTGGCGTCGGTGGTACGCAGCAGGCGCGCGATGGCAGAGCCCTTGGGCCGCTCGTGCACCGGACCGACGTAGGCGCGGACGGGTTCCGGCCGCAGTCCGCCGGGTACCGGTGGCGGAGAGGTGTCGATCATCGTGGCCGTGGCGCCGGGCATCGGCTCGTGCGCCTTCTTCCATCGATCCTGCTCGGTACTGTTGGGCACGTCGTACTCGGCCTCGCTGGGCGGGAACTCGGGCCTCCGGTACTCACCGGGGTCGGGTACCCGGATCGGCCTCGCGCCCGGACCGTCCGCTTCTGTCATGAGTTGACCCGCTACCCGCCATGCGGCCTGATAAACGGTGCGTGAGCCTGTTTCTCGGCCGGATTCGGGCGGGTTACCCGCCGCGCGTTCCGGTCCCGCCGACGGGACGATCGGGGCATGACTGGCCCGAACCGGGGTAGTCGACCTGTTGTGGAGCAGGAGACTCTCGCGGACGCCGTCGGCCGGTGGGCCGGGCGGCGGGTGCTGGTACTCGGCGACGCGCTGCTGGACGGCTGGCTGACGGGCCGGCCGGGCAGGCTGTGCCGGGAGGCGCCGGTGGCGGTGCTGGACCTGGCGGGCAGCCACTACGCTCCGGGTGGCGCGGCGAACACGGCGGTGAACCTCGCGGCGCTGGGCGCGGACGTGGAGATGGTGGCCGCCACCGGTACCGACGGGTCGGCCGAGGTGCTGCGTGACGGGCTGGCCGAGGCCGGAGTGGTGGCGCGGCTGGTGCAGGTACCGGGGCGACGCACGATCACCAAACGCAGGCTGCTGGCCGGTGAGCAGATCGTGGCCCGCTTCGACGAGGGCGACGACGATCCGCTGGACGACCCGACCGCGCTGCTCGCGGTCGTGGAGGCCGCCCTGGACGCGCGGCCCGATGCGGTGGTGGTATGCGACTACGGCGCCGGTACCGTGCCTGACCGGCTGGTCGACCTGCTCGCCGCGCGCCGGCCGGGACTGGAGCTGCTCGCCGTGGACGCCCACGACCTGAGGCGCTGGCAGGCGGTACGGCCGGATCTGGTGACGCCGAGCCTGGGCGAGGCCGCGCGACTGCTGGACGTCGCCGAGCCCCCCGAGCCCGCCGGCGACCGGCCGGCATGGGCGGCGGCCCGGCTGCCCGAGGTGCGCGCCGCCGCCGGAGCGCGGATCGTCGCGCTGACCATGGACGTGGACGGGGCGCTGGTACTCGACGAGTCCGGCGGGGTGCACCGCACGGGTACCACGCCGGCACCGAACGCCAACAGCGCCGGTGCGGGCGACAGCTACCTGGCCGGCTTCCTGCTCGCGTTGCTCTCCGGCGCGGCGCCCGGGGACGCGGCCCGGGTCGCGCAGGCGGCGGCGGGCGCCGTGCTGGCCCAGCCCGGTACCGCCGTGTGCGGCGTGAACGACCTGCTGGACCGGCTGGCGCCGAGCGCACCCGGCCCGGTGTGCGCCGCCGAGCTGGTCGCGCGGATTGACGAGGCCCGCGCGCGGGGCGCCCGGATCGTGTTCACCAACGGCTGCTTCGACGTGCTGCACCGCGGGCACGTCGGGTACCTGTCGCAGGCCCGCGAGCTGGGCGACGTGCTGGTGGTCGCGCTCAACTCGGACGACTCGGTACGCCGGCTGAAGGGCGCCGGCCGGCCGGTCAACCCGCAGGAGGACCGGGCCGCGGTCCTGGCCGCGTTGGGCTGCGTGGACCACGTGGTGGTGTTCGACGAGGACAGCCCTGCGCGGCTGCTGGAGCTGGTCCGTCCGGACGTCTACGTCAAGGGCGGCGACTACCGGCCCGAGCTGATCCCCGAGGCGGAACTCGTGCACCGGCTGGGCGGCGAGGTACGGACCCTGGACTACCTGCCCGACCGCTCGACGTCGGCGATCATCGAACGGATCCGGCGGCACCAGCCGGTACCGGCGACCGAGACCGCGGGCGGGCCGGCGTGACGGAGCCCGGGGTCGGGCGGATCGCGGTGCTCCGCGCGAACGCCCTGGGCGACTTCATGTTCGCGCTGCCGGCGCTGGACGCGCTGCGCGCCGCGTACCCGGACGCCGAGATCACGCTGCTCGGCGCGCCCTGGCACGCGAGGCTGATGACCGGTCGGCCGGGCCCGGTCGACCGGGTGCTCGTGGTCCCGCCGGCGCCGGGCGTGCGCGAACCGGGCCGCGACGAACCCGACCCGTCGCCGCCGTGGCCGCCGCCGGGTGAGCGGTTCGACCTGGCGGTACAGATGCACGGCGGGGGCCGCAACACCAACCCGTTCATGGCCGCGCTCGGCGCCCGGCTCACGATCGGCCTGCGGGCCGAGGACGCGCCGCCGCTGGACCGCTGGATCCGGTACGTCTACTACCAGCCCGAGGTGTTCCGGTACCTGGAGCTGGTCGGGCTGGTCGGCGCGCGACCGGTTGGCTACGAGCCCCGGCTCGCGGTCACCGCGGCGGATCTGACCGAGGCACGCGGGGTGGCGGGGGACCCGTCGGGTACCGGTCGGGTCGTCCTGCACCCCGGCGCGAGCGACGCCCGGCGGCGGTGGCCGGCCACCCGCTTCGCGGAGGTGGGGGACGCACTCGCGGCCGCCGGCGCGGAGGTTCTGGTGACCGGCACCGGACCGGAACAGTCCATTGTGGACGAAGTGGTGGCGGGGATGAGCCGGCCGGCCCGTCCACTGGTCGACGCGCTGTCGATGGGCGGCCTGGCGGGGCTGTTCGCGGGCTGCGCGGTGGTGGTGGCGAACGACACCGGGCCGCTGCACCTGGCGGCGGCGGTGGGCGCGGCGACGGTCGGCATCTACTGGGTGGGCAATGTCATCAACTGCGCTCCCGTTGTGCGGCAACGCAACCGGCCGGTGGTGTCGTGGACGATCCACTGCCCGCAGTGCGGTGTGGACTGCACCCGCGACCTGTACCCGGCGCGCGGCGGCCCGCCGCCGTGTGACCACCAGCCGTCGTTCGTCGCGGACGTACCGGCGGTGGAGGTGTCGGACGTGGCGCTGGAGTTGCTGTCGGATTCGGTGGCGAACAGCGGTTCGGTGGTGGCGTCGGTACCGGTGGCCGGGCCGGGCTGACCTCGGCGTCCGGTGGGACAGCCGGTCAGTCGAAGGGCTGGACGACGTCGAAGCACTCCGTGTCGCGGGCCTCCACGGTCGTCGGCGACTCGAGGTGGAAGGCGCCGCTGGGCACGATGCCGGCGCCGCCGTATCTGTCGAGCATGCGCAACTCCACGAGCACGTCCTCGCCGCTGTGCTCGTCCGGTACCCGGGGCCAGAAGTCGTACCCGCCGATCGATACCAGCTTCGCGCGGTCGAACAGTACGCACGCGCCGAGCCAGGAGACCCGGTAGGCGCGCCACTCGCCCGGGCGCAACGCCAGTCGCCGCTCGACGTGCAGTAGGTTGGCCGCCGCGTGCACGCTGGCCCGGTTCCACTCCGGCCCGCGCGGCTCGATCCGCTCGGGGTGCGGCCGGCCCGTCCATTCCTGGTAAGGCTTCTCCTGCTCCGGGCGGTAATCGTCTACATAGGACAGGCCATGTGGCGCGTTGCCGACGAAGCCGCAGCCGAGCTGCTCGATCGCGGCGCGCAGCCGGGGTACCGTGCCGGGCTCCAGCCACACGTCGTCGTCGAGGTACAGCACGTACCGGGCCCGGGACAGGCTCAGCAGGTGGGCCCGGTGCTCGGCCAGGCCCCGGCGGGGCACGTGCGCCGACAGCAGCACGGGATGGCCGCGATGCCGCAGTACCCGCACCATGCCCGCGACGGCATCGTGGTACCAGGACGGGTCGCCGTCGGACTGGTCGCTGACCGCGACACCGAACGGCGGGTATTGGGGGGGCGGGTACTGGGCGGCGAGCCCGGCGAGGGTCGCGGCCAGTTCGGCGGGCCGGTTCCGGGTGGGTACCAGGACATCCAGGTCGCGCCCGACGGCGAACTCCGCCGGATCGCCCGGATCGAGGGGTCTGGGGATCGTCGGGGTCATAATGACGCACCTACCCGGATTGCGCGCCGTCAATCGGCATGAATCGGCGTGCCAGCGGGTAGAGGCTGCCCATGGAGACCCCCGCCCGCCGCGACCCCGCCGCCGCACCTGAGCCGCGCGACGAGCGGTACCGGCAGATTCTCGAATGGGTGGAGCGCGCCGGACTCGACGTGCCGGCGGGGCGCGCGGTGCACGCCGTGCTGGAAACGCTGGGCGAGGTGCTGCCCTACGGTACGGCTGCCTACCTCGCGGCCAGCCTGCCCGACGAGGTGGGCGAGGCGGTCGGGCGGCACTTCCCGGTCGACAGCGCGGTGGGCAGCGTCGGGCGGGCCGACTTCGAGGCGGCGGTGGTGCGGCGGTGCGGCTGCGCCGCGGACGAGGCCGAGCAGCTGATCCGGGCGGTCACCGGGGCGGTGGCCGAGGTCGTGCCGCTCGGCGTGATGGTGAACGTCGAGCACGTCACGCCCGAGCCCCTGCTCGACCTCATCCACCACTAGCCCGCCGCAGACGGCCAAGGGTGCGCACCGCCGCACGCTGCGGGGCGGCCACCGTCGGAGCCTCACTCCGGCGGGGCGGCACCCCGCAGAGCACCACCGCTCGGGGCCTTCACCCGGAACGGGCCCCGCCCCGGCGCTCATCACGCGGCGCGGGCGGCCGGTACCGGCCGCGTCACTTCTTGTGGTGCATGTCTCCGATCGCCTCGCTGATGTCGTTCGGCGAGTTGAACTTGTCGCGCGGCAGGGACTTGAGCGTGTTCATCACGTTCTGGTCCGCCCCGGACTTCTGCGCCCGCTTGATCAGATCGTCCTTGCGGGCCGGATAGTCGATGCCACCGAGGAACTTCTGCACCTGGATCGGGTTCACAGTCATACCAGACCGGTACCCCTGGCGTCCGCCGGTACACCCGATACGGTGAGGGTGAACGCGACCGAGAGGACGGTGTCCCGTGCCCATCTCCACCACGAACCCCGCATCCGGGGAGGTCCTGCGGACGTTCGAGCCCCTGCGGCCCGCGCAGATCGACGCCGCGCTGTCCCGGGCCGTCGACGGGTTCGCCGCCCTGCGCGTCACCAGCTTCGGTCAGCGGGGCGCCTGGATGACCGCGGCCGCCGACATCCTGGACACCGAGCGCGACGCGATCGCCACCATGATGACCACCGAGATGGGCAAGACCCTCGCCTCCGCCAAGGCCGAGGTCGCCAAGTGCGCCAACGCCTGCCGCTACTACGCCGCGCACGCCGAGGGGTACCTGGCCGACGAGCCCGCCGACGCCAACGCCGTCAAGGCGCGCCGGGCCTACTCCAGCTACCAGCCGATCGGGCCGGTACTCGCGGTGATGCCGTGGAACTTCCCGCTGTGGCAGGCGATGCGGTTCGCCGCGCCCGCCCTCATGGCCGGCAACGTCGGCCTGCTCAAGCACGCGTCCAACGTGCCGCAGACCGCGCTGTTCATGGCCGAGCTGTTCACCAGGGCCGGGTTCCCGGACGGCTCGTTCCAGACCCTGCTGATCGGCTCGGACCAGGTCGAGGGGGTGCTGCGCGACAAGCGGGTCCGGGCCGCGACGCTGACCGGCAGCGAGGCGGCCGGCCGCGCGGTCGCCGCCGTCGCCGGGCGGGAGCTCAAGAAGACGGTACTGGAGCTGGGCGGCAGCGACCCGTTCGTGGTGATGCCGTCGGCCGACCTGGACAAGGCGGCTGCCGTCGCGACCACCGCCCGGTGCCAGAACAACGGCCAGTCCTGCATCGCGGCGAAGCGGTTCATCGTGCACGCCGACGTGTACGACGAGTTCGCCGAGGCGTTCGTCAAGCACATGTCCGCGCTGACCGTCGGCGACCCGATGGACGCCGGTACCGACGTCGGGCCGCTCGCGCTGCGCCAGGGCCGGGACGACGTCGCCGCGCAGGTACAGGACGCGGTCGCGCACGGCGCCACGGTCCTGTGCGGCGGCCAGGCGCCCGACCGGCCCGGCTGGTGGTACCCGCCGACCGTGGTCGCCGACCTCACGCCGGACATGCAGATGTGGGCCGACGAGGTCTTCGGGCCGGTCGCCGGGCTGTTCCGGGTGGACTCCTACGACGCGGCCGTCGAGCTGGCCAATGCCACCGATTTCGGGCTGGGCGCCAACGCGTGGACCACCGACCCGGACGAGCAGCGCCGGTTCGTCACCGACCTGGACTCCGGCATGGTGTTCGTCAACGGCATGGTCACGTCCTACCCCGAACTTCCGTTCGGCGGCGTGAAGAACTCCGGGTACGGGCGGGAGCTGTCCGCGCACGGGATCCGCGAGTTCTGCAACGTGAAGAGCGTCTGGGTCGGCGAGGGCGAGGCCGGTACCGGCGCGGGCTCGCACAGCGAGTAGCTCGCCCGCCCCGGCTCAGGGCGCCGAGTAGCGCGTGATCGCCCCCACCCCGTCGGTCAGCACCACGTCGTTGGGGTCCACCGTGACGACCTCGGCGTCCCCGGCCGCCGCGGCGGCGATGAGCGCGGAGATGGCGTCCTCCTGCTCAGCGCCGGACACCCCGACCTCGCGCAGCACCGCGGGGTCCGTGGCGACCACCCGCGGGTCCTCCGGGTCGATCCAGACCAGGGCCGGCTCGGCGCCGACGAAGTCGTTGTCGTCGGTCAGCAGCAGCACGTCCACGGCCGCCTGCCACGCGGCCTCGCTGACCGGCGCCAGTCCCTCGCGCGCCCGCCCCCGGGACAGATCCATCCGGTACCGGTCGAGCAGCTCCATCCGGTGGTCGTGGGCGACCCGCGCGACGGCCTCGGCCGTTGCGTCGTCCAATGTGGACGGATCGGATCCGGCCGCCCGGTGGCCGGCCTCGGTCTCCACCACGCGGTCGGCCAGCCGCTTCGGCAGCTTGTCCATGAGCATGTGCCGGGCCCGCACCTCGCCGGCGACGATGATGACGTCGGCGCCCATCCGGTCCGCGGCGTCCGTGACCGCCTCGGACACACCGTTCACGTTGCGGTTCCAGACGTTCATCGCCGAGTAGTCGTAGTTCTGCTGCGACCACCCGCCCTTCCCGCTGCGGTGCGTCGGGTACCGCTCGGTCGGCGGCACGTCCCGGTCCATCCGCAGGTGGCCGGCGTCCGCCGCGGTGAGCCTGGCCCCGGCGCGGTCCACCACCGCACGGACCCAGCGCACCTGGTCCTGCGCGGCGGCGATCAGCGGCCCGGTCAGCGGCCGGCGCGACCAGCTGGCCTGCTCCCGTACCGGCGGCCGCGGCAGCGGTTCGGCCAGTGCCACCCGCCCGTGCGAGGCGAACACCGCCATGCCCACCCGACCCGGGCCGGCCGGCGGCCCGACGGCGGGCACCACGTTCGTGGCGTAGCCCGTGTTGAGCGCGAAGTCCATCGCCGCCAGGGTCGGCTCGTCGGCACCCTGCGCGGCCAGTTGCTCGCGCAGCCCCCGCCAGCGCAGCCCGACCGCCTGGTCGCCGTCGGCCGTGTTGTGCGTCGCGTCGAGGTAGACCGACGCCCACGGACCGGGCCGCTGGTACAGCTCGCGGAGGAAAGAGACGTTCACGGTACCGTCCGCTCGATCGCGGCCGACCCGTCGCGGTTCAGCTCCTGGCGGGCGCGCTCCACGTTGCGCGGTGTCGGGTCGCGGCCCTCGGCCACTGCCAGGTCGACCGGGTCCCAGGGCTGCTCGGCGCCGGTACGCACGGAGCGGGTGTCGGCCGCGCCGGTGCCGCGCTGACCGGTACCGGCGGGCCGGCCGGTCGCCTGCTGCCGTTGCTGGTCGACCTGCCGCGCCTGCCCGGCGCCCTGGGCTACCGCGCCCCGACCGGTCGCGCCCTGGCCGATTGAGCGGCCGCGCGGGCCGGGGCCGACCGCCGCGGTAGGTTCGCGGAACCCGAGCTGCTGGTCGATCGAGCCGCCCGACTCGGCCAGCGCCGGTACCGGCGCCTCGTCGTCGATCGCCCGGGCCACCTGCTCGGTGTCCTCCAGCGCCTGGATGCGGGCGGGCCGGGTGCGGGCACCCTCGCGCAGCCGCTGCGGGTCGACCTCCCGCTCCGGGAACCGCCGCAGGTACTCGGCCTCCAGCTCGGTCAGCCGCTCGTCGTGCTCCTCCAGCGCCTGGTCGGAGCCGTGCCGCAGGGTGTCGTGACGGGTGCGGTGCAGCTCGGCCAATTCGCGCAGCAGGTCGTCATCGGTGAGGTCGAGCGCCGAGACGCCGGTGGCGTGCGACGCGTCGACGTCGCTGATCTGTGCGAGCGCCTCGCTGACCTCGTCCTGGGCGTACTCGCCCTCGGGCAGCGCGTCCAGCGCGACGATCACCTCGGCCGGCAGGTTCCCGGCCACCGCACGCCGGTGCAGGTCGTCGCGGGTCATCCGCTCCTGGCTCACGTACACGTCGTCAAGCAGGTCGTCCACGTCACGCATCGACTACTCCTAAGGTCGTCAGGACCTGGCCGGTGCCCACCAGCCCGGCCAGTTCCACGAGTACCTTCCGGGGCACCGCGTCCCGTACCCGAGGGAACAGCTCGTTCTCCTCATCCCGTACGTGTGCCCGGTACCGGTCGGTCAACACCGCGACCCGCACCCAGAATTCGTCCTGCCCGGGATCCAGCCGGTCCAGCGCCCGCAGGTCGTCCTCTACCTCGGCCTGCTCGGCCGCGTCCCGCTCGGCGAGCACGGCACCGCCCGGTACCCGCTCCCGTACCAACGGGTAGAGGTAGCGCGCCTCGGCCGCGCGGTGCCCGGTCAGGTCCATCACGACCTGGCCGGCGACGCTCCTGGCCTCGCTCTGTTCGCGGCCCTCGGCCAGCTCCTCGAGCCGCACGAACAGCTCGTCGACCTCGCGGTGGTCCTGGATCAGCAGGCTGATCACGTCCCGCTGGGCCGTCTGAGTCATCCGTTCCTCCCGACCGCTACCCCCGATCGACACCCCGATCGCGCTGCCGCCGTGTTACCCGGTCGGGCCCGGGGTAACCGGGGCGGATGGGAGCGGAGAAGGAGTGATCATGGAATCGTGGCGGGACGAGAAGCGGCTGCCGCTGTCCGAGTTGAACCAGGCGATGGCGACGTACTCGGCCGACGGCCAGGTCGACGACGCGAGCGGCGGCGACGCCGGTTCGCAGGCGGCGCTGGACAATCCGGGTCGAGGGCGCCCCGGTGCGGTACCCGACGGCGACCCGGACCCGGACAGCGAGGAGGGCCGGCGCGAGCGGCCGACGCCCGACGGCCACCCCGGCCCGAACTGACCGCCGCCGGCGCGTCGACGGCTGGCGCCCGGGTTGTTAAGCCGCAGCGGTCGGGCCGGAAGCCGGAAAGCGTGCGGGACCGGGGGACGCGACGGGGCCGGCAGGTAATTCCCTGCCGGCCCCGTCCCTCTGCGGCCCGCCCGACGCATCCCCCCGAATGCCCCCAACTGGCAGCCGCAGGCCACGGCGGTCCGGAGCGACTGGCCCCTCGTGACCACTCCCGCGCCCGCGCCCTCCAACGCGAGCACCCGCCGTGGTAACGCTGCGGCGCCCGTACCCGAACTCCCGCCGGTTAATCCCGGAGGGGACCGGAAACTTCGCGCGGACTACCGGGGCGTCCACGCGGCGCCGGAGAAGCATCCGTTTGCTCGCCCGCAGCGGGGGGTAGGCCGCCGGTATGGACCGAGGAAGCAGCAATCACGGGCCCCGGGTCGACGACGAGATGGCGCACGAGATGCGAGGCGTCGTCCAGGGCAGGCCAGCCGGGGGCCGCGCCGAGGAGTGGCGCGAGGCCGAGCCGGCCGGCGAGGACCAGCCGCAGGGCTCGCTGGTACCCGAGACGGGCGCCGGTCACCGTGGCGGCGCGCCGTTCGGGATGGACGCGGACGAGCGGGAGGCCCGGTCGCGGCTGGGCCGGTACCTGAACAGGTCGGCGTTCCCGGCCGACCGGGCGACGCTGACCGCGGCGGCCCGCGCGGCACACGCACCGGACGACGTCGTCAGCGCCCTGTCCCACCTCGCGCCTGAGGGCCGGTACCAGACGGTGTCGGAGGTGTGGACCGCCCTTGGCGGCGCGTCGGACCGGGCCGGCCGCTTCTAGCGGTTCGGACAGTCTCGCAGCGGCTTCCGGGAGTCACAGCGGGCGAGCATCAGTGCGGGCCAGCGTTGCCGCTGGCCCGCTTCGCCGCGTCGTACGCGAGCTGGAGGAAGTCCGACGCGGCGACCGCGGTCAGCCCGCTGGCCACCAGGCGGGTGAGCCGCGGCGCGAAGACCAGACCCGCGCTCAGCCCCGTGGCCACCCAGACGCCCAGGCAGAACGGGCAGCTGACCAGCTCCGCCGCGACATGCCCCCGGCCGGGCAGCCGTGGCTCCTCGTTGACCTCGCTGCTGCCGGCCGCCCCCCGGAACCGGGTCACCGGCGCCCTCAGCGGGCTTGTCACCGCCTCCTTGGCCAGCAGCCGGCTCAGCTTGTGCGTGGCCACCGAGATGAGTACCACGTCGCCCGCGTCCGGCCGGGCGGGGGCGCGCCGCCCGGTGGCCGCCGCGATCCCGGCCAGGGCGCCCACGACGCCGCTGTAGACCGTCAGCGTCGTCAGGTACCCGCGCAGCGGCTGTCCGGCGCCGTATGCCTCGCCGACGCGGTGCGCGCGGCGGTGCACCGACCTGCCCAGCGTCGAATGGCGCAGCGATCGCAGCATGCCCGATTGCTACCCCGCTGAGGTCGGGCTACACCCGTGTTTCGTTAGGGGCCGGCCGGGTAAGCGCGCGACCATGGCAGTGCTGGGCAGGCCGGCGAGGACGGGCGGACCGACCATGGCCGGATCCACCACGGCAGGGGCGACCCGTTACAGCAGGCCGGTACCGGCGCTTCCGGACCGCATCCGGGTCGAGGTCGCCGCGGTGGGCGACCTGCGCTGCGCCATGTGCCTGGCGCGCTGCCGGCCGCCGGTGAACCGCCTGACCGGTGCCATGTCGCTGGCCATGTTCCGCGGCCTCCTCGACGACCTGCCGGGGCTGCGCGAGCTGACCCTGCAGGGGATGGGGGAGCCGCTGCTCGCCCCGAACCTGGTCGACATGATCCGGTACGCCAAGAGCCGGGGCGTCCGGGTGGCCGTCGACTCGAACGCCACGCTGCTCTACCGGGACCGGGCGGAGGAACTGGTCGACGCGGGCCTCGACCGGCTGCGCGTGTCACTGGACGGATGCGACCCGCAGGGCTTCGACGGGGTACCCGAGGGTGCCCACTTCGGGCCGGTACTGGAGAACCTCGCGGGTCTGGTGGCGGCCCGCCGGGCGGCGGACAGCGATACCCCCGGTGTCCGGGTGGTGTTCGTGGCGACCCCGCAGAACGTCGCGCAGTTGCCGGACATGGTGGCCCTGCTGGGCGGCATCGGGGTCGCCGAGGTCCGGGTGCAGCACGTGTCGCCCCTGGTCGACGAGCTCGATCCGGACGGCGTGCTGTACCGGGAGCCGCTGATGGACGGACTGGGCGGGGTACCGGTCGAACCGCCCCCGGTAGCGACCCGGGTGGATCCGGAGCTCGCCGCCAAGGCGTTCGCGGAGGCGCGGCAGGCGGCCGAGGAGTACGCCCTGCAACTGCACCTGCCCCAGCCCGGCGAGCCGGACGCCCGCGAACTGGCGCGGGACACCGCGTACGTGACGTGTGACGGCGCGCTGCGGACCTGCTGCGGCGGGGAACTCGAGGGCGACGCGGTGTCGCTGGGTCGGCTCGGCGACCGCAGCTTCGCCGACCTCTGGGACGGCCTCGCCACCCGCCCGGCCTGAGAATTCGGCCGTCCGCCCGGCTGGCGGAGGCGCGGCGGACGCGCGATGCTATCCGATAAGTCGGACCGATGCCGAGGAATGACTGCCTTCGTGGCGGGTACACCAGCCTCCGAGGGATCCCTCATCGGCAGGAAGGTGTGGTGCGCCGCATGGAGGCTGACGCCGGGAACCGGCTCGCCGGGCGGGTGCGCTGAGGCCAGTGTCCACGCTCCTGTGTCGGGTCAAGCGACGGCTGCCGGTAGCCGTGGTCAACCTGTACGGCACCTTTGACGAGTCCTCCTCCATCGGCGGCGTGCTGTCGCTGCGCGAGCGCCTCGCCGAGCAGCCCATGGCCCTGGTGGTCGACGCCACCCACCTGAACGTCGTGCCGCCCGCCCTGCCCGCCCTGCTCGACCTCGCCGACGACGCCGCGCGCTGGCCCGGCGCGCGGATCGCGATGTGCGGCGCGCCGCCGGCCGTGCGGTCGCTGCTCGCCGGCGCCGCCGACCCGGCGCCGACCCCGGCCGGCATCGACCTGTTCGACCGCATCGAGGACGCGGTCGCGGTGGCGCTCAAGTCACCGCTGCCCGCCCGGCAGTCGGTACGGCTGGCCCCCGACCGGTACGCGCCGGAGCAGGCCCGCCGGTTCGTCCAGGACGCCTGCGCCAGCTGGGAGGTACCGCGGCTGGGCCGCCTAGCCGCCGTCATCATCTCCGAACTGGTGACCAACGCGGTCGTGCACGCGCGTACCCCGATGGAGCTGACAGCACGGCTTTCCGGAGCCGACCTCTACCTGTCGGTACGCGACGGGGATCCCCGGTTGCTGGCGAGTCCCGGCGGTGGCATGGACGAGGCCCCCGGGTACGGCCGGGGTCTGCTGATCGTCGACACGATGTCCGACGGCTGGGGTTGTGCGCCAACGGGTGAGGGCAAGGTGGTCTGGGCCCGCCTGGCGGTACCGGACTGATCGAGGTTTGCCCAAGGCGGTTGCGGGCGACTGCGCGGCGAGTAACGTACGGAAGTGGCGCGCCCGTCAGGCAGAGCGCGACCGGCGACCCGGTTCGAAGGGTCGCGCACGGCGCTCAAACAGTGGGCGCCGTCGTCATTCACCGACCTTTCCCGCGCCAACAGCGCGGGCCGATCCGCCGTGCCCGCAACCGTTCCGGCTCCGTCCGGACCAGTGGCGGATATGGCACAGAGGCAGGCCATGGCTATCGCCTTGCACCCAGACGTCATGTCCCGTACCGAAACCCGGGAAACCACGCAGACGCGGGAATCCACGGACACGGTCGAAACCACCCAGTCGAGGGAAACGACCTCGACGCGGGCGGTAGGGGGATCCGCGGCCCCGGTGGACGAGTTCGCCGCCGAGACGTTCGCGAAGATGGCGCCGCTGGACCTGGAGGACCCTTACCGGCTCGCCCTGCGCGACGAGCTGATCTGTGCTTACCTGCCGTTCGCCCGCCGGCTCGCCCGGCGGTTCTCCGGACGGGGTGAATCGCTGGACGACCTGACCCAGGTCGCCACGGTCGGACTCATCAAGTCGGTGGACCGCTTCGATATCAGCCGTGGCATCCCGTTCGCGAACTTCGCCGGGCCGACCGTGGTGGGTGAACTGAAGCGGCACTTTCGGGACAAGGGTTGGAGCGTACGGGTGAGCCGCCGGATGCAGGAACTGCACTTGGAGATCAGCCGCGCGTACACCGACCTGGCTCAGGAACTGGGCCGCTCGGTGACCGTCGCGGACGTGGCCGCGCGGCTGCGCATCGACGAGGACGACGTGCTGGCCGGGCTGGAGTGCGGCAGCGCCTACGCGACCCGCTCGCTCAACAGCGCGGTCGGTACCGACGACGGCGGCATCGAACTGGGCGAGCTGATCGGTGAACCGGACGACCAGATCGAGTCGCTGGCCGACCGCCAGGCGCTGCACCAGCTCATCAAGGAACTGCCGGAGCGGGAGCAGCGGATCCTGTCGCTGCGCTTCTTCGGCAACCTCACCCAGTCCGAGATCGCCGACCAGGTCGGCATCTCGCAGATGCACGTGTCCCGGTTGCTCAGCCAGACCCTGGCGACCCTGCGCGAACGCCTGCTGGCCGACCCGGCGTAGCCGGGCTCGGCGTAGGCGCCGCATCCTCTGCCACGGCAAGGACTTCGGCGGCCGCCGCGAGCACCTCGGCCACCTCGATGGCGAGCAGCGGGGAGCCCTCCGCATCGCCGTGGTACAACGCCCGGTGCTGCGGGCGGTCCGCCGGGGGACCCCACCATGACGGGGGTACCGGGCCGAACAGCACCACTGACGGAACCCCGTACCCGGTGGCCAGGTGACCCACTCCGGTGTCGCCGGTGACCACCAGTCGGGCGTGCGCCACGAGCGCGGCGACCGCGGCGAGGTCGGTGTGGCCGGCCAGTACCCGGTCGGCGGGCAGCCCGGCGTCGCGGGCGATGGACAGGGCGAGGTCCCGCTCTCCGGTGGCGCCGGTGAGCACCACCGTGTGCCCGTCCCCGTCCAGCCGTCGGGCGACCTCCGCGAACCGGTGCGGAGGCCACCGCCGCTGCGCCGATGTGGAGCCGGCGTGCACGATCGTGGCGCCCGGTACCGAGGCGGCCGCCGCCGGAGAGTGCAGGCTCAGGTCACCGGGGTGGGCCGGGATGCCGTACCAGTCGAGCAGCCGGCACCAGCGCGCCACCTCGTGCTCGTCGTCTATCCACTGTGGACCGTCGGGGTACTCCGGATGGTGGAAGGCCAGCAGCCGCTCCGGGTTCAGGTCGGCCAGCAGCCGGTGCGACTGCGGTCCCCGGCCGTGCAGGTTCACCGCCACCGCGGGCGGCGGAGTGTTCCTCGGCAGCGCGGTGAGGCCGGCCGTCGGTACCACCCGGTCGACCGCTCCGGTCAGCTCGGCGAGCGGCGTGAGCCAGGCGGGTGCGGCCAGGCTCAGCCGGGCCGTCGGGTACGCGGCGCGCAGGCCGCGCAGCGCCGGTACCGCCGTCGCCAGGTCCCCGATCCCCAGAGCCCTGAGGACGAGGACGCTCACGGGTAGCTGGGCTCCGTTTCCGGGGTGATGACCATTTCGCGCACGGCGCAGCCGGCCGGCTGGGACAGCGCGAACACCACCGCCGCCGCGACGTTCTCCGGCGCGTTGAGTACCGCGTCCGGCCCCGGCTTGTACTGCTCGGTGCGCCCGTCGAAGAAGTTGGTACGCATCCCGCCCGGTACGAGCAGGGTCACGCCGACCTGGCCGGCGAGCTCGGCGGCCAGCGCCCGGGTGAATCCGACCATCCCGAACTTGGCCGCGCAGTAGGCGGTCGCGTCGGACAGCGCCCGCAGGCCCAGCGTCGAGGCGACCGTGACCACGTGCCCGCGACGCTCCACAAGGGACGGGAGGCAGGCCCGGATGACCGCCGCCGGAGCGAGCAGGTCCACCTGTACCACCCGCTCCCAGTCCTCCGCGGGTACCTCGCCCAGCCGGCCGGGGATGTCGATGCCGGCGGCGGTGACGACCGCGTCGACGCCGCCCGCGTGCTCGACGAGTTCGGCCGCCGCCTGCTGTGCCGCCCGGGTGTCGGACAGGTCGACGCAGATCGACGTGATCCCGTCCGGTGGCGGCTTGAGGTCCAGCACGTAGGGCTTGCCGCCGGCGTTGCCGACCGCGGCGACGACCGCCGCGCCCAGCCCGCCCGCACCGCCGGTGACCAGGACGTTGCCCAGGGTCGGGGGGTTCATCGCTCTCCTCCTTCAGCAGCGGACCGGCCCCGCGCGCGGGCCGTCTCGATCAGTCCGGTCGTGGACCGGTCGGCCAGGTACGGCACCACCACGGTCTGCCCGCCCCAGCCGCGGATCAGCCCGGCCTCCGGCAGGACCGGCCGCCCGTCGCCGGAAAGCGTCCCGCCGTCCAGCGGGTCGAGCGAGCTGTCGTCCAGGAAGTAGTCGCCGCCCTTGACCCACACGTCGGGCCGCAGGCGCTGCAGCAGCGGCTCCGGGGTCGGCTCGTCGAAGACCGCGACAGCGTCCACGCAGCCGAGCGCGGCCACCAGCCGGGCCCGGTCCTGCTGCGGCACCAACGGCCGGTCCGGGCCCTTGAGCCCGCGCACGCTGCGGTCGGAGTTGAGGCACACGATCAGGCAGTCGCCGAGCGCGCGGGCCGCCTCCAGGGTGGCCACGTGCCCGGCGTGCAGCAGATCGAAGCAGCCCCCGGTGGCCACCACGGTGCCGCCCGCGCCCCGGGTCGCCGCGGCCAGCGCGAGCGCGGCGTCGACGTCGACCTCGGCCGTGCGGTCGGCGTCCCTGGTCTGCGCGCGCCGCCGGGCGTACCCGCGCGCCGCGCCCGCCGCGACGAACGAGGCCGCGTCGGCGACCCCGGCCTGGACCGCCTCGGACACCAGCCCACCGTCGGCCAGCGCGGCCGCGGCGGCACCCGCGAACCGGTCACCGGCGCCGCACGGGTCGCCGTCGCTGCGTATCGGCGCCGGTACCACCATGGGCGTCGGGCCGCCCTGGGCGAGCAGCGCGCCGTCCGGTCCCATGGTGACGGCCACCGCCCTCGCCTGCCAGGACCGGCGGGCGCGCTCGGCGGCCGCCGCCAACCCGGAGAAACGTCCATTGTGGACGGTACCGTTGCCCCGGTGGCCGTCGCCGACCGTGGCCCGTACCTCCGCCTCGTTCGGAGTCACCAGCCGAACCCCGGGTACCGGCGTCGACCCGCGCGGGTGCGGGTCCCACACCACCGGCCGGGTACCCGCGACGGAGGCCACTGCCTCGCGTACCGCGGACAACCGGGTCACCCCGCGCCCGTAGTCGCTGACCACGACGGCGCCGGCGCCCGACAGCGCGGCGGCGGCGCCCGACAGCGGCTCGTCCAGGACGCCCGGCGACCCCCGGTCGAGCCGCATCAGCACCTGGTGGCCCGCGCACAGCCGGATCTTCTCCGGGGTCGCGCCCCGGTACGGCAGCGCCACCACCTCGACGCCCGCCTCGGCCAGCAGTTCGCGCAGCCGGTCCCCGGCGGGGTCCGCGCCAAGCGCCGTGACCAGCCGCACCGGCCGGCCCGTCTCGGCCAGTAGCGCGGCGGTCAGCGCGGCGCCGCCGGGGCGGTCCACCGCGTGCGCCTCCTCGAACACCGGGGCCGGCGCGTCCGGGCAGATCCGGTCGACCCGGCCGCTGACATCCCGGTCCAGCAGGCAGTCGCCGACCACCACGATCGGCCGCCCGGTCCCGCCCATCACGCGACGTCCACGACGAGGTCGGACAGGACCGGCAGGAGCAGTTCGTCCAGCCGCGCGCACAGCAGGTGCACGGCCACGAGGTGCAGCTCCTGGACGACCTGGGTGTCGGTGGTCGGTACCGCCAGCACATCCGTGCACGCCTCGGCCAGCGGGTTGGGCAGGGCGCCGGTCATCGCCCAGGTCGGCAGCTCCAGCTCCCGCGCGGCCCGCGCCGCGGCGAGCACGTTGTGGCTGTGCCCGCTGGTGGACATCAGCACCACCACATCCCCGGGCCGGCCGTGCGCGCGTACCTGCCGGGCGAACACCTCGGCGTACCCGTAGTCGTTGGCGATCGCGGTCAGGCCGGAGGTCTCCGCGCACAGCGCGATCGCCGACAGCGGGGCGCGGTCCGCGTCCAGCTTGCCGACCAGCTCGGCCACGAGGTGCTGGGCCTGCGCGGCGCTGCCGCCGTTGCCCGCGGCCAGCAGGCGCCCGCCGCGGGGCAGGGTGTGTGCCAGTCGCTGCGCCCAGGAGTCCAGCCGGCCGGTCTCGGCCCGGAAGTCCTCCAGCGCGTCCTTCAGCGCATCAAGATGGTTACTCATCCCGCACTCACCACCTCCGCCACCTCGGCCGGCTCCTCGGCATGCGCGAGCCGGCGGTACACCGCGAGCAGCTGGTCGGCGGTGCGCGACCAGGAGTAGCACTCGCTGGCCCGGTCGACCGCGGCCGCACCGAACTCCAGCCGCCGTACCGGGTCGTTCAGCAGGGTGCGCAGCGTCTTGGCCAGCGCCCGGTAGTCGCGGGGCGGCACGAGGTGCCCGGTCACGTTGTCCACCACCGTGTCGACGAACCCGCCGACCGCGTAGGCCACCACCGGTACCCCGCAGGCCATGGCCTCCAGCGGAGTCAGCCCGAACGGCTCGTACCAGGCGGGGCAGGCGACCAGGTCGGCGCTGCGGTACCACTGCGGCATCTCCTCGCGGGGTACCGCCCCGGTCAGCCGCACCCGGTCCGCCACCCCGCGCTCCCGCGCCAGTGCCAGCAGGTGCTGCGCCACCGGATCGTCGCCGAGCTGGTCGACGGGCGGTCCGCCGACGATGACCGCCTCGGCGTCGGGCAGCAGCCGCATCGCCTCGATCAGGTCGGCGTACCCCTTGCGCTCCACCAGGCGCCCGACCGACAGGATCCGGCCGGTACCGGGCGGGAGCGCGGCCGGGCCGGTGGGCGTGAACCGGGTCGCGTCCACCCCGGAGGGGATCAGCCGGATGGCCTGCCGTGGTACCCCGAGCGCGACCAGTTCGGCCAGCTCGTCGGAGCACTGCGCGACCACCTGGTCGACCTGCCGGCCGAGGATCCGCTCGTACCCAATGCGCTGGGCCGGGCTGGTGTCCTGCGCGCCCTGGTACCGGCGCTTGACGCTGCCCAGCGCGTGGTAGGTCTGCACCACCGGTACCGGATACCGGGCGCGGGCGGTCAGGGCGGCCAGGCCGCTCATCCAGAAGTGCGCGTGCACGACGTCGGGCGCCCAGCCGCCGGAGGCCCACTCCGCGGCCAGCCACTGGCCGAACGTGCCCATGTAGGGCAGCAGTTCGTCCTTGCCCACCGGTTTGGCCGGGCCGGCCGGGACGTGCACGACCGACACGCCGGGCCCGGCCTCCACGATGGCCGGCAGCTTGCGCGAGTCGCGCCGGGTGTAGACGCGCACCTCGTGCCCTGCCGCGGCGAGCGCGGCGGACAGCTCGGCCACGTGCAGGTTCTGCCCGCCGGCGTCCACCCCGCCGAGCGCGGCGAGCGGGCTGGCGTGCTCGGAGACCATCGCGATGCGCATCACCGCGTCGTCAGGCATGTCGGCTCACCTCAATCAGCAGTCGGTCCCAGTCGGACAGGAAGCGGTCGAGGCCGTAGCGGGCCTGGGCCACCGTGCGGGCCCGGGCGCCCAGCCGGTGCGCCGCGGTCGGGTCGGCCATCAGCCAGCGGGCGGCCTCCACGAGTTCGTCGACGCTGGTGGACAGCAGCCCGGCGTCGGCCGGTACCGCCGAGTGCGCGTCCGTGGTGGCCAGCGCCAGTACCGGCATCCCCAGGCTCATCGCCTCGAGCAGGCTCAGGCCCAGCGAGGTCCAGCGCATCGGGTGCAGGTACAGCCGGTGGCGGGCGAGTTCGGTGTGCAGGAACGCCTGCGGCGGGTCGTCGTACCCGGTGACCGGCATCCGCTCGGCCAGGGCCGCGGCCCCGATGCCGTAGACGTCCACCGGCGCCACGTCGAAGAACCGGGGCAGCAGGTCGGTACCCGTGACCCGCCAGCGCCGTACCGGTTCGTTGATGGCGACCGCGATGCGTTCCAACTCGCCCGTGTACTGCTGCCCTGGGTCGGGTATGCCGTGCTCGATGACAGTTGTACGGGTGGAACCGTTGTCCCAGAACAGTTCGTTGAACGGCGTGACGTGAACGAGCGTCAGGTCGTCGCGGTCTGCCATCGGGTGCCGGGTGTCGGGCACCCCGCCCTTGGGCGTGTTGTGTTCGAGGTAGACGGCCGGGAGGTCGCGGCCGGGCGTCCGGCCGGTCCACCTCCGGGTGAGCTCGAACTCCTCGGGCCGCTGCAGCACGACCACATCGCTGTCCACTGCGGACAGCTGGTCGACCGGCACCTCGGCGACGGTGTCCGGCCACGGATAGGTGGCCGCCCGACCACGACCCCACTGGTCACGGTCGGGCGTGAGCGGCACATGGTAGGTGTGCTTTCCCTGCACGAAGGCGGTCGTCCACGAGCCGTGGAGATGCCAGAGCAGGACCCTCACCGGGAGCCACCGGCCAGCGGGGACCCACTAGAGCCGTCGGCGCCGCCGGCCAGCGCCTCGACGGCTGCCACGACGTCGGCGGGGTCGATGCGGCTCAGGCACGGATGGCCGGCCACCGGGCACTCCACCGCCCGGGTGTCCCGGCACGCCGCGAGCTGCTCGCCCAGCCGCACGGTCGGCACCTGGTACGGCCCCCACTGTCCAAAAGGGACGGTCGGGGCGAACAGGCTGACCACCGGCGTACCGACGGCCGCCGCCAGGTGAGCCGGGCCGGTGTTGCCGGACACCAGCGCGTCGGCGCCGGCGATGAGCCGGGCCAACCCCGCCAGGTCGGTGGCGCCGCCCCGGTCCTGCGCCACCGAACCGGCCACGTAGGCGGTCAGTTCCCGCTCGTCCGGACTGCCGGTGACGAGCACGTCCCGGCCGGCGTCGGCCAGCGCCGCCACGATCGCGGCGCAGCGCTCCGGCGGGCAGGCCCGGGCCGGTACGCTCGCGCCCGGGTGGACCAGAACGTACCCGGGCCGGTCGCGCTCGGTCTCCACGTTGATCCGCAGCCCGCCGTCCTCGCCGTCCGGCAGCGGGTACCCGGCGGCGGCCGCCAGGGACAGGGCGCGCTCCGGTTCGGGCACCCCCTCCGGTACCCGGTGCCGCACGTCCAGCAGGCCGCCCGCGAAGTCGTCACTGATCGCGGAGATCCTGGGTACCCCGGCCAGCCGCAGCAGCAGGGCGAGCGGCAGCGCGGACTGGTGGTACGAGGTGAAGATGACCGCCTCGTCGACGCCGCGGCCGCCGACCTCGGTCAGCAGCGCGGCGACCGAGGCGGGGTCGACGGGGCCGGCGCCGGAATCGATCCAGGGCACCGGCCACTCGATGATGTCGTCCACCCCGGGCAGCAACTGGGCGGCCGCCCGCCCACGGGGCCCGCACAACAGGTGTACCGCGCCGGCCCGGGCCGCCAGCGCTCGGATCGCCGGCCCGCAGATCAGCACGTCACCGGCGGAATCCGCGCGTACCGCCAGCACCCGGCCCCCGGGCGGGGCGGCCGGTACCGGCGGCCGGAGCAGGCGCTCCCGGGCCAGGATCCAGTCGGCGGCGTCGGCCAGGTTGCCGACGACCGCGGGCGCCTGGGCGACCTCGGCCGCCCGGGTGACCTCCGTGGGTACCAGCAACCCGGTGGCGCCGGCCGCGGCGGCGGCCTCCACGTCGGCGCCGATGTCGCCGACCACCACGCAGCGCTGCGGGGTCGTGCCCAGCGCGCGGGCGCCCGCCTCGACCAGTCCGGGCGCGGGTTTGCGGCACCGGCACCGGTCGGCGGGCGCGTGCGGGCACACCTGCCAGGTGTCGAAGGGTCCGATCAGCTCGTCGATGCGGGCGTTGACCCGGGCGACGGCGTCCTCGTCGAGCATCCCGCGGCCTATGCCGGACTGGTTGCTGACCACGCCGATCCGGTAGCCCGCCTCACGAAGCCGGGCCACCGCGGCAGCGGCGCCCGGCATGGGCTCGACGCGGTCCGGGTCTCCGTTGTAGGGAATGTCGCGGACCAGCGTGCCATCCCGGTCGAACAGGACCCCGTCGAACCTGCCGCCATACCGGCGCACCTGCACTGATACGGACATGGCCAAGCGGTTCCCGGTGCCAATCCGGATAAACGCTTCTCGAAGGAGAAGTACTCTGCGCCACTGCCCGTCGGCGGCGGGTTGCCCGCCCGGGGGCAGGTCGCCGCGGGCTCCGCGACCCGGCCCCCGGAGGCGCCATCCGACTGCCGGCCTGCGGCGGCGGCCCGCACGGCAGCG
>CAZYCD010000023.1:0-37852 GCA_964645345.1 uncultured Micromonosporaceae bacterium
CTGCTGACCTACCTGCCCGCACTCGCGCTCGGCCCGCTGGCCGAGGGCGTCCACTAGCCGCCGGCGCTCCAACAGGACAAGGAATCTCAATGGCTGTAACGACAATCGGGAAGGCGCCGTCGAGGCGGGAACCGTCCGGTCCCGGACCGCACCGGATCGGTGGGGGGCTGCTGGACCCGAAGCAACTGTGGAAGTCGGCACCGGACGCTCTGAAGAAGCTGAACCCGTTCACGCTGTGGCGCAATCCGGTCATGTTCATCGTCGAGGTCGGCTCGGTGTTCACGACCGTGCTGGCCATCCAGCACTCCACCGTGTTCGCCTGGGTCACCACCGTATGGCTGTGGCTGACCGTGGTCTTCGCCAACCTGGCCGAGGCGGTGGCCGAGGGCCGCGGCAAGGCGCAGGCGGAGACGCTGCGCCGGGCCAAGACCGACGTGACGGCCCGCCGGCTCATCGGCTGGACGCCGGGTGCGACCGGTACCCGCGAGGAGGCGGTACCCGGTCCCCGGTTGCAGCTCGGCGACTACGTGGTGGTCGAGGCGGGGCAGGTGATACCGGGCGACGGTGACGTCGTGGAGGGCATCGCCAGCGTCGACGAGTCGGCGATCACCGGCGAGTCCGCGCCGGTCATCCGGGAGTCCGGCGGCGACCGGTCGGCGGTCACCGGCGGCACGAAGGTGCTGTCCGACCGGATCGTCGTGCAGATCACCCAGAAGCCGGGGGAGAGCTTCATCGACCGTATGATCGCGCTGGTCGAGGGCGCCAACCGGCAGAAGACCCCCAACGAGATCGCGCTGAACATCCTGCTGGCCGCGCTGACGGTCATCTTCCTGTTGGCCGTCGCGACCCTGCAGCCGCTGGCCATCTTCTCCAAGGGGGTGCAGGCGTTCGCGCCCGACTCCCAGGCACTGAACGCCAATGGGGTCACCGGCATCGTGCTGGTCTCCCTACTGGTCTGCCTGATCCCGACCACGATCGGGGCGCTGCTGTCCGCGATCGGTATCGCCGGCATGGACCGCCTCGTGCAGCGCAACGTCCTTGCCCTCTCGGGCCGGGCGGTGGAGGCGGCCGGCGACGTGAACACGTTGCTGCTGGACAAGACCGGCACGATCACCCTGGGCAACCGGCAGGCCAGCGAGTTCATCCCGGTCGGTGGGGTCAGCGCCGAGGAACTGGCCGACGCGGCCCAGCTGTCCAGCCTCGCCGACGAGACACCCGAGGGCCGTTCGGTCGTCGTGTTCGCGAAGTCCGAGTACGGGCTGCGTGAGCGTGGACCCGGGGAACTCGGGCACGCGGAGTGGATCTACTTCACCGCGCAGACCCGGATGTCCGGAGTGGACATCGACGGGCGCTGCCTGCGCAAGGGAGCCGCGTCCGCGGTCGCCGAGTGGGTACGGGCGGGCGGGGGCACGGTGCCGGAGGAGACCGGCCAGATCGTCGACGGCATCTCGGCGTCCGGCGGTACCCCGCTGGTCGTGGGCGAGCGCATCGTCGCCGGGTCCGAGGCGGCCGGCGGTACGGCCGGTAGCGCCCGGGTGCTCGGCGTCATCCACCTCAAGGACGTGGTGAAGGAGGGCATGCGCCAGCGGTTCGACGAGATGCGCCGGATGGGCATCCGCACCGTGATGATCACCGGGGACAACCCGTTGACCGCCAAGGCGATCGCGGAGGAGGCCGGCGTGGACGACTTCCTCGCCGAGGCCAAGCCCGAGGACAAGATGGCGCTCATCAAGAAGGAGCAGGAGGGCGGCAAGCTCGTCGCGATGACCGGCGACGGTACCAACGACGCCCCGGCACTGGCCCAGGCCGACGTCGGGGTGGCGATGAACACCGGTACCTCGGCGGCCAAGGAGGCCGGCAACATGGTCGACCTCGACTCCGACCCGACCAAGCTCATCGAGATCGTGGAGATCGGCAAGCAGTTGCTCATCACTCGGGGCGCGCTGACCACCTTCTCCATCGCCAACGACATCGCGAAGTACTTCGCGATCATCCCGGCCATGTTCGCCGCGATCTACCCGGGGCTGGACAAGCTGAACATCATGCGCCTGCACAGCCCGACCTCGGCGATCCTCTCCGCGGTCATCTTCAACGCCATCATCATCGTGCTGCTGATCCCGCTGGCCCTGCGTGGCGTGCGCTACACGCCGTCCAGCGCGGGCGCGATGCTGCGCCGCAACCTGTGGATCTACGGCGTGGGCGGCATCATCGCCCCGTTCATCGGCATCAAACTCATCGACCTCATCATCCAGTTCATCCCGGGGATTTCGTGATGCGCCTACCCAGTTGGATCTCCCAGCACCTGGCCGCGCTGCGGGCACTGCTCGTGCTCACCGTGCTGACCGGCCTGATCTACCCGTTCGCCGTCCTTGGCATCGCGCAGATCCCCGGCCTCAAGCACCGCGCGGACGGGTCGATGATCCAGTCGGCCGGTACCACGGTCGGCAGCAGCCTGGTTGGACAGTCCTTTGTGGACAAGGACGGAAACCCTCTGGCGCAGTACTTCCAGAGTCGGCCGTCAGCGGCGGGCGCCGGGTACGACCCGACGTCCACCGGGGCGTCGAACCTCGGCCCTGAGTCTATTGTGGACACGCTGCCCAACCCGTCGGTCAAGGGCGACACCGGTAAGCAGAGCCTGCTCACCCAGGTCTGCACGCGCAGCATGGATGTCGGCAAGCTGGAGGGCGTGGACGGCTCCCGCCCGTACTGCACCCCCGGCGGCGTCGGCGCGGTACTGGCGGTGTTCCACAGCGGTGGCGCCAGGGGCCTGGTCACCCGGGTCGTCAGCCTCAACGAGGCCTGCCCGGCCACCCCGTTCGTCACCCAGTACCAGGGCGTCACGGTGGAGTGCGCCAAGTTCGGCGAGGACTACTCCCAGGGCGTCGTGGTCGCCGTCCGGGGCAACGCCCCGGACCACCCGGCGGTACCGGCCGACGCCGTGACCGCCAGTGGCTCCGGCCTCGACCCGCAGATCAGCGTGGACTACGCGCGCCTGCAGGCGGCCCGGGTCGCGAAGGCGCGCGGGATCGACACCGCCGCCGTCCAGAGGCTGATCGACCAGTACACCGCGGGCCGGGCGCTGGGCTTCATGGGCCAGCCGGCGGTCAGCGTGCTCCCGCTCAACGTCGCCCTCGACAAGCAGTACCCCGTCAAGAAGAGTTAGGACATGCAACAGGGTCAGCTGCGCGTGTACCTCGGTGCCGCCCCCGGCGTCGGCAAGACCTACAAGATGTTGGAGGAGGGCCACCGCCGGGCCGAGCGCGGTACGGACGTGGTCATCGGCTACGTGGAGACGCACGCCCGGCGGCACACGGACGCGCTGGTCAAGGGGTTGGAGGTGTTGCCCCGCAAGGAGGTTGGGTACCGGGGCGCCACGTTCACGGAGATGGACGTGAACGCCGTCCTGGACCGGCGGCCCGAGGTGGTGCTCGTCGACGAGTTGGCACACACCAACGTGCCGGGTTCGCGTCACGCCAAGCGCTGGCAGGACGTCGAGGAGTTGCTGGACGCCGGGATCAACGTGATCACCACCGTCAACGTCCAGCACCTGGAGTCGGTCAACGACGTCGTCGCGCAGATCACCGGGGTACCGCAGCGGGAGACGGTACCGGACGCGGTGGTCCGGCGGGCGGAGCAGATCGAACTGGTCGACATGACCCCGGAGGCGCTGCGCCGCCGGATGGCCCACGGCAACATCTACAAGCCCGAGAAGATCGACGCGGCGCTGGGCAACTACTTCCGCGTCGGCAACCTCACGGCCCTGCGGGAGCTGGCCCTGCTGTGGCTGGCCGACAAGGTGGACGAGCAGCTCGACCGGTACCGCGCGGAGCACCGCATCTCGGCGACCTGGGAGACCCGCGAGCGGGTCGTGGTGGCGCTGACCGGCGGCCCGGAGGGTGACACGCTGATCCGCCGTGCGGCCCGGGTGGCCGCCCGCACCAAGGGCGCCGACCTGCTCGCCGTGCATGTGACCCGCAGCGACGGGCTGTCCGGCGGCGGCGACCCGGCACACCTCGCTCGGCAGCGGACCCTGGTGGAGAACCTGGGCGGCACCTACCACCAGGTCGTCGGCAACGACATCAGCAGCGCCCTGCTGGACTTCGCCCGGGGGGTCAACGCCAGCCAGCTCGTGCTGGGCGCGAGTCGGCGCGGGCGGCTGGCGCAGCTGTTCTCGCCCGGCGTCGGGGTGACCACCACGGCCGAGTCGGGCTCCATCGACGTGCACCTGGTCACCCACGAGCAGGTCAAGCGTGGCCGCGGCCGCTCGACGGTCAGCCCCGCCCTGAGCTGGCGCCGCCGGGGCATCGGTTTCGGGCTGGCCGCCGTGGGCCTACCGGTGCTGACCGTGGTGCTGGCCATGCTGCGCAAGGACCTGACGCTGCCCAGCGACATCCTGCTGTACCTCGCCTGGGTCGTCGTGGTCGCCCTGGTCGGGGGCCTGTACCCCGCCATCTGCGCGGCGGTGGTGGGCTCCCTGCTGCTCAACTACTACTTCGTCCCGCCGATACACCTGTTCACCATCGCCCAGCGGGAGAACATCCTCGCCCTCGTGGTCTTCCTGGCCGTGGCCGTGGCGGTCAGCGTGACCGTGGACCTGGCCGCCCGGCGCACGAGAGAGGCGGCGACCGCCCGCGCCGAGGCCGAGACACTGTCCACATTGGCCGGTACGGTGCTGCGCGGCTCCCGCCCGCTGCCGGCCCTGCTGGACCAGGTACGGGAGGCGTTCGGGTTCACCGGGGTCACCCTGCTGGAGCGGCGCCCGGGCGCCCCGGTCAGCCCCGATCTCCAGCGGGACAAGGACTCCTGGCGGATCGCGGCGGCCGTCGGGGATCAGCCCTGCCTGACCCCGGCACAGGGCGAGGCGGACGTGCGCGTGGACGACGACATTTCGCTGGTACTCAAGGGCCATCCGCTGGCCGCCGCGGACCGCCGGGTACTCGAGGCGTTCGCCGCCCAGGCCGCCGTCGCGCTGCGCCAGGAACGACTAGCCGAACAGGCCGCCACCGCCGGTACCCTCGCCGAGGCCGACAAGCTGCGCACCGCCCTGCTGTCGGCTGTCAGCCACGACCTGCGCACCCCGCTCGCCTCCGCGAAGGCGGCCGTCACCAGCCTGCGCAGTCACGACGTGCATTTCAGCGACGACGACCGCGACGAACTGCTGGCCACCGCCGACGAGTCCCTGGACCGGCTGGTGCGACTCGTGGAGAACCTGCTCGACATGAGCCGCCTACAGGCCGGAGCCCTGGGTACCGCGCCGCAGGCGCTGAGCGTCGCCGAGGCGGTGGTGAAGGCGGTGGCGGACCAGGGCGTGGCGGGGCGGGACATCGCCATCCACATCCCGGACGAACTCGCCGAGGTCCGCGCCGACCCAGCGCTGCTGGAGCGCATCCTGGCCAACGTGCTGAGCAACGCGCTGCGGTACAGCCCGGGCGACCGGCCACCGCTGGTGACCGCCAGCGAACACGGCGGCTTTGTAGAGGTACGGGTGATCGACCACGGGCCGGGCATCCCGGTGGCCGACCGGGAACGGGTCTTCCTGCCGTTCCAGCGCCTCGGCGACCGTACCAACGACAGCGGCGTCGGCCTCGGACTGGCCCTCTCCCGCGGCCTAGCCGAGGCGATGGGCGGCGAACTGGCCCCGGACACGACGCCGGGCGGCGGCCTCACCATGACGCTGAGTCTGCCGGTCGTCGACCTGTCCCCAGTGGACGATGATTTTGCGCACCCGGCCGCGCTGTCGGAGTTGGACCACTGGAACCGGGGGTCGGCTGCGGGCGGCGCGACGTGACCCGCGTTCTCATCGTCGACGACGAGCCGCAGATCCTGCGCGCCCTGCGCATCAACCTGACCGCGCGGCAGTACGACGTGGTGACGGCGGCGGACGGGGGCCAGGCGCTGCGGGCGGCCACCGAGGAGCACCCGGACCTGGTGGTACTGGACCTCGGCCTGCCGGACATGGACGGGGTACAGGTGATCCGCAGCCTGCGCGGCTGGACGCCGGTACCGATCGTGGTGCTGTCGGGCCGTACGGACAGCGGGGACAAGGTGGACGCGCTGGACGCGGGCGCGGACGACTACGTCACCAAGCCGTTCAGCGTGGACGAACTGCTGGCCCGCATCCGCGCGGTGACCCGGCGCCGGCTGCCCACGGACGCGGTCGCGCCGGTTGCCCGGATCGGCCGGTACACGGTGGACCTGGACCGGCACGTCGCGGTGGACGACGAGCGGTCGGAGCCGGCGCACCTGACGCGCACGGAGTGGCAGTTGTTGGACGTGCTGCTGCGCAACCCGGGCAAGCTGGTCAGCCAGCGGCAACTGTTGCAGGAGGTGTGGGGCCCGACGTACCAGGCGGAGACCCAGTACCTGCGCCAGTACATGGCCCAGCTGCGGCGCAAGCTGGAGGACGACCCGACCCGGCCCAGACACCTGCTCACCGAGCCGGGCATGGGGTACCGGTACCAGCCCTGACCGGCTACTTGCTGGGGCCCGCCTTCCGGTACCGGGTGCCGGTCGTCGCCGTGCGCAGCGGTTCGGCGACCCGGAGATGCTTCTTGTCCAGCTGCTTTTCCGCCTTGTCCCGCGCGCTCAGCTCTGGCGCCAGGTCGGTACCTGCGGAGCTGAGCACCTCCGAGGCGTTGCGGTAGGTGTCCGGTGGCATGGCCCTGAGCGCCTTCAGCACGTTGTCCGGCGCGCCGTGCGCCTGAGCCTGCCGTACGACCGCCTCACGGTCGGCCGGGAAGTCGACCGTCTCCAGGTACCCGCGAACCTTGTCACTGCTGACCATAGGAGCCCGGTTACCCGTCCCCTTGGGACGCAACCGCCCGCGAACGGGCCGTTTCCGGTTGGCGGTCGGGGGTAAGCGCGGCGAGGGAGACCCGTTGAGGCTGAGACGGGACAAGGCGAGGAGAAGCGACATGAAGTACGACGAGTTCATCGACGCCGTGGCGATCCGTGCCGGAGTGTCGCCCGACGACGCGGAAGTCCTCAGTTACGCCACCCTGCAGACACTGGCCGAGCGGCTGACCGGTGGCGAGGCCGACGATCTCGGGTCCCAGCTGCCCGTCGGGCTGCAGGACGCGCTGCACAAGGACTTCGAGCAGGCCGAGGACTTCGGGCTGGAGGAGTTCGTGCGGCGGGTAGGCCTCAACGCCGGTACCGACACCAGCCTGGCGTGGCAGGGCGTGCGCGGTGTGATGACGACCCTGCAGGACGCGGTGTCCGGTGGCGAGTTCGACGACATGATGGCCCAGTTGCCCAACGACTTCGCGAAGGTGATGCAGCCGTCGAGGTAACGCGCTGGCGGGCCGGCGACGCCCGCCGAGCCGGCCCCGGGGCAGCGCTCGTCCGTCGGCCCGGCCGGTACCGGATAATGCCTTCAGGACCGGAACCCTGGAGGAGCCGTGGAGCAGCAGACAGCCGCCGAGG
Source organism: uncultured Micromonosporaceae bacterium (assembly GCA_964645345.1). GTDB lineage: Bacteria > Actinomycetota > Actinomycetes > Mycobacteriales > Micromonosporaceae > Rugosimonospora. Next base: position 7,426 of record CAZYCD010000023.1, read on the forward strand.
CCGTGGCGGCGGCCGCCGGCCGGGCGCGGGCGGCCGCCGGGTCGCTGGCCGCCGCCGGCCGCACCACCATCGACGACGCGCTGCTGGCCATGGTGCGGCTGCTCGGTGAGGCGCAGGCGGCGGTGCTCGCCGCCAACGAGTCGGACGTGGCCCGGGCCCGGGGCGCCGGCATGGGCGAGGGGCTGCTCGACCGGCTGCGGCTGAGCCCCGAGCGGCTGGTCGAGATGGGCCGGCAGTTGGTGGTCCTCGCGCAGACCCCGCCGGAGCCGGCCCGCCGGCACGTCCGCGACCTGCCCGGCGACCTGGTGGTGCAGGAGTGGCGGCGGCCGGTCGGCGCGATCGGGGCCAACTTCGAGGCGCGCCCGAACGTCGTCATCGACATCGCGTCCCAACTGGTCAAGTCGCGCAACGCCGGCGTGCTGCGGACCGGCTCGGCCGCGCTCGGCTCGGCCGTGGCGCTGGTCGACCAGGTGGTGGGGCCGGCGCTGGCCGAGGTCGGGCTCGACCCGGGCGCCGTCCAGTTGGTACGGGTACCGGGACGGGAGTCCGCCGAGGCGCTGGTCCAGCAGCCGACGCTGCTGCCGCTGGTGATCCTGCGGGGCAGCGGGGAGAGCACCCGCAGCCTGGCCGAGCGGGCGGCGCTGTCGGGGGTACGCACGCTGGCGCACGCGGACGGCGGGGCAGTCATGTACCTGCACCCGTCCGCCGACCGCGCGCTCGCGGCCGACCTGATCGACCGCAGCCTCGACCGGCTCGGCGTGTGCAACCGGCTCAACCTGCTGCTGGTGGACGAGGCGATCTGGGACGAGGTGGTGCCCGGGGTGGTCGACCGGTTGGCCGCCCGGCAACCGAAGATCGCCGCGTCGCTGCCGCCGCACGACCATCCCGTCGGGTACGAGTGGGCGCTGGCGAGCGGGAACGAGGCGACGGTGACGGTGGCCCGGGCTGCCGGGCCGCTGGACGCCGCGCGGATCGCCAACCAGGAGACCTCGGGACTCGCGGCCACCGTCGTGGCCGAGGACGCGGCCGCGGCAACGGCCTTCCTGGGTGCCTACGCCGGTACCGGCGGCTTCTGGAACGCCACGTCGCGGCTGCTCGACGGGTTCAAGCTGCTGGCCGTACCGGAGACCGGCATCAACATCGACCGGGTACCGGGACCCCGCGGCCCGGTGACCTTCCGGGACCTGTACCTGCGGCAGTACGTGGTGCTCCCGTCGGGACGAACCGCACAACTGGGCCCGGACCCGTCAGCGGGGTAGGAAACGCGCTGACCTGCGGAAACGTTGACGACTCCCGGTGCCGATCGTACATTTGTTCGATGCTGGTACGGCGCAGGCACTGGTGGAACGGGAAATGGGGCCGCCTTGCGCGCCGCGACGTGCTGCTCTACCTCGACGACGAGACGGACAAGTGGACGGTCGAGGCGCGGGAGGGCGGCGTCGAGGGCGACAGCCGCTGGTGGGAGCTCAACTGCGAGGCCGACGCGATGCAACTCGTCGAGGGGCTGACCGAGCCGACGGTGGTCGACGACTGGCGGGAACTGCCCACCGGCCGCGCATCAGTCTGACGGTTCGAGGCCAGCCAGGCGGGCGAGGTTGTCCGCCTCGTCCGGGTCGGGTCCGTCGGTGTCCAGGAACGCCGCCAGCACCTCGACGGCCACATCCGGCGCCAGCCGCTTGAGGCTCATGGCCAGCACGTTGGCATCGTTCCACCGCCGGGCGCCCCGAGCGATCCACGGCTCCCAGGCCAGCGCCGCCCGTACCCCGGGGATCTTGTTCGCCGCGATCGCCGTGCCGGTACCCGTCCAGCAGAGCACCACCCCGAGGTCGGCGGCGCCGGAGACCACCGCGCGCCCGACGGCGGCCCCGATCTCCGGCCAGTGCTCGTCGGCGGTGGCGTCCACGACCTGGTGCCCCTGTGCGGTCAGGTAGTCCACCACGGCCTCGGTGGTGCCGTTGCGGTCGTCGGCCCCGTAGGCGATGCGCATGCCGGCAGGCTATCCAATGGCGGGTTCGGCGACGGCGAGCAGGACCTGCTGGCCGAGCCGGATCCGGCCGTCGGCGCCGCGCAGCCCCTCCAGGTGCCGGTCCGCGGCGGCCGCGATCCCGGGCAGTTCGGCCGCGGGTACCGACTCCCACATGCCGCGCCCGGCGTGCGACCGGCTCCACGCGCGCCACTGCTGCGGGCTGTCGAACACCGCCTCCATGTCCACAGTGGACACGCTGGCCGGGCGGTACCCCGCCTCGGTCAGGATGTCGCCGACGCCCTCGGCCGTGGCGAACCTGCGGGCGACCGGACTCAGCCGGCCTAGGCGCATGGCGGGCGGCAGGTGCGGCAGGAACAACTCGTCGAGCGCCCGCCAGCCCTCGTCGCGCCGGCCCACGCTGGAGACGGCCAGCCGGCCGGCCGGCGCGAGCAGGTCGCGCCAGGAGCGCAGCGCGGCCACCGGGTCGGGCAGGAAGAACGCCACCATCGAGGCCACCACGACGTCACGGGTACCGGCGCCGAACCGCGCGGTGTCGATCCGGCTGGCGTCCATCAGCTGAATGTCCACAGTGGTCAGTCCACGTGCGGCGGCCTCGGCCCGGACCTCCCTGACCATGCCGGGCGCCACGTCGATGCCGGTCACGCGCCCGTGTGGGCCGACCGCCTCGGCGAGCGCGAACAGGGCCGCCCCGCGACCGCAGCCGATGTCCAGGGCACACTGCCCCGGCTGCGGGCGCACCTGCGCGACCAGCGCCCGCGCTATCGGCGTGAACCAGGCCACGCCGGTGGTGTCGTAGGCGGTCGCCACCCGGTCGAACAGCGCCGCGATGCCGCTGACCCGCCGCTGGTGATCCCCCTCCACAGGGCACAATCCTGCCACAGCGGTGCGGGCCCGTCCGGCGTGAACGGGCCCGCATCCGTCGGTACCGGTTAGGACTGGACGTACTCCTGGTTCGGGCCACCGTCGGCCGAGGTGCTCACCAGCCGGACGGTGTTGGCTCCCGCGTTGAGCGGCACGGTGAGCGCGTAGTCGGCCCAGGCGTCCCAGGTGCCGGTACTGGCGAACGAGTGCCCGGCCGCCGCGACGGTACCGTTGACGCTGATGTCCTTCGGTCGCGCCGTGGTCGTCCCGTTGTAGTACCGGATGGTCAGCGCGGCGGAGCCCGCCGAGGACGGCGTGACGCTCACCTGGGCCGCCGAGCCGACCGCGTTGGTGAGGTTGCAGAAGCCGGTACCCGAGAAGCCGCCATGGTTGGAGTCGATCGTCCCGTCGCAGGTACCGCTCTCCACCTCCACCCTGGTACCCGCCGCTGGCCTCATGGTTGCACGTCGATGTAGTCGAGGTTGGGCCCTCCGTTGGCCGAGGTGCTGACCAGCCGGATGGTGTTGGCACCCGCGTTCAGAGGCGCGGAGAATGTGTAGTCGGCCCAGGTGTCCCAGGTGCCGGTACTGGCGAAGGAGTGGCCGGCCGCGACGACCGTGCCGTTGACGCTGATATCCATGGGTCGCGCGGTGGTCGTCCCGTTGGAGTACCGGATGGTCAGCGACGCGGAACCGGCGGACGGCGCGTTGACCGTGATCTGGGCCGCCGAGCCGACCGCGTTGGTGAGGTTGCAGAAGCCGGTACCCGAGAAGCCGGCGTGGTTGGAGTCGATCGTCCCGTCGCAGGTACCGCTCTCCGCCTCGAACCGGTTGGCCGGTCCCTGGGTGGGCGAGGCCGACGGGGTCGGCGATGGCGAGATGCCAGACGGGAGCGCGCGGATGAGGCGCTGCTCGCCGGGGCGCAGCGTGGCGGTGTAGGAGTTGCTGACCGTGCTCGTGCCGCCCGACCACAGGTCGGTGACCGACGCGGTGCCGCTGAAGCCGACCGTCGACCAGTTCACCGTGATGGTCTGGTTGCCCGTGGTACCGGTGTTGAACAGGGCCACCACGTAGGCGGCGTTGGCCTCCCGCTTGCTGAACACCTGCTGGTTGCCGGAGGAGATGATGCGCTTGGCGGCCACGCCGTCCTGGTCCACGCCGAGTACCCGGTCGTTGGTGAGCATGGCCAGGTCGGTGGCGTTCATCGCAGTCAGGTCGGTACCCAGGATCAGCGGTGCGGCGGCCATCGCCCACAGGCTCAGCTGAGAGCGGCGCTGGTCGGCGGTCAGGCCGACCTGGTCACCGTTTCCGATCTCGATGGAGTCCAGGTCGTTCCAGCCGCCGGGGCCGGCGTAGGGCTGCCAGGAGGCGGCGGTGTTGAACCGTGCGGACACGTGTGACCAGTTGGTCAGCGGGTAGCCGGAGCCGTTGGGTCCCGGGCCGCAGTAGCACTCCACGTCGCCCTGGGTACGCCAGCTGTTGGCGTACTGCCGCCAGGTGGTGGCGTTGGCGATCGGCAGGTTGTTGGACAGCGCGAAGTTGATCGGCCGCCCGGTCTGCCGCAGCGCGGCCGACCACGCCTGTACGTCCGGGATGTCCGAGGCGCCGACACCGTCAATCTTCAGGTAGTCCACGTCCCAGGAGGCGAACAGGTTCGCGAACGAGTTGACGTACTGCTGGGCGCCGTTCTTCGAGTAGTCGATGTAGTACATGTGCTTGCAGTTGTAGTTCTTCTCGGTCCTGCTCGTGTCGGCGATGTCCGCGGCGTGGGCGGACGAGCCCAGGATCGGGGTGTTCCTGGTGACCGCGTTCTGCGGGATGCCCGGCGTCACGTAGATTCCGAACTTCAGGCCGTCCGCGTGTACGTAATCGGCCAGGGCCTTCATGCCGCTCGGGAAGCGGGTCGAGTCGACCGTCCACCGGCCGTTCGCGTCCACCACCGGGCCGTTGCTGTCGCACTTCATGTAGAAGTCGTCCAGGTTGATGTACACGAACCCGTGCGCCGACAGACCCGTGGATTTCATCGCGTCGGCCTGCGCCTTGATCTTCGCCTCGGTGGGGTCGCGGCGCACGAAGCTCCACGAACTCCACCCCATCGCCGGGGTCAACGACAACCCGTTGTTCTCCGCATGTGCGTCGGGGGCTACCAGGAAGCCGACCGCGGTACCCGCGACCGCGACCGACAACCCGGCCAACCCCACCAACCACCGCCGCGCCAACCGCGTCCGCATCGGCCCTCCTCAGGTACCCGTGACCAGCGCCCCGGGGACAGGGCCGGCGGCTGGAACGAGGACGTCGAAGGCCGACCGGCCCCCCGAAGCACCAGCAATGAAAGCCTTGATGGTTAAATCCGTCAATATCTGTTTTCCTTTGAGCGAAATTGATTGTTCTGATCCCAGCGACAGCAGGAGCCCGGGCCGCCGGTACGGCGGCCCGGGCCCGGGGCAGAGCGGATGGTCAGCAGTGGGTGGTGATGAACTGGTCCGGCGCGGTCACCACCGGCGACTCCAGGTACAGGCCCTTGTACTCGTCGTGGATGCCGCTGTTGTGCACCTGGATCGCCAGCGGCCCGACCTGGCCGGCGGTGACGTCCTTGAAGGCCAGCACCTCGACCGCGTTGCAGATCGTGGTCGCGCTGCCGAGCTGGCCGCAGGCCATCCTGGCCACGCCCGTCGTCATGTTGCCGATCAGCTCGCACTGCGACCACTGGTGGATGTCGAACGTGGTGTGCGGCAATTGGGTGAACTCGCCGCTGCCGCCGTTGTTGTGACCCGGCCGGTAGTCCCAGTGCCCGCCGTTGGGCGGCTGGAACTGGATGGCGCTCAGCGCGTCCCGGATCGGGCTGGTGGTGCCCCAGATCAGCACGGTCGGCGCGTGGTCGCCGCTGAGCTGGCGGACGTCGAAGATCCAGCGGAAGGTACCGACCTGGCGGTTGTAGTAGATCCAGCCGCGCGCGGTGCCGTTGCCGTGGATGGCACCGCCGACGACGGACCACAGGCCCGGCGCCGACGACGTCCAGCCGGTCAGGTCGGTGCCGTTGAACATGGACACCAGGTTCGGGTCGCCGAACGGGCCGCCACCGCCGGCCGGCGTGTGCACGGACAGCGCGCCGCTGGGCGGCGACGCGTTGCCGGCCGCGTCCCGGGCCCGCACCGTGATGCTGTGGTCGGCGCCGGCGGACAGCCCGGTGCAGGTGCCGGTGGTCACGTTGCCCGCCACCGTGCCGCACGCGTGCCCGTCGGCGAACAGGTCGTAGGCCGCCACGCCGACGTCGTCGGTGGACGCGGTCCAGGAGACCGTCACGCTGGTCGGCGCGATGCTCACCTGGACGGGGGTACCGGGCTGGGTCGGCGGGTTGCCGTCGCCGCCGCCTCCGGACGTCACCACGGTCAGCGAGTCGATGTTCGCCGCGCCGTCGGCGGTGACCGAGGTGAGCCGCACCGTGTTGGTACCGGCGGCCAGGGTCGCGGTCAACGAGGCGTCGGCCCACGTCGTCCAGGCGCCGGTACCCGGGAAGTTGACCCGGGTCGCCGCCCCGCCGTTGATGCTGATGTCGGCCGGCCGGTTGGCGGTCGTCCCGTTGGCGTACCGGAAGGTGAGCGTCGCGCTGCCCGCCGCCGGGGCGGTGACGTTCAACTGCAGGTACGAGCCAACGGCGTTGGTGAGGTTGACGAAGCCGGTACCGGTGAAGCCCGCGTGGTTGTTGTCGACGGTACCCGAGGAGATGGTGCCGTTCTCGGCCTCGTAGAGCGTCGAGGTGGTGGTCACCAGGTCGACATCGAGGTAGTCGAGGTTGGGTCCGCCGTCGGACGTGGTCGACGTGGCCTTGATGGTGTTGGCGCCGGGTACCAGTGCCACGCCGCCGAGCGTGGCCGTCGCCCAGGTCGTCCACGCGCTGGTGGTCGGGAAGTCCACGGTGACGGCCGCGCCACCGTTGACGCTGATACTCATCGGCCGGTCCGCGGCGTTCCCGTTGGCGTACCGGAAGGACAGCGTCGCGGTACCGGCGCCGGACGCGTTGACCGTCCACGTCATCGTGCTGCCGACCGCGTTGGTCACGTTGCAGAAGCCGGTACCGGAGAAGCCGGTGTGGTTGGAGTCGATGGTGCCCTGGCAGGTACCGTTCTCCGCCTCGTACCGGACCGCGGCCGCCGGCGCGGCGCCCGGCCCGGTCGCGGCGTTGGCGACGACCGCTGTCATCGCGCCGCCCGCGGCGAGGGCCGCGACGGCTGCGACCAGCGCGGTGCGCCGTATCCGTCGTCTCATCAAGCTGACCTACCTCCAACGTCGGCACAGTCCCGGAAACCTTTGCGACAGGATGCGCACAGCCATCGAGGCAACTCAATGCGGCAACGGAGTTGCAGTGCCGGCGTTCCGGGTACCGGAAATTCCGACCGCGCGTGGGGGCCGGCGACACGGTACCGGCCCAGGTAAGCGGCGTGTCACGAATTCCACGGCAGCACCCTGCCCGGCGTCCGGTCTTTCCGCCGGGCAGGACGGCCGAGGCCTACTGAGCCACGTCGAGGTAGTCGAGGTTGGGTCCGCCGGTGGCGGTGGTGGAGGTGGCGATGACGGTGTTGGTACCGGCGGCAAGGGTCACGGTGATGGCGGTGGTGGTCCACGACTCCCAGGTGCCGGTGCTCGGGAACGGCACGGTCTGCGCCGCGCCGCCGTTGACCGTGATGGTCATCGGGCGGCTGACGGTGGTGCCGTTGGCCCAGCCGAACGTGAACGTGGCGCTGCCGGCGTTGGCGGCGTTGACCGTCCACGTCATGGTGGAGCCGACCGCGTTGGTGAGGTTGCAGAAGCCGGTACCCGAGAAGCCGGCGTGGTTGCTGTCGATCGTGCCCTGGCAGGTACCGTTCTCCGCCTCGTACCGCGTGACCCCCGGGGTGCCCGACCCCGGTACCGGGGGCAGCGGCGCCTGTACCCAGTTCAACAGACCCTTGTAGGCGCTCTCCAGCCCGGCCGCGTTCAGGATGCTCGCCGGCACCCCGCTGGCGCCGGTGATGGTGGTGTTGTTGGCGATGGTCAACCCGTTCCCGCTGGCGTACCCCGGCGGGTTCTCGAAGTAGTTGTTCTCCACGTCCGTCGGGTCGTAGGTCGTGGTGTGTCCCGGGTGGTAGTCGGTGTGCCGGGACGACCATGCGTTGGCGCTGGTGTTGTCGTAGACCGCGTTGCCCTTGATGGTCTCGTAGGTCGCGCCGTTGTCGGTGTAGATGGCGTGCCCGCTGCCGGTCTGGTTGTGGATGACGTTGCCGGTCACCTTCTCGCCGTTGGCCAGTGAGGTGCCGGTCAGGCCCTGCGTGTAGATGGCGCCGCCGTCGTTGAGTAGCAGCATGTGGTTGAAGATGAGGTTGTTGGCGATGGCGTTGTCGTGCGAGAAGTTTGGCTGCGGCGCCTGCTGCTCCTTGTCCGGCCAGCCGCCCCAGCCCTGGGATATCGCCGTGTAGGGCGTGTTGTCGATCTGGTTGTGGCTGACCGTGTCGCTCGCCGTGTACCCGCTGTCGATACCGATCCCGCCGCGGTACTCGGCCGGCGCGTTGAAGACGTGGTTGTCGGTGACCGTGTTGCCGAGCGTCTGCGCGGAGCCGGTTGCGGTGGGCAGGTCCACGTTGCCGATCTGGATGCCGTTGCCGGAGACGTCGGTGACCACGTTCCCCTTCACCAGCGCCCGCTGGCTACCGTCGCCGAGCGCCAGCCCGGCCGCGCCGAGGTGGACGAATGCGTCATTGGTGAACTGGATGTCCTGGTCGTAGGTGAGCGACACGTTGCCGGGTATCTGGGTCCACGCACCGAACGGGCACGCGCCCAGGGTGTAGCTGGGCGGCGGTACGTGGCACAGGCCCTGCGAGGCCGCACCGTTGGCGCCCGTCACCTGGTAGTTCGCCTGGATCTCGGAGAAGCCGTCGCTGGTCGTCGCGCCGTGTAGGTCGGGTCCGAGCCAGGTGGCGTAGGAGAACTGGACGCCGTTGAAGACGATGTTGTGTACCGGCGCGGTCGCCGTTCCGGCGCCGTCGACCAGCTTCTCCAGTACCGGCGCCTCCACGTCGGCGGTGCTCAGGTTCTCGCCCGCGCGCGGCACGTAGTAGAGCTTGCTGTCGCCCTGGTCGAGGAACCACTGCCCGGGCGTGCTGGCGGACAGGAACTGGTAGGCGTTCTCGATGGTGGTCGGCTGCTCGGTGATGGACTTGCGGCCGACGAGGTTGTACGCGCGGCCGTCGGCGAAGCAGCAGGCGCGGGTGGTGGAGTTGCTCCAGCACGGCTGGGCCATCGTGACCGCCGCGCCGCTGATGGACGCCACCGGGCAGCGGGGCTCGGTCCAGGCACCGAGGCCGCCCCGGTACACGAACTCCAACTGGGGCCTGGCCCCGCTCGGGTTGCGCCAGCCGCCCATGGTGGTACCGCCGCCTGAGTAGCCGCTCGAATTCTGTCCGGTCAGCGCCTCGGGCGGCGCCCCGTGCGCGCGGTCGGCCCGCTTGCCGTTGACGTAGAGCTGCCGGGTCTGCAGGCCGGCCGGTGCCTGCGCGACCCAGATCGAACTGCTCGCGCTGACCCGGCTCCAGCCGGTGATCTGGTCGGAGCCGGCGAGGACCGGCCGGGCGCCGGTGTCCGCGGTCCACACCACGTTGTGCCCGCCGGTACCGGAGTCGGCCGCGGTCAGGGTCAGCGGCGCGGACAGTCGGTAGAAGCCGTCGGCGATCACCACGGTCACGTCGGCGGACATGCTCTGGTTGAGCCCGCGTACCAGGGCCTGCGCACGTTGCAGGGTCTTGACGGGCGCGCCGGGGGTACCGGCGTTGGCGTCGTTGCCGTTGGGCGAGACGTAGACGTTTCCCTGGATGCTGGCGTGGGCGCTCTGGATGCCCAGGACCGCGGCACCGGCCGCCAGTACCGCGACGGCGGCGACGGCCAGCGCGCGCAGGCGCGGAGTGTTGCGCGGCGTGGCGCGGCGTTGAGTTCTGAAGGTGGACACGCGGACCCATCCCCTCGGACACAGCGGAGTGACGGACTTCTATCCGTAGGTTCGCGGGAACGGTAGAGGCGAGATTGATCGGATGTCAAGGCGCATGTCAGCGGTACGAAACCGGCCTTGGCGCGCACGGAGTGGCGATAGGTCGGATCTCCTCGAGTCGCGAACGCTTGCGTCGAGCGCACACAATGATCGAATGACCGAGCCTCAAGAGTTTTCTGTGGTGCTGCGTGGCTACGACCGGTTCCAGGTCGACGCCCTGATCCAACGCGCGGGGGAGGCGGTCCGGTCGACGGATCCCGCGCTGCGCGCGAGCGTTGCCGCCCAACTGCGCGACCCGAAGCTGAGCGTGGTGCTGCGTGGGTACGACCGATTGGAGGTCAACGGCGTCCTGGCACGCCTGCGCGCGGTGCTGGAGACCGTCCGCTGAGGACGGTCCCCGGCCCGTCGCGGTCACACGCTCGGGATGTCCCGGCGGCGCAGTCCGGCAAGGCCCAGCGCGCCCAGCACCACGGCGATGACCGCCAGAATCACCAGCGGAGTCGCCGAGAGCGTGCCGCCCGGGATCTTCGGGATGTGCGTGAACGGCGAGACGTCCAGCAGCCGCTGGTTCAGTTGCAGTGCCGCGCCCACCAGGCTGATCAGCAGGCACAGCGTCAACGCGCTCCAGGCTCCGGCGGTGGTCAGCCGGGGTACCAGTCCGAACAGCGCCACCGCAAACCCGGCCAGCACGCAGACCGCCGGCAGTTGCACCATGGCCGCCCCCAGCCCCCGGGGCACCTCGCGGCCGATGTCGCCCGTGTTGGCCCCGTTTACCAGTCCGGTCGTCAGCCCCGCGACCGCCAGCGCCGCGGCCGGACCCACCAGCGAGAAGACCAGGTGGCTAGCCGCCCAGCGCAGCCGGCCGACGGCGCTGGCCAGTACCGGTTCGGCGCGGAGGTTGGCCTCCTCCGTGCGCAGTCGCAGCGTGGCCTGGATGGCGTAGCCGGCCGCGATCAGGCCGAGCAGGCCCATGACCGTGGCCAGGAAGGCGTCGATCAGCGCGGACCGGCCGCCGAGCCGGGCGAAGATGTCCTTCAGCGCCTGGCTGTCGCCGACCACGTCGCCCACGCTCTTGGCCACCCCGCCGAACACCACGCCCAGCACCGCGAAGCCGGCCAGCCACGCGGCCAGCAGCGCGCGGTGCAGCCGCCAGGCCAGCGCTAGCGGCGAACGCAGCCCCGGTGCGCCGGCCGCCGGACCCAGGCGGGCCGGCAGCAGGCCGGTACCCACGTCCCGGCGCGCGGACAGCGCGACCGCGGCGACCACGAGTACGGCGGTGAGCGCGACGACCGGCGCCAGTACCCACCACCGCTCCCCGGAGTACGGGCGGATCCGGTGTACCCAGCCGATGGGGGACAGCCAGGACAGCCAGCCGAGCGGGCCGCCTGACTGGGCGCTCAGGTCGCCGACGACGCGCAGCAGGTAGGCCACGCCGAGCGCGACGATCGCGAGTCCCCGGGCGCTGCCGGCACCGCTGGTCAGTTGCGCGGCGACCGCGCCGACGGCGGCGAACACCCAGCCGGCCGCGGCGAACTGCGCGCCCAGCGCGACCGAGCCGCCGGCGGGCAGGTGCTGACCGATCATGGCCAGGGCCAGGATCGCGCCCATCACCAGGCTCGCCGCGAGCGCGGTGAGCAGGGCGGCGGCCAGCCCGGCGTGCCGGCCGACCACAGTGGACCCGACGAGTTCGCGGCGGCCCGCCTCCTCCTCGGTACGGGTGTGCCGGATGACCGTCAGCAGCGTGACGAGGCCGATGGCCACCGGTACGAAGCCGGCGCGCCAGGTGACCAGGGCGCCGATGCTCGAACCGTGCAGCGGCCCGTACAGCGCGGTGAAGCCGGAGTTGGCGGCGCTCGCGTCCGCGTAGTGCTGCCGGGACGCGGCGTCCGGGAACAGCGTGCGGTAGGAGGAGACGTAGGCCAGCGGAAGGACACCCAGCAGCACGACCCACAGCGGCATGACGATTCGGTCGCGCCGCAGGACCAGCCGCACCAGCCCGCCGGTACCGGTCAGGGTGTTCACCGGACGGCCTCCGCGACGGCGCCGCCGTCGCCGGCCGCGTCGTAGTGCCGCAGGAACAGCTCCTCCAGCGTGGGCGGCTGGCTGACCAGGCTGCGCACGCCCGCGGCGGTGAGTGCGCGCAGCGCCGTGTCCAGCGCGGCCGAGTCCACGTCGAACCGCACCCGGTCGCCGTCGACGGCGAGGTCGTGCACGCCCGCCAGCTCGGCCAGCCCGGCCGGTGGTGCGGCCAGCTCGGCCTGGATCGACGTGCGCGAGAGGTGGCGCAGTTCCAGGAGGGTACCGGTCTCCACGGTGCGTCCGGCGCGGACGATGGTTACCCGGTCGCACAGCGCCTCGACCTCGGCGAGGATGTGGCTGGACAGCAGTACGGTGCGTCCGTTGCCGCGTTCCTCCCGGATCACCTGGCGGAAGACATCTTCCATCAACGGGTCGAGGCCGGAGGTGGGCTCGTCCAGCAGCAGCAGTTCGACGTCCGAGGCGAGGGCCGCGACGAGCGCCACCTTCTGCCGGTTGCCCTTGGAGTAGGTGCGCGCCTTCTTGCGCGGGTCGAGGTCGAAGCGCTCCAGCAACTCCTTGCGGCGGTTGCCGTCCAGGCCGCCGCGAAGCCGGCCGAGCAGGTCGATCACCTCGCCGCCGGACAGGTTCGGCCAGAGGGTCACGTCGCCGGGCACGTAGGCCAGGCGGCGGTGCAGTGCCGTGGCGTCGCGCCACGGGTCGCCGTCGAGCAGCCGGACCGTACCGGCGTCGGCGCGCAGCAGGCCGAGCAGCACGCGCAGGGTGGTGGTCTTCCCGGCACCGTTGGGGCCGAGGAAGCCGTGCACTTCGCCGGTGCGCACGGTCAGGTTGAGCCCGTCGAGCGCGCGGGTCTGCCCGAACGCCTTGACGAGCCCCTCGATGCGGATCGCTTCGGTTTCCACATCTCGAAAGCTACGTTGCGTTTCGTGGGATTTCAAGGCTGGCTTCCCGGTGTTGCAATGGGTCTGATGCTGAACGCAACGACCGCTCCCGAATACGCGCGTTGCAATGAGCTGAAGGTGAACGCACACTGGAAGTGACGTCGTTCCAGCTGAGGAGGTGTCGGCATGCCGGGTGGCCGGTTGACCCACCAGGACCGCGAGGGCATCGCGTCGGGTCTGGCGCGCGGGCACGGGTACGCGGAGATCGCCCGGCGCCTGGGCCGGCCGACGTCGACCGTCAGCCGGGAGGTCGCCCGCAACGGCGGCCCGGACCGGTATCGGGCCGACCGCGCGCACCGCCAGTCCGGGCGACGCGCGGTGCGCCACCGGCACGAGCCGGCGGCCACTCTGCTGACGGCGGGCGCGACCACCCCGGATCCGCAGGCGGCGAACGCCTACGCCGAACGGTTCGCGGCGATGATGATCGAGACGGGGGTACCGCGGATGATGGCCCGCATCCTCGTCTGCCTGTTCCTCAGCGAGACCGGCGGCCTGACCGCGGCCGAACTGGTACAGCGGCTGAAGGTCAGCCCGGCCTCGGTGTCCAAGGCCGTGCCCTACCTGGAGACCCTGCAACTGGTCCGCCGCGAGCGCGAGCCGGGCCAGCGGCGCGAGCGGTACGTGGTGGACGAGGACATGTGGATCCGCACCTGGAACCACCGGGCACAGCTCATCGCGCTGTGGGCGGACATGGCACGCGAGGGCGCGGAGCTGTTCGGTACCGACACCCCCAGCGGCGCCCGGCTTGCCGAGCTGAGCGGGTTCATGGCGCAGATCCGCCTGGACATCCTGGAACTGGCGGCCCGTTGGCAGCAGCGCAAGGCCGCCCGGGATGCTGTCCACAGTGGACAACGAGGCTGACCGGCCGGTCAGGACTCCGCCCGACGCGCACGGGCGCGCCGCAGGCCCGCGTGCATGGCCTGTACCCGCGCGACCGGGATCGCCCGCCCCTCCTCGACGAGGTCGGTCGGCAGCCGCTGCGGTACCGGCATCAGCTCGGTCCACGGGTCGCGGTCGCCGAGCAGTCCGGGCGCGGTGTGCAGCGTGAAGTCCCCGGGCGCGACGCCGTCCAGGTCCTCCCAGCGCAGCGGGAACGACACCGGCGCCCCCGGGCGTACCCGCGGGCTGTACGCGGCCACCACGGTCGCGCCGCCCGCCCGTGTCGAGTCGAGGAACACCTTCCCGCCACGCTCCTGGATCACGTAGGCGGTGGTCGCGAGGTCGGGGTCCAGCCGCTCGGCGCGCGCCGCGACCGCCCGGGTCGCCGCGGCCACCTCCTCCATCGTCGCGGCTGGGTCCACGGGTACGAAGACGTGCAGGCCCTTGGCGCCGCTGGTCTTGACCGCACCGTCCATGCCGGCGTCCGAGAGGACCCGGCGCACCAGTCGCGCCGCCGCGACCGCCACGCCGAACTCCGCCCCCTCGGGCGGGTCGAGGTCCATCACGAGGTGGGTCGGGTGCTCCCACCGCCCGGCCGGTACCAGCGTCACGTGGTACTCGACGGCCCGCTGGTTGGCGAACCACAGCAGGGTACGGCGGTCGTTGCACAGCGCGTAGGACACTTCACGATGGGAGGCCTCCGCCCATACCGGGGACCTCGGTACCCACTGCGGCGTGTACTTCGGGACGTTCTTCTGCATGAACGGCTGCTGCCCGCGCAGCGCCCGGATGACCGACAGCGGCCGGTCCCGCAGCACCGGCAGGATCCGGTCGCGCATGGCGTCCAGGTAGTCCACCAGGTCCCGCTTGGTCGCCCCGGCGCCGGAGAACAGCGGCTGGTCGAGGTTGGTCAGCGGTACCCCGTCGCGCTCGTCGCTGCCGCCCATCCGCCCACTGTGCCACAGCGCGGGCGGAGACTCAGGTCGGCGCGATGATGTGAAGTCAGGGCCAGACCGGCGGATGGCGGTCCGCCCACGGCACCGCCTGCTCCAGTTGGGCCGCGACCCGCAGCAGCACGTCCTCGCGGCCGGACGTGGCGACCAGCTGGACGCCGATCGGCAGCCCCTCACGGCTGAGCCCGAGGGGCAGGCTGATCGCCGGGTGCCCGGAGATGTTGAACGGCGCCGTGAACGGCCCGTACGCGAAGATGCGCCGCAGCCACGAGCGCACCGTGTGGTCCGCGTTGTCGTAGTCGAGCGTGCCGTGTTGTACCGGCAACTGCCCGATGGTCGGCGTCAGCAGCAGGTCGTACCGGCCGAAGAACAGGCCGACCGGCCGGGTCACCCGGTGCTGCGCGTCGATCGCGGCCAGTACGTCAAGCGCCGTAAACGCCTCGGTCTCCGCCAGTACCCGGCGGGACACCGCCTCCAGCAGCGCGGGGTCCGGCCGTCGCGGCGCACGCAGCACGGCCGCGCCGGTAGCCACCGCACCGAGCATCGCCGCCTCGACGACGGCGTCCGGGTCGATGACAGGGCTGGCCTCAACGACCGTGTGCCCCAACCACTCGAGCACCTTGCCGGTGTTGACGGTCACGTCGGCCACCTGGGGATCGACCGGTACCCCGGACCACGGCCGGGTGGTGAGCGCGACGCGCAGCCGGCCCGGGTCCGCGCGCGCCTCCTCGGCGTAGGGCCGGACCGGCGCGGGCAGCGGGTACTTGTCGCCGACCGCCGGAGCGCTGACCGCGTCGAGCACATGGGCCGCGTCGCGCACCGTCCGGGTGAGCCCGAACTCGACGACCAGGCCGAAGCCGATCTCCCCGGCCAGCGGGCCGCACGGGGTGCGGCCACGGCTCGGCTTCAGGCCCACGAGGCCGCAGCACGAAGCCGGTACCCGCAGCGAGCCGCCCCCGTCGTTGCCGTGGGCGAACGGTACCGCGCCGGCCGCGACCAGCGCCGCGGATCCGCCGCTGGACCCGCCGACGCCCCGGTCGGGCGCCCACGGGTTGGCGGTCGGCCCGTGCCTGACCGGCTCGGTCGAGAAGCTGAGTCCGAACTCGGGCGCGGTACTCTGCCCGAGCGCGACGAGACCGGCCTCCCGCAAGCGGGTCATCAGGTCGTGGTCGAGCATGGCGACGGCGCCGCGTACCGCGCGGCTGCCGAGCGCGAACGGTACGCCACGGGCGAACGGGCCGCTGTCCTTGATGACGAACGGCACGCCGGCCAGCGGACCGGTGGGCTCGTGGTCGAGCGCGGGTTCGAAGGGCGGCATGGTCAGCGCGTTCAGGTCGGCGTGCACGTCCTCCAGCACCCGGCGGCCCACGGCCTCGACCTCGGCCGCGGTCACCTCGCCGGAGCGGATGAGGGCGGCCAGCCCCACGGCGTCGTAGCTCGCGTACTCGTGCGGTTCCATACTTCCGCCGACCCTTCCGCAGGCCGTCCTCCCGCACCACCGGATTTCGCCCGAGGACATCGAACGGTCAGGTGGCGTAGAGCCGGCCCGCCGCGACATCCGGGACGCCCTCGCTTCCGCGTGACAGAATGCGGTCGTGGCGCGACCGTCGATTTTCGAGGTCGCCGGCGGCGAGCCGGCGTTCCTCGCGCTGGCCGCCGCGCACCATGAGCGGTGCCTGCGCGACCCCGTGCTGAGCCACCCGTTCGAGCACGGTGTCCGGCCCGACCACGTCCTACGCCTGGCCTACTACTGGGCCGAGGTCTTCGGCGGGCCCGACCGGTACTCGCGGGACTTCGGGGACCGCAGCTCGATGCTCGAACTGCACGCGCGCCAGGGCGCGGACGCGGACTTCGGCGAGCGGTTCGTCGCCTGCTTCGTCGCGGCCGTCGACGACGCCAACCTGCCGGAGGACGCCGAACTCCGGGCGGCGATGCGGGCGTACCTGGAGTGGGCCGCGGACGAGGTCATGAGCTACGCGCCGTACGACGCCGAGGTACCGGCCGGGCTCCGGGTACCCCGCTGGTCCTGGGACGGCCTCCTTACCTGATGCCCGCCGACGAATCAAGCCGGCTGTGAGCATTGAACAGAACTGATGCATTCGGTAGCTTGTCGAGCTATTGGAAAGTTTGTTTAGAGTCCGGTCCGGCGCATCCCCGGGCCGGTTCGGAACGGCCCTGGCCGGCGGCGGGCAACCGGCCAGGGCGCTCCGGATCCGGCGCCGCCCGCACCGTCCGACCCCGACCCCCCACCCTCACCCAGATCCCGACCTCCCACCCGGCTTCGGCAAGACATATGACTGAGTCACACATATGATGAGGGAATGACGACACTGGAGACCAGGCTCGACATCAAGTCGTGGGACGAAAAGCCCTACCGGGAGCTGCCCGACGGCACCAGGTATGCGCGGGCCGAGGTGACCCTGGCGGGCACCGGTACCGGCGCGGACACGCTGACCGACGGCGCCTTCGAGTCCCTGCTGTACTACCGCGCCGACGGCACCGGCACGTACGTCGCGCTCATGTCCCTGACCGCCTCCCTCGGCGGCCGCAGCGGCGGCATCGTGCTCGCCGGTGAGGGTACCTACGACGGCACCGCCGCGGTGATGAGCGCGCGGGTCGTCGACGCGACCGGGGAACTGGCCGGGTTGACCGGTACCGCCACGAGCACGTCGACGCACGCGGACTACCCGCAGATGCCGCTCGTGCTCACCTACGACCTTGGCTGAGCCGCCACTCAGCGGCGAGGCCAACCTGTTGGGCGCGCTGGCCCTGCTGGTATCGGACCAGCAGGGCGCGGCGGTCGGCGTGGCGGCCGGCGGTTCGGGTTCGGCCGCCGCCGCACTCAGCGCGCTGCACACCTTCCTCGACCGGCCGACCATCGACATGCTTCGCCGGGTACTCGGGCTGACCCCGTCCGGCGCCGTTCGGCTGGTCGATCGGCTGGCCGAGGCCGGGCTGGTGGCCCGTGGACCGGGCGAGGACCTGCGCTCCCGCTCGGTCAGCCTCACCCCGGCCGGGCGGCGCGCCGCGTCCCGGGTGGCCGCCGCCCGTGCCGCTGTGCTCGAGCGCGCGCTCAGCGACCTGTCCGCCAACCAGCGCCGGGCGCTGCACGGATTACTGGGCAAGGTGATGGCCGGCCTGGTCCGGGACAAGGACGGCGGCGCCTGGATCTGCCGGCTGTGCGACCTCGGCGCGTGCGGCCGCGACGAGGGCCGCTGCCCGACCGCGAACGCCGCCGCCGTCAAGTACGGCCCGCCCGCCTGAGCCAGCGCGACCAGCCCGCAGCCACGGCGACCGGCCCGCCCGCGAGGTGCGGCGGGTCAGCTCTCCGCCAGCACAACGTCGATGCCGTCCAGATCGGCGAGGATGTCGATGGCCGCGATCCGCCCGCCGACCAGCATGAAGTTGAAGACCACCCGGGGCGTCCCGCCCGGCGCCCACGTCAGGCCCGCCGCGCCGTCGATCCACGCCACCTGTGCGGCCTGCGCCCGGCCGGAGAACATGCCCGCCACGTCGCGGGCACCGTTGAGCTCGGCCGGCGAGCCGGACCGCGCGGCGACCTCGTCGCTGCGCACCACGACGTCCGGGTCGAGCAGTTCGAGGAGCCGGTCGAACTCGCCGTTGCGGGAGGCCGCGAGGAAGGCGTCGACGATCTCCCGCTGCCGCGCGCGATCCGCCTCGGGTACCGCCCCGGCGCCTTGGACCCTGCGCCGGGCGCGGCTGGCCAGTTGCCGGGTCGCGACCGCCGACCGGCCGACGATCGGCGCGATCTCCTCGAAGGGCACCGCGAACAGGTCGTGCAGTACGAACGCCAGCCGTTCGGCCGGCGCCAGAGTGTCCAGTACCACCAGCAGCGCCGAACCTACGGAGTCGGCCAGTTCGGCCTCGTGCGCCGGGTCGACGCCCTCGGCCGCGGGTGCCTCGGGTACCGACAGTGGCTCCTCGCGCCGGGACCGGCGCGACTGGAGCATGTTCAGGCAGACCCGGGCGACCACGGTCGTCAGCCAGCCGGTCAGGTTCTGCACGTCCCTGACGTCCGAGCGGCTCAGTCGCAGCCAGGACTCCTGCACCGCGTCCTCCGCCTCGGTGCTGGAGCCGAGCATCCGGTACGCCACCGCGCGCAGGTGGCCGCGGTCGGCCTCGAAGCGCTCCGCCAGCCAGTCGTGTTCGTCCATCGTCACAATCCTCCGCCGGATCCGGTCACAACACTGACCGGCGAGGCCCCGACGATGTGACAACGGCCGGCGAACGGCCGGTCACACTTCCGGCGCCGGACCGGTCATACCCGCGGAGCCCAATGAAGTAGCCTGAACTACCACTGAGAGTGAGGATCTGGCCATGAACGCAGGAATCGGTCTCATCGTCTACCCGGTCAAGGACCTGGCAGTGGCGAAGTCCGTATTCACCACGCTGCTCGGTGTCGAGCCCTACGTCGACCAGCCCTACTACGTCGGGTACCGGGTCGGCGACAGCGAGGTCGGCCTCGACCCGAACGCGCACCGGCAGGGCGTCTCCGTCCCGATCGGGTACCGCGAGGTGACCGACATCGAGGAGAGCCTGAAGGCGCTGGAGAAGGCCGGCGCGACGGTGCGGCAGTCGCCCAGGGACGTCGGCGGCGGTCTGCTTGTCGCCACGGTGACCGACGCGGACGGCAACATCCTCGGGCTCCGGCAGCCGCCGCAGCAGTGACGCCCCGGCCGGGCGGGCCGCCGGCCCGCCCGGCCGGATCACCGTCCGGTTCGCGTCACCGGGCGGAGTCAGGGAGACTGCCGCGATGAATCCACCACCCCGCAGCCAGCCGCAGCGCGTACGCGACACCCTGCAACGCCTCGCGAACGACGTCGACGCCTGGGTCGCCACCGCTGACCCGGCGGGCGGAACCCCCTACCTGGTACCGCTGTCGTTCGTCTGGGACGGCCGCACCATCCTGCTGGCCACGCCGGCCGAAAGCCCGACCGGCCGCAACCTGGCCGCCACCGGCCGCGCGCGCATCGGCATCGGGCCCACCCGCGATGTCGTTATCGTCGAGGGCGCGGTGGAGACCGTGGCGCCGGCGGACCTGAGCATGGCCGAGGGCGACACGTTCGCGGAGAAGACCGGCTTCGATCCGCGGAAGCTGCGCGGGTACGGCTACTTCCGGGTGACCCCGGTACTGGTGCAGGCGTGGCGCGAGGCCAACGAACTCACCGGCCGCGACCTGATGCGCGACGGCGCCTGGACCGCCTCGGCTGACTGAGTCGTCAGTCAGCCGCCGGCCCGCCCCGGAGCGGGACGAGGCCCGACTCGTAGGCGAAGACGACCAGTTGCGCGCGGTCGCGCGCGTGCAGCTTGGTCATCGCCCGGCTGATGTGGGTCTTCGCGGTCGCCGGGCTGATCACCATCCGCCCGGCGATCTCGTCGTTGGACAGGCCCCGGGCAGCCAGCGCGACGACCTCGCGTTCGCGGTTGGTGAGCGTGTCCAGCTTGGAGGACAGCCCCGCGCCGCCGGGCCGGGACAGGTACTCGCCGATCAGCCGGCGGGTGATCGCGGGCGACAGCAGCGCGTCACCCCGGGCCGCGACCCGCACACCGTGCAGCAGGTCGGCCGGCTCGGTGTCCTTGACCAGGAACCCGCACGCGCCGGCCTTCAGCGCGGCGTAGACGTGCTCGTCCAGGCCGTAGTTGGTGAGGATCACGACGTGCACCCCCGCCAGCCGCCCGTCCGCCGCGATCCGCCGGGTGGCCTCGATCCCGTCCAGTACCGGCATCTGGATGTCGACCAGCGCCACGTCCGGCCGGTGCTCGGCGGCGAGCGCGACGGCCTCCCGCCCGTTCGCGGCCTCGGCGACCACCTCGATGTCGTCCTCCGCATCCAGCAGTGCCCGGAACCCGGCCCGGATCAGCGCCTGGTCGTCGACCAGCAGTACCCGGATGCGGGCCGGCGCACCGCAGTCCGCCGTCACGACTCGTCCGTCAACGGCAGCCGGGCGCGCACGGTGAACCCGCCGACCGGTCGCGGCCCCGCGTGCAGCGTGCCGCCCAGGGCGCTGACCCGCTCCCGCATGCCCACCAGCCCCACGCCCGGTACCGGCGGCCCGGTCACCGGCGCCCGCCCGTCGTCGTCGACCTGCACGGTCAGCGAGTCCTCGGCGTACGACATGGTGACCGTGGCGGTTGCCGGGCCGGCGTGCCGGGCGACGTTGGTCAGCGCCTCCTGGACGATGCGGTAGGCGGTGCGGTCCACCACGGGGGGCAGGCCCCGCCGGGTACCGGCGACGGTCAGCGTGGTCGGGAGGCCGGCGTCGCGGGCCCGGCCCAGCAGGTCGTCGAGGCGGTCGAGCCCGCCGCCCGGCTCCTCGTCGGCGCGCAGCACCCCGAGCGTGGCGCGTAGTTCCCGCATCGCCTCGCCGCTCGCCTCCTGGATGGCCAGCAGCGCGGGCGGTACCGGTTGCCCGTTCTTGCGCGCCAGGTGCACCGCCACGCCCGCCTGCACCTTGATGAGCGAGATGCTGTGCGTCAGCGAGTCGTGCAGTTCCCGCGCGATGCGCAGCCGCTCCTCGCCGGCCCGCCGCTGGGCCGCCTCCTCGCGGCCCCGCTCGGCCTCCCGCGCCCGCTGCTCCGCCTGGTCCAGGTAGGCCCGGCGGTGCCGCAGCACCTCGGCGGCCACCCCAGCGACCACGATCCAGCCGAGGAGCAGGAAGCGTTCCTGCAGCACGACCCGGAATGGCCGGTCGTCGCCTGCCACCACGTCGCCGAGCGCGATCCCGGCGTACCCGGCCGCGACCACGGCCACCGCGGCCCGCCACCGGCCGGCGTCGACCGCGTAGAACACGGCCACCACGACCGGTACCGCCGGGATGACGCCCGGGTACCCGCGCAACTGGTACGCCAGCAGGCACGCGGACGCCACGATGAGCACCGGGACCGGGTACCGGCGACGGAACGCGACGGCCACCACCGGCAACGCCAGCAACAGGTAGCCGGACGGATCCAGGGCGGTGCGCCCGGGCGGCGCGATCAGCGCACCGGCGAGCACCACGAGGGCGACCGCGACCAGGAACCTCGCCTGCGACCGCACGGCCCGCCAGTCCCGACCGGTACCCACGTCCGCACAGTAGACGATGGCCGGCCCGGGTCGCGTCCGTCCCGGGGCGCAGGCCGCGGGTACTCCCGATGTGGTAGTCGGTCACCTCCCCGGACCGATGCAGGCCCGGCCGCCCGACCGGATCGTTGACGGCATGGTTCGCTTTGTCACGCCAGTACCCCGGGGCGAGGCCACCGGGCTGGTGGCCGATGTCTACGCCCAGTCAACCGCCGAGCTCGGCGCGGTCTTCGGGCCGCACCTGTCGCCCGCCCCCGCACTGCACGCCGCCGCCTGGGTCGCCGTGCGCGAGTCCCAGGTCGCCGGGCGCGCGCCCCGATCGCGGAAGGAGGCGGTGGCGACGGCGGTCGCGGTGGCCAACGCCTGCCCGTTCTGTATCGACGCGCACACCGCGCTGGTGCACGCCACGGGGTCGCACCGGCTGGCGGACGCGGTGGCCAGGGGGGAGGTGCCGCCGGATCCCGACGATGCCGCGCTGGTCGCTTGGGCCGCCGCCACCCGCATGCCCGGCGCCGCGGCGC
Source organism: uncultured Micromonosporaceae bacterium (assembly GCA_964645345.1). GTDB lineage: Bacteria > Actinomycetota > Actinomycetes > Mycobacteriales > Micromonosporaceae > Rugosimonospora. The sequence goes on from CAZYCD010000023.1 coordinate 29,700, forward strand.
CGCACGTGCCGCCGTTCCCCGCCGAGCTGGCGCCGGAGTACCTGGGCACCGTCCTGGTGAACCACTTCGTCAACCGGATGATGGACGCCCTGCGGCCCGGGCCGCTGTTGCCGGCCAACCGGCTGCTGTCCGGCCCCGCGCGCCGGCTGGCCGGCCTCCTGCTGGCCCGCCGGGTACGCCGCCCGCGCCGCCCGGGGGAGGGACTGCCGCTGCTGGCCGGGCTGCCCGCCGGACCGGTACCCGACTGGGCCGCCGACAGCCCGGTCGGTCCGGCCTTCGCCGCCTTGCGGTACGCGGCCCGCTCCGGCGGCTCCCTCCTGACCGACCCCGGTACCGTCCACAGTGCGCTGTCCACCTGGGACGGTACCCATCCGCCGCTGTCCGGCGGCTGGCTCGCCGACGCCGTCGCGGCGGCCCCGGCGGCCGACCGTCCCGGCGTGCGGCTGGCGCTGCTCGCGGCCGCCGCGCCTTACCGCATCACGGGCGCGGACGTCGAGTCGTGGCGTTACGGGTACCCGGAGCGGGACGACGCCGGCCTCGTGCGGCTGCTGGCGTTCGGTGCCATCACCGCCGTCGAGCGGATCGAGGCCGGATTTGATCCTTGCGCTCACCGCACGGGAGGCGCGAGTCTCGATGCGTGGTCGATCGAGACGGACTCGCCGGCGAGCTGAAAGCGTTTCGCAAGGGACGCGCCGCGCAGCATCCCCACTTCGTCCAGCGGCTCGGCTCCCGGCTTCGGCGGCTGACCGGCATCACCGAGGCCGACCCGGTACCGGCGGCCCGCGCCAAGCCGCGGGACTGGGTCGAGGGATGCATGCGCGACCAGCCGGCCGACCTGACGTTGGCCGCCATCGTCGGGTTCGCGCTGCACGCCGAGGCGCGGCAGGAGACCCTCGTGGAGCCGCAGCAGTGGCTGGTCCTGCAGCGCGACTTCCATCCGCGTACCGCCCGGCGGCGGATGGACGAGGTGCTCGACGCCATCCTGGTGGCGGTGCGCGACAGCGCCGGTACCCCGCCTCCCGACGCGACGGGCAGTGACTGGCGGGTGTGTTCGCTCGAGGCGGGACTGCAGCCGAGATCGGCGTTACAGCGGGGCAGCTAGCTTCGCATCCACTGTCACATTATGACCGAACGCCCGACATCGCGTCGGGTCGGGCAACGCTTACGGTGCGGCAAGGAAACCCTCATGAGGAGGTCGCATGGATAGACAACGCCGTCGACGCCTGCGCGGCTTCGCCGGCACCCTGGTGCTGGGCGGCACGCTGCTGTCACCGGTCGCCGGCGCCGCCGTGGTGGCGGTGTATCCAACGGTTGCCGACTACACCCAGCTGACGACGTCGGCGGTACCACCGACGCAGGCGCAGTGCGCGTCGGCCGGGCGGCGGTGCTTCTCGCCGCAGGCGATCCGGGCCGCGTACAACGTCGGTCCGCTCCATACCGCGGGGTACGACGGCCGCGGCCAGACGATCGCCATCGTCGACTCGTACGGCAGTGACACGATCGCGCACGACCTGCACGTGTTCAACAGCGCGTTCGGGCTGCCGTCAATGTGCGGCGAGGAGTCGGTCACCTGCGGGCAGGGCATGCCCACGTTCAGCGTGCTGCACCTGCAGGGCTCCCCGGCCACCAAGGCGCCACCGCCAACCAGCAAGGACCCCGGCCAGGAGAACAAGACCGCCTGGGCGCTTGAGGTCTCGCTGGACGTGGAGACCGCGCACGCCATCGCCCCTGGGGCCAACATCATCCTGGTCGCCACGCCCACCGCCGAGACGCTCGGGGTGCAGGGCTTCCCGCAGATGATGGCCGCGGAGCAGTATGTCATCGACAACCACCTGGCGAACGTCATTTCGCAGTCGTTCGCCTCAGCCGAGGACGCGTTCGGTAGCGCGCAGTCGCTGGAGAACCTTCGGTTCGCCTTCAAGTCGGCGGCCCAGAACGGCGTCACCGTGCTCGGCTCGTCGGGTGACGGCGGTACGGCCAACAGCAGCAAGCCGCCGGTGGGCAAGGGTGGAAGCCTCATCCCGTTCCCGACGGTGGAGTGGCCGGCGTCCGACCCGCTGGTGACCGGCGTCGGCGGCACGTACCTGTGCACCGACCCGAACAACACGTCCACCCGCGTGGTCGACAGCGTCGACCCGCCGGGCAAGTGCAAGTCGTTCCCGGGCGTGGCCGAGGTCGGCTGGACGTTCTCCGGCGGCGGGTTCAGTCACGTGTTCGCCAAGCCCGACTACCAGAACGTGCTGCCCGCGGGCAGCACGCCGATCGGCTCGATGCGCGGGGTACCCGACATCGGCCTGCAGGCCAGCGCTGGTACCGGGGCCCTGGTCTACGTTTCGCTGCCGCCCGATGGGCAGAGCGGACTGATCTGCGGCTCGGCACCGTGCAGCACCGGCTGGTACGACATCGGCGGCACGTCGCTGTCGTGTCCCCAGTGGGCCGGACTGGTGGCGATCGCCGACCAGATCAACGGTGGCGGCCTCGGGCTCATCAACCCGGCGCTGTACGCCATCGGCGCCAACCCGGCCCGGTACGCGGCGGACTTCTACGACGTCACCACCGGCAACAACACCGCCGACCCGAGCGTTCCGGGCTACCCGGCCACCACCGGCTGGGACCCGATCACCGGACTCGGCACCCCCAACGCCGCCAAACTTCTGCCCGACCTGGTGCTGGCCGCGCACGGCGGATAGCACCCTTCTCTGATAGCGGTGCCGGTGTCCACTATTCACGGCACCGGCACCGCTATCGCAGCAATCGTCCGGTGAGGGCTGTTGCGATCGCCGTCCTCATCCCTCATCGGCGACCCCCCCAAACGCAAAAGGCCGGGGGCCGAAGCATAAGCTTCGGCCCCCGGCCAACGCCGTTGAGATGCACGGTGTGCCCCCGGCAGGATTCGAACCTGCGCCCCCGCCTCCGGAGGGCGGTGCTCTATCCCCTGAGCTACGGGGGCTCAGCGACCACAGAACTGTACCAGGGTCGCCCAGCCCGGTGCAGGCTACACCCCCGGGCACCGGGTACCCGGGGGTTTCGTCGCACCGCTAGGAACCGAGCGGCTTCGCGCCCAGCTGTGTCAGCAGGCGTTGCAGTACGTCGATGTCACCCTGCTGGTTGAGCTTCATCGTCTGGGCAAGCTGCCGGACCGTGGCGTTGTGACTCTCCTGCAGTACCCCGTCGACCATGTGGATGCCGCCCAGGTGGTGGCGCAGCATCAACTGGCAGAACAGGATGTCCACGTCCTTGCCCGTAGCGTTGTGCAGCTCGGCCAGCTGCGCGTCCGTGGCCATGCCCGGCATCAGCCCGTCCGGGGTCAGCTCCTTGGTGCCGTTCGGCATCCACGCCATCTTCGGCTGGCTGCCCGTCGGCTCGAGGTGCCAGTCCTTCAGCCAGACGCTCATCATGCCGATCTGCGCCTGCTGGGTCAGGGCGATGTTGTACCCGAGCTGCCGTACCTCGTCGTTCGTCGCCTTCTGGTACGCCACCATGCCCATCTCGACCGCCTGGGCGTGATGGGTGGACATGTCCCTGGCGAAGCCCGCCTCGGGCGAGTTGTCGCCGGGTGCGGTGAGGGATGGCGTGAGCCACCCTGCCCCGTACCCGATGAGCAGCGTGACCACCGCGACGAGCGCGCCGAGCAGCAGCGCGCGTCGTCGTGGGTTGGAGGTCAGGCGCCCGAACATCAGCTCGACGCGCTCGGCGCCGCGCTCTGGCCGAGGTTCACCGGGTCGGGGCCGGTCTTGGTGGTGTAGTTACCGGACGAGCAGGGGGTACCCGGCTCCTGCGAGGCGTTCTGCCGCAGGTCCTTGATGAAGTCGTCGATCCGCTTGTCGTTGGCGTTGTCCACCTTGAGCTGGAAGCCCCACGCCTGCAGGGAGATCGGCTTGTCCAGGCCCGGGTACTGGCTCATCAGCATGTAGTCGTTGCCCTTCACCTTCGCCGCGAGCGCGTCCACCTGGTCCTTGGGCAGGCTCGGGTTGTAGGTGATCCAGACCGCGCCGTGCTCGAGCGCGTGTACCGCGTTCTCGTTCGGGATCTGGTCGGTGTAGACGTCACCCTGGCAGCGCTGCCAGTTCGGGTTGTGCTTGCCGCCGACCGGCGGGCTCTGCGGGTAACTGATCTTGCCGTAGGCGTGCTGGGCCGGCTTGAGCAGGTCGGGCTCGGTCTTGCGCCAGTCCACGATGCCCGGGATGGCGTCCGCCTTCTGCTGCCAGCTCAGCCCGTTCTTGTAGACCTCGTATACGCCGAAGCCGATGATGCTCGCGGCGACCAGGCCGACGACGGTGAACAGCGCGATGGGGCCCCAGTTGCGGCCCTGGCTGACCTTGACGGGGGTGATCGGTGGGCGGCCGCCCTTGCCGCCGCTGCCCGCCCCGCCCGGGCGGTTGCCCTTGGTGAGGGTCGGTGGGGTGGTCCGGCCGCCGGCCGCCTTCGCAGCGGTCCTGGCACCGGCCGCGGGCTTCGCCCCAGCCGCGGGCTTGCCCCCGGCCGTGGGCTTGGCCCCGGCGGTCGGCTTGGCGCCGGCCGCGGGTTTGGCCGAGGAACGGCGGTTTCCGCCAGCTTGGGGAGTGCTGATGCTCATGGGGCCTCGTCGCGATCGAAACGGTCAGGGGGTGGGTCCCGGGTTGGGGGCGGCGCGTCCCGCGATGTGACCGGCACATCGGGCCGCCACCAAGTCCACGAGTGTACCCCCGTTAGCATTGATTGGTGACTCCTGACCAGCTTGCCGAAGCCGTCCTCGACGCCGCGCACGCGGCGTTGACCGAACGCGGGCTCGATCCCGCCCAGCTTCCGGCGGTGGCGAGCGTGGAGCGACCCCGTAATCCGGAGCACGGTGACTACTCGACGAATCTCGCGCTCCAGGTCGCGAAGCGGATAGGAATGCCGCCGAGGGAGCTGGCCCAGGCCGTGGCGGACCAGCTCACGCGGCACGACGCCGTGGCGAAGACCGAGGTGGCGGGCCCGGGGTTCATCAACATCACGGTCGACCCGGCGGCCGCCGGGCGGCTGGCCGGCACCATCGTCGAGGCCGGCGAGCGGTACGGGCGGGGCACCGCCCTGACCGGCCAGCGGATCAATCTCGAATTTGTATCGGTAAATCCCACCGGACCAATTCACATTGGCGGGGTTCGCTGGGCCGCGGTCGGCGACGCACTCGCCCGGCTGCTGAAGTCGCAGGGCGCCGACGTCGGCACGGAGTACTACTTCAACGACGCCGGTTCGCAGATCGACCGGTTCGCCAAGTCGCTGCTTGCCGCCGCCCGCCACCAGCCGATCCCCGAGGACGGCTACCACGGTGAGTACATCGCCGAGATCGCCGACGCGGTGGTGCAGAAGCACCCGGAGGCGCCCGGGCTGCCCGACGACGAGGCCCAGGAAGTCTTCCGGGTCGAGGGCGTCGGGCTGATGTTCGACGAGGTCAAGACCAAGCTGACCGAGTTCGGCGTGCACTTCGACCGGTACTTCAACGAGAAGGAACTGCACGACCGGGGCGAGCTGGCCACGGCGCTGGAGAAGCTGCGGGCGCAGGGCCGGGTCTACGAGAAGGACGACGCGGTCTGGGTACGCACCACTGACTTCGACGACGACAAGGACCGGGTGTACGTGCGCAGCACCGGCGCCTACACCTACTACGCCGCCGACTGCGCCTACTACCTGGACAAGCGGGAGCGCGGGTTCGACAAGGTCGTCATCATGCTGGGCGCCGACCACCATGGGTACATCGGGCGGCTGCGCGCGATGGCGGCCAGCTTCGGCGACAACCCGGACGAGACGCTGGAGATCCTCATCGGCCAGCTCGTCAACCTCGTCCGGGACGGCCAGCCGGTGCGGATGTCCAAGCGGGCCGGCACGGTCGTGTCCCTCGACGACCTGGTGGACGCCGTGGGCGTCGACGCCGCGCGGTACGCCCTGGCCCGGTACTCGGTGGACTCGCCGATCGACGTCGATCTCGACCTGTGGACCCGGCGGACCAACGACAACCCGATCTACTACGTGCAGTACGTGGCGGCCCGGACGGCGGGCGTGTCCCGCAACGCCGCCGAGGTCGGCCTGGTCCGCGGCGACGGGTACGACCCGGCGCTGCTGACCGAGCCCAAGGAGCTGGACCTGCTCAAGTCTCTCGGCGACTTCCCGGCGATCGTGGCCACCGCGGCCGAGCTGCGCGAGCCGCACCGGGTCGCCCGGTACCTGGAGGAGCTGGCCGGCACGTACCACCGGTTCTACGACGTCTGCCGGATCCTGCCGCGCGGCGACGAGCCGTTGAACGAGACCATGCGGGCGCGGCTGTGGCTCAACGACGCCGCCCGCACGGTCATCGCCAACGGCCTGGGCCTGCTCGGCGTCTCCGCCCCGGAGCGGATGTAATGCGGGCGCACGAGGCCGGCGCGCTGCACGCCGAGGTCGGCCACCGCGGCCCGGCGTGGCTGCGCAGCCCGGAGGACGTCAACGCGCTGCTGCCGGCGCTGTGGCCACGCACCGCGCGACGCGACGCCGCCGGGGTGCTGTCCCTCGGAGGGGTACCCGTGACGGAGCTCGCCGCCCGCTTCGGCACCCCGGTGTACCTGCTGGACGAGGCCGACTTCCGGGCGCGCTGCCGGGACTTCGTGGAAAGTTTCGGCGACGCCGAGATCTACTACGCCGGCAAGGCGTTCATCTGCAAGGCAGTGGTCCGGATGCTCGCCGAGGAGGGGCTGTCCCTCGACGTGTGCACCGGCGGTGAGCTGGCGGTGGCGCTGGCCGGCGGGATGCCGCCCGAGCGCATCGGCCTGCACGGCAACAACAAGTCCGTCGCCGAGCTGACCCGCGCCGTCGACGCGGGTGTGGGCCGGATCGTGCTCGACTCGTTCCAGGAGATCGAGCGGCTGACCGCGATCGCCCGCGAGCGCGGGGTACGGCCTCGGGTGATGGTACGGGTGACGGTCGGCGTGGAGGCGCACACGCACGAGTACATCGCCACCGCCCACGAGGACCAGAAGTTCGGCTTCTCCCTGGCCGGTGGGGCGGCCAGGGAGGCGGTCGAGCGGGTGATCGGCGACGGCGTCCTGGAGCTGCGCGGCCTGCACTCGCACATCGGCTCCCAGATCTTCGACACGGACGCCTTCGAGGTGGCCGCCAAGCGGGTACTCGGGCTGCAGGCGGACATCCGCGACGCGTACGGCGTCGAGCTGCCCGAACTGGACCTCGGGGGCGGTTTCGGCATCGCGTACACGAGCCAGGACGATCCGCGCCGACCGGCCGAGCTGGCCGACGCCCTGCGCCGCATCGTCAAGGAGGACTGCGACGCGCTGGGCCTTGCGGTACCCCGGCTGTCCTTCGAACCGGGCCGGGCGATCGTCGGCCCCGCGATGTTCACGCTGTACCAGGTGGGTACCGTCAAGGACGTCGACGGTATCCGCAGCTACGTCAGCGTCGACGGCGGGATGAGCGACAACATCCGCACCGCGCTGTACGACGCCTCCTACTCGGCCACCGTGGCCGGCCGGGCCAGCACCGCACCGCCGATGCTCGCCCGGGTTGTGGGAAAGCATTGCGAGTCCGGGGACATCCTCGTGAAGGATGAATTCCTGCCCGCCGACGTGCAGCCCGGAGATCTTGTCGCCGTACCCGGCACCGGGGCGTACTGCCGCAGCATGGCCAGCAACTACAACCACGTGCCACGCCCGCCGGTGGTCGCGGTCCGCGACGGGGAGGCGCGCGTGATCGTTCGCCGGGAGACCGAGGACGACCTACTGGCATTGGACGTGGGGTAGAAATGGCGGTCGATCGCATGCCTGACGCCGCTCCGACGAGCGCCGCGGCGGTGAGGGTGGCGCTGCTGGGCTGCGGCACCGTCGGCAGCGAGGTGGTCCGGCTCATGCACGAGCAGGCCGAGGACCTGACCGCCAGGGTGGGCGCCCCGCTCGAACTGGTCGGCGTCGCGGTACGCCGGCTCGGGCGCGACCGCGGCCCGCTGCCGGTACCGGCCGAACTGTTCACCACCGACGCGCTCGGCCTGGTCAAGCGCGACGACGTCGACGTGGTCGTGGAGGTCATCGGCGGCATCGAGCCGGTGCGCGGCTGGCTCGTCGAGGCCCTGCGGGGCGGCAAGAGCGTGGTCACCGCGAACAAGGCCCTGCTCGCCGAGGACGGCGGCACCCTGCACGACGCGGCCGCCGACG
>CAZYCD010000024.1:0-32560 GCA_964645345.1 uncultured Micromonosporaceae bacterium
GTGGATCACCACGGGCTCCCACGACCATACCGCCGATCCACCGAACAGCGAAAGTCCAGATCGCGGGTGTTGGCACTGTCACGCGCTGACCAGGCCGGCTGCGTCCGCTATGCCGGCACCAGCAGGCCCTCGCGCTGGACAACCGGTACCGACAGGGTCTTGTACCCCACGTCGTCGAACAGCACGACCATCCGGTCACCCTCGTACCGCAGCACCATGCCGGCGCCCCACTCCGCGTGCCGCACCGCGCTGTGCACCGGGAACGGCCCCACCTTCGCCTCGATGCGCGCCGGAACCCGGCCGGACAGGCAGTTGTCGCAGTGCCCGCACGCGTGGCGCAGCTGCTCGCCGAAGTAGGCGAGCAGCAGCTGGGTACGGCACGTGGTCGTCTCTGCCAACTGGCGCATCATGTCCGTGCGCGAACGGGCCACGCCCTGGTACCGCTGCACCTCGTCCAGCGCGAGCCGGGCCGCCTCGCGGGGCTCGGGCGCGTACCGGGGCGCCGTCCACCGTCCCTTCGCGTCGGCCCCCACCGCGCCCACCTGCTCCAGCAGGGACAGCAGCTGTCCGAGCTTGCGCGGCCCCATCCCGCTGTGCCGGGCCAGTTCGGTCCTGCCGACCGGTCCGGTGCGCAGCACCGCGGCGAGCCGTTCGATGTCGCCGGCATCCGGGGCCCCGCCGGTGAAGAAGCGCTGCAGGCCGATGTCCTCGCCGCGGTACAGCAGCACGGCCTGGGCGGGCCCGCCGTCCCGGCCGGCGCGGCCGATCTCCTGCAGGTAGCTGTCCGGGGAGTCGGGCAGCGCCGCGTGTACCACGAAGCGGATGTTCGGCTTGTCGATACCCATGCCGAACGCCGAGGTGGCGACCATGACCGGTACCCGGTCGGCGAGGAAGTCCCGGTGTCGGCGGGTTCGCTCCCCGGCCGCCATGCCGCCGTGGTACGCCTGCGCCCGCACGCCGGTACCGGCCAGCCGCGCGGCCAGCTCCTCGGCGGCCTTGCGGGTCGGCACGTAGATGATGCCCGGCTCGGGCAGCTGCGCGAGTACCGCCCGCAGCCGCTGCCAGCGCACCTCCTCGGTCGGGCAGTGTACCGCCGACAGGGTGAGGTTGGGCCGGTCGAGGCCGGCCACCACGAGCACCGGTTCGCGCAGCCCGAGCCGGGCGATGATGTCCTCCCGTACCGGCGGCGACGCGGTCGCCGTCAGCGCCACCACCGGCGGCCGCCCGAGCTGCCGCACCAGGTGCCCAAGCTGCAGGTAGTCCGGGCGGAAGTCGTGCCCCCAGGACGAGATGCAGTGCGCCTCGTCCACCGCGACCAGGCTCGGCCGCAGCGCGGCCACCTCGGCCAGGCGGTCCGGGTTGGACAGCTGCTCAGGCGTGATGAACAGGAACCGGGCCTGCCCGGCGCGCACCTCGGCCAGCGCGGCGGCCTGCTGGGCGGGTGTCTGCGCGGAGCTGACCCGTACCGCGTGCAGCCGCGGGTCCGCCCGGCTGGCCAGCGACGCGAGCTGGTCCTGCTGCAGCGCCAGCAGCGGCGAGACGACCACCGTCGGTCCATTCAGGACGGTCGTGGGCACCTGGTAGACGGCGGACTTGCCGTGCCCGGTGGGCAGCACGACCAGGGCGTCGCGGCCGCGCAGCAGGGCACGCATCGCGGTCAGCTGGCCGGGGCGCAGGGACCGCCAGCCGAAGTGCCGGCGGGCGGCGCGGCGCAGCCGCAGGGAGTGGAGGCGAGGGATCACGGCCACGATCTTCCCAGGCGGACACATTGACAAACCGACCGCCGTACCCGGGAGGGCCTTCGCATACCGGCCACCGCGCCCGTCGAGGTACCGCGAGCCCCGCGGCGGCCCGGGTCAGCCCCGGACCGCAGGCAGCACCTCTTTGGCGTACAGCTCGAAGAAACCCGGCCAGTTCGGCCCGATGTTCGCCACGTACAGCTGGTCGTAGCCGGCCTGCCGGAACTTCTCGATGGCCGCCAGGTGCGGCTGCGGGTCCGGGCCGGCCGGGACCGTCTCCCGCGTGGCCTGCTCCGGTACCAGCGGGCCGACCTGTTCGAAGTGCGCCGGCGACGGCAGTACCTGCGACAGCTCGCCGGGCAGGCCGTCGTTGTACCAGAGCCGGTGCGCGATCCGCACGCCCTCATCGGCCGTGTCGGCGTAGCAGGCCTTCATGCCGGCGACGGCCGGCCGGTCCCCGCCGCCGTTGTCCCGGTACCGGCGCACCATGGCCGGGTCGGGCTTGGTGCACACGAACCCGTCGCCGATCCGGGCGGCCAGGTCGATGGCCTTCGGCCCGAAGCCGGACACGTAGATCGACGGCGGCCGCTCGGGCAGCGTGTAGAGCCGGGCACTGTCCACTGTGTAGTGTCGTCCCCGGTACGTCACCACCTCGCCGGTCCACAGTGCCCGGATGACAGCGACGGCCTCCTCGAGCATCTCGTGCCGCACCGCCGTCGAAGGCCAGGCATCGCCGTGGATGTGTTCGTTGAGCGCCTCGCCGGAGCCGACGCCCAGGACGAACCCGCCGTGGTGCAGGACGGCGCTGGTGGCCGCGGCCTGCGCCACGATCGTCGGGTGCAGGCGGACGGTCGGGCAGGTCACCGCCGTGCTCACCGGCAGCCCGCAGACCTGGCTGAGCGCACCGATCATCGACCAGACGAAGGGACTGTTGCCCTGCTCGTCGTTCCAGGGGTGGAAGTGGTCGGAGATCCACAAGCCGGCGAAGCCGGCCTCCTCCGCTCGGCGCGCCTGGTCGATGAGCTCTGCCGGGGCGAACTCCTCGCTGGAGAGGGTGTATCCGATACGCATGGCTGTGGGGTACCCGGGCCGTGAGTCCGCATGCGGGTACGGCACCTGAGAGAATCGGGAGCATCCCCGACCGGCCACCGACTGGAGGCTTCCGCATGCAGATCGGGCTGCAGATTCCGCTGTTCACCACCCCGGGTGGCCCGGCCACCCTCGGCAAAGACCTGGCCACCGTCGCACGCACGGCCGACGAGCAGGGATTCGAATACCTCGCGGTGATGGACCACTTCTTCCAGATCGGCGTGGTCGGGCCGCCCGAACTGGAGATGCTGGAGGCGTACACGACCCTGGGCTTCCTGGCCGCGCACACCAGCCGGGTACAGCTGCTCACCGTGATGACCGGAGTGATCTACCGGTACCCGGGGATCCTCGCGAAGACGGTCACCACCCTCGACGTGCTCTCCGGCGGCCGGGCCTGGCTCGGCATCGGGGCGGCCTGGAACGAGGAGGAGTCGCGCGGGCTCGGGGTACCGTTCCCGCCGATCGCCGAGCGGTTCGAGCGGCTCGAGGAGACCCTGCAGATCTGCCAGCAGATGTGGCGCGGCGACGAATCGCCGTACCGGGGGCGGCACTACCAGCTCGAGCGCCCGCTGAACTCGCCGCAGGCCCTGCGCCGGCCGCCGATCATGGTCGGCGGCGGCGGGGAGCGCAAGACGCTGCGGATGGTGGCTCAGTACGCCGACGCCTGCAACCTGTTCGCCACGCCCGACGTGGAGCACAAGCTTGAGGTGCTGCGCGGGCACTGCGAGCGGCTGGGTCGCCCGTACGAGGACATCCTCAAGACCGTCTACTACCGGTTCGACGTGGGCCCGAACGGCGAGCGGGTCGAGGAGACGCTGGCCGACCTGCGCCGGCTGGCCGGGATGGGATTCCAGGCGGCGATCGGCGCGGTCGAGGACGTCTGGCAGATCAGCCCGTTGGAGGTCATCGGCCAGCAGGTCATCCCGGCCGTCGCCGCGCTGTGAGGCTCCGTGGGCCCCGCCGTGCTGGCGGGACCCACGGGGCCCGGTTCAGTTGCGGGGACCGCCGGCGACGTAGACGACCTGGCCGGACACGAACCCGGCGCCCTCACTGACCAGGAACGACACCGTGTGCGCGATGTCCTCGGGGCGACCCACCCGGCGTACCGGGATCTCCTCGGCGGCCCGCTTCTGGAACTCGTCGAAGTCGACCTTCAACCGGGCCGCCGTCGCCGCGGTCATGTCGGTCACGATGAACCCCGGCGCGACCGCGTTGACGGTCACCCCGAACGGACCCAGCTCGATGGCCAGCGTCTTGGTGAAGCCCTGCAGACCGGCCTTTGCCGCCGCGTAGTTCGCCTGCCCCCGGTTGCCCAGCGCGGACGTGCTGGACAGGTTGACGATCCGGCCGAACTGGGCCTGCGTCATGTGCGCCTGCGCCGCCCGGCTCATCAGGAAGGCGCCGCGCAGGTGCACGCCCATGACCGTGTCCCAGTCGTCCTCGGTCATCTTGAACAGCAGGTTGTCGCGCAGGACCCCGGCGTTGTTCACCAGTACCGTCGGCGACCCCAGCTCGTCGGCGACCCGGGCAACGGCCGCCGCGACCTGGTCCGCGTCGGAGACGTCCGCGCCGACCGCGATCGCCCGGCCGCCGGCCTCCTCGATCGCCGCGACGGTGTCCGCGCAGGTCTCCTGCACGAGGTCGAGCACGGCGACGGCGTGGCCGTCGGCGGCGAGCCGGCGGGCGGTGGCGGCACCGATGCCGCGGGCGGCTCCGGTGACGATGGCGACTCTGTGCGGCATTGGGCGATCTCCTTTGATCTGCTGTTGCGGTGGTTCCTACCGTTCGACCAGTGTCGACGGCTCGTCCGGGGTGGGCTGCTCGGGAAGCTGGCCGTGTGCCCGGGCGCGCAGCCGGCGCATCCCGGACAGCCAGCGGTCCCGGTCGGCCGCGCGCTGCTTCTCGTACCAGTGCACCTTGGGGTGCGGCAGGATCAGGAACCGGTCGGCGGCCAGCGCCTCGATGACCGCGTCGCAGACGTCCTCGACCTCGATCGTCTCGCCGGCGGCCAGGGTCGTCGAGTCGGCGGGCGCGAGCGCGAGCATCGGCGTGTTGACGCCCTGCGGGCACAGGCAGGACACCCGGACACCCTGGTCGACGTGCTGGATGGCGAGCCACTCGGCCAGCGCCACCGAGCCGTGCTTGGTGACCGAGTAGGCCGCCTGGTCGGCCTCCGCGAGCAGGCCCGCCGCGGACGCCGTGATCATCAGGTGGCCGCCGCCGCGGGCGACCATCGCCGGTACCACGTGGCGGGCGGCGTAGACGTGTGCCAGCACGTGTACCTGCCAGGCCCGCTGCCAGTCCGCGTCGGTACCGAGGCCGGGCTTGCCGACCACGCCGGCGTTCGAGCACCACAGGTCGATCGGACCGATCTCCCGCTCGACGCGGTCCGCGGCCTGCGCTACGGCCGCCTCGTCGGCCACGTCCAGCCGGATGCCCAGGGGTACCGGGCAGTCCAGGCCGGCGGCCACCGCGGCCGCGCCGTCACCGTCCAGGTCGGCCACCACGACCGCCCGGGCGCCCTCGGCGGCGAACCGCCGGGCCAGGGCGGCGCCGATACCGCTGGCCCCGCCGGTCACCACCGTCACCGCGTCCCGCACCGACCTGGGCATCCGTCCGCGCCTCCCTCGCCTGGTGTACCGATCAGTCTGGTGTACCGATCAGTAACGTACTCGCTCCGGTGCTCCGCCACGATCCGCCGACGCCTGCGCGGCGCTGAGGACGGCCACCGTGTCGCGGCCCGCCCGCACGTCCAGCGGATCCGCCGGACGGCCGGCGGCCACGTTGCCGGCGAGCCGCCGGATCGCGGCCCGGAACGCGGTGACGGGATCGCCCTGGGCCGCGGGCATCCGCGCGGTGCCTGCCTCGCCGAGGAACACCGTCGCCCAGATCGCCAGGGCCGGCGGGGCGTTGAGACTGGTCGCCATCGTGCTCACCGCGCCGCCGCTGTGCCGCAGGATCGTGTGCACGGTGTCGAACGGGGCCGGCACGGCGACCGCCTCCTCGACCGGCCCGAGCACCGGCAGCACAATCGACAGCGCGTGCGGGCCGAGGTCCCAGAGGCCGCCGCGCTCCCGGCGCCACGGTGAGTCGCGGTAGGGGCTGTCCGCGCCGAAGATCGAGCCGAGCATCGTCACCCGGGCGCCGCCCCAGCCTGCCGTGGCCGCCGTCTGCTCGACCCAGCTCTCGATGTTCGGCCGGTACCGGTTGGTGACGAAGACCAGCGACGCGACGCCGGACGTGTCGACCGCTTCGACCAGTTCGTCGGCCTCGGTGAGGTCGAGCGCGACCGGCTTGTCCAGCAACAGGTGCCGCCCGGCCCGCGCGGCCCTGATCGCCAGCGGAGCCTGCACGTGCGGCGGCAGTGCGATGGCGACCGCGTCCACGGCGGCGATGAGCTCGTCGACGTCGGCGAAGGCGCGCACCCCGTACCGCCGCGCCAGCGCGGCGGCCTTGGCCGGGTCGCGACCCCAGACTCCGACGAACTCGGCGTCCGGATGCCCGGACAGCCCCGCCGCCTGGGTTTCCAACGCCCAGTACCCCGTGCCCAACAGACCGAAGCGAAGCGTCACGCCGGAAATGATGGCAGACCTCCACGGCCGCCGGGCCGGCGGACCGCGCCGGTGACCGAGTGGCGGGAAACCCGCTTGGCCGGCCGCGTCGGGGCCGTGATTTGATCGGTTGGACGGGGAGGTGCGCGATGCTGGAACGGATGCGCCACCGCACGGCGCCGGTGCGCGTACTCGCCGCCGCGCTCGCCGCCGGTACGGCGCTGGCCGCCTGCGACGCCGGATCGGCCGGGCCGGTACCGTCCGAGAAGGTCATCGCCTCGCCTCCGCCGTCGGTGTCCGCCAGCCCCGACACCGTTGCTCCCACGGACTGGCCGACGTACCACCACGACAACGCCCGCACCGGGGTCGCCCCCGAGTTCCCGTCCGTCGGTACCCCGACCGTCGCCTGGACCACCCCCCTGGACGGCGCCGTCTACGGCCAGCCGCTGGTGGTCGACGGGCTGGTGTACGCCGCGACCGAGAACGACACGGTGTACGCGTTGGACCCCGGTACCGGCAAGGCCCGCTGGACCGCGCACCTCGGCACGCCGGTACCCCGCGGCGCGCTGCCCTGCGGCGACATCGACCCGCTGGGCATCACCTCGACCATGGTCTACGACCCGGCCACGCGGCTCGTCTTCGCGCTCGCCGAGACCACCGGCGGTCACCACACGCTGTACGGGTTGGACGCCGTCACCGGCGCGGTGAAGGTGACGCGGGCCGCCGAGCCGCCCAACGGCGACCCGATCGCGCACCAGCAGCGGGCCGCACTGAACCTGTTCAACGGCAAGGTCTACATCTCCTACGGCGGCCTGTACGGCGACTGCGGCAAGTACTTCGGCTCGGTGGTCGCGGTACCCACGGTGGGGGACGCGGCCGCCACCGCCTACGTCATGCCGACCAGCCGGGCGGCCGGCATCTGGGCCGCGGGCGGCGCCGTCGTGCACAACGGCCGGCTGGTGTACGCGGCCGGCAACGGCGAGTCGACCGCCGGGTACGACGGCAGCGACTCGGTCATCGCGCTGACCCCCGACCTCCAGGTCGCCGACCGCTTCTCCCCCACCACCTGGCCGGAGGACAACGCGCAGGACCTCGACCTCGGGTCGATGAGCCCGGCGGTGGTGGGCGACTTCGTGTTCAGCGCGGGCAAGCGCGGCACCGGCTACGTGCTGCGGGGCGACCAGTTCGGCGGGGTCGGCGGGCAGGTGTCACAGGCCGAGATCTGCAAGGCGTTCGGCGGCTCGGCGGTCTCCGGCGACGTGGTGTACGTGCCGTGCACCGACGGGACCCGGGCGGTGCGCGTGGACCAGTCCGGGCAGGCGCAGGTGCTGTGGCACGCGACGGTACCGGCGCGCGGGTCGCCGGTACTCGGCGGCGGTGCGGTATGGGTGGTGGACTACCAGGGCAGCCTGCTCGACCTGCTGGACCCGGGCACCGGCGCGGTGCGCCAGAAGCTGTCCATCGGACCGGCACCGCACTTCGCCTCGCCGACTCTGGCGGGTGGACAGGCGTACGTCGGAACGATGACCGGCGTGGTCGCCATCCGCCCGACCAGTTAACCCGACCCTAGCTGGCCCGGCTGACCTCCGCCGTCGCCCCGCGCCAGAGCACCGAGGGGCGCAGGGCCGCCGGATCCACCCGGTGCTTCCAGCGGTCCGCCACCGCGTACAGCGACGTCAGCAGCGTGTCGGACAGCAGGTGCGGCCGCAGGCCCAGCCCAACCAGGCCGGTGTGGGTGACCTTGTAGTAGTGCGACTCCGCCTCGACCCGCGGGTTGTCCAGGTGCTCCACCTGTACCGCGTTGGGGTGCAGGTCGGCAACCAGCTTCGCGATGTCCAGCACGGACATGCTCTCGGTCATCTGGTTGAAGACGCGGAACTCGCCGCGCTGCGCCGGGTTCTCCGCAGCCAGCCGGATGCACTCGACCGTGTCGCGGATATCGAGCAGGCCGCGCGTCTGGCCACCGTCGCCGTACACGGTCAGCGGCTGGCCGAGCGCGGCGAGGATGACGAAACGGTTGAGCACCGTGCCGAACACTGCGTCATAGTCGAAGCGAGTCGCCAGCCGGTCGTCGCGCACCGTCTGGTCGGTCTGCTGCCCGTACACGATGCCCTGGTTCAGGTCCGTAGCGCGCAGGCCCCAGATGCGGCAGGTGAACTCGATGTTGTGGCTGTCGTGCACCTTCGACAGGTGGTAGAAGGAGCCGGGCCGCTTCGGGAAGAGCATCCGGTCGGTGCGCCCGTTGTGCTCGACGGTCAGCCAGCCCTCTTCGATGTCGATGTTCGGCGTGCCGTATTCGCCCATGGTGCCGAGCTTGATGAGGTGGATGTCCGGGTCGGTCTCGGCGATCGCGTAGAGCAGGTTGAGGGTACCGACGACGTTGTTGGTCTGCGTGTAGACCGCGTGCGCCCGGTCGATCATGGAGTACGGTGCGGCACGCTGCTCGGCGAAGTGGACGACCGCGTCCGGTCGGAACTCGCGCAGCGTGCGGTAGGTGAACTCGGCGTCGGTCAGGTCGCCTACGTAGGTGGCGATCTGCTGGCCGGACACCTCCCGCCAGGCCCGGACCCGTGTGACCAGCGGCTCGATGGGTACGAGGCTCTGTACGCCTAGTTCATGGTCGTACTGGCGGCGCACGAAGTTGTCCACGATGCCCACGTCGTGACCGCGGTCCGACAGGTGCAGGGCGGTCGGCCAGCCCAGGTAGCCGTCCCCGCCTAGGACCAGAATCCGCATCCAATGCTCCTTCCACCGGCGGCGCCCCGGGAAACCCCGCGCGGGGCGAGAGATTGATCACCAACAGCGAACGTAGGGCTCCAACCTCAACAGTTCATCGGAGTCCGGTCGATGATCACAGGGAAATTGCCAGGTGAGCCGAGACCGACCCTAGACTGGACTGCCTGACCCTGCAGAGGAGATCGCGCGTGTGGCGAGGTGAGTTACCCCTTCGAGCACGCCGGTTCATCCGCTTCGCCCTCGGCTCCGGTGCCGCCACGGCGACCAGCGCGGCAGCCTTCTACCTGGTCTTCCACCTGGGCGCGCCGGCCGTGGCGGCCAGTGTGTGCGCGTTCGCGAGCGGGTTCGTGGTCAACTTCGTGGCCGGCCGGTTCTGGGCCTGGAACCGGCGCTCCCCCGCCGGGCTGGGGCGCGACATGCTGTCCTTCCTCGCACTGGCGGTCAGCACGGCGCTGGCCGCGACCGCGGTGACCAGCCTGACGGACCACTACGCGCGGCACAGCGCATCGCTGAGCACCCACCTGACGCTCGTCGTGGAGGGCGCCTACTTCGCCACCTACGCGGCGGTTTTCCTGGTCAAGTTCACCGTGCTGGACCGGGTCGTGTTCCGGTCGCGCCCGCAGGTGGATCTGGACCCGACGACCCGGGCCTAGCGCCGACACACGGCTCGACGAGTTTGCCCTAGCCGGACGCGGCGGTGGCCTCCACCCGCTCGGGTACCGGAGCGTCCTGCGCGGATCGGCCCCGTCCGAGCACCGCGGTCAGCCCCAGCGCCCCGGCCACCGGCAGCAGCACGTAGGCGGGCAGCTGGTACCGCCAGGAGAAGATCATCAGGTCGCCGGAGAGCACGACCAGTGCCCCGGTCGCCAGGAACAGCAGCGCCGGCAGCCGGGCCGGCCCGGCCCGGCGCCAACGGACCAGGGGCGCGAGCGCGAGCAGGATAGCCAGCGCCAGCACGGGACCCGGCGTGTACCCGCCGTGGAGCTGGTACGCGCGCAGGTAGGTGGTCAGCGGCGCCACCGCCACCGGATCGACGTCGCCGTACCGGTGGCTGAGCGCGGTGATCATGTTCAGGTCCACCAGCGGCGGGAACAGCGGGATGCCCTCCTGGAAATGCCAGCGCTCAACGGTCGGGTCGCTGGGGTGGTCGGTCCGGTTCCACGCGAACACCTTCACCGCGTCCCGCGCCACCGCCTCGACGAAGTCCAGCGGCTGGTGCCGGATGACCCGCATCCCGAAATCCTTGGACAGCTTGTCGACCCCGTTGCCGTCGCGCTGCTGCACCACGAAGTACGGGGAGGCCGCGTCGTGTGCCCAGTAGTCCGAGCCGGGCCGGAATTCACGCGGTACCTGCGGGCAGAGCAACTCCTCGTCGGCGGGCAGCTGCAGCGTGGCGCAGTCGGCGATGGTGGCGGTCCGGCCGTACAGCGCGTTGCCGCCCACGTGCGAGATGCCGATCTGACCGCTGAAGATGAAGAAGTAGCACCCGTACAGGACGACGGGTACCGCGAAGGACACCGCCGCCGTGGCGCCGAGCCGCAGCCGGCGCCGCCAGCCGCCGCCGGCCAGCAGCGCGTACGCCACCAGCGGGACGACGGTCAGCTCGCCGGCCTGCCGTACGGTCGCGGCCAGGCCGAGCAGGGCTCCGGCGATGGTCACCACCCACCCGCCTGGCCGGGTGCGCCAGGTCACGGCCACGAGGGCGGCGACCAGCATGGCCTCGAACAGCGGCTCGGACATGATGTTGTGCTCGATCTGCAGCTGGTACGCGTCCAGCAGTACCGGTGCGGTGGCCAGCGCGGCGAGCACGCGCCAGGCACCCTTGTGGACCAGCAGGGCGTAGCCGGCCACGGCCATCCCGAGCCCGAACAGGTGCTGTACCGCCGCCACTGTCGCCAGGTTGCCGCCCACCCGCAGCAGCGGCGCCAGCAGGTAGAGCACGTACCCGATGGGGTCCTCGCCGGTCGGGTCGAGTTGCTGCATGGGCAGCAGGTACGAGGCGACGGAGTCGACGTAGAGGATGGCCGGCTGGTACGCGATCATCACGACGACGCGCAGCGCGAGGCCGAGCCCCAGCAGCACCGTGAAGATCCAGTGCCGGCGGGCCAGCCCGAGGGCGCGGTACAGCAAGCGCACAGCGACGCGCCCGGGCCGGTCCGACACCCGTACCTCCTCCGGACCGACGCGGCTACTCGGCGGGGTTCTTCTCAGCACCGAACACCGGTTCGCCCCGCTCCGTTGAGCGAGCGCGCTTGACCTCGGTGAGAACGTCCTCCAGCAGGGCCCGGTTGACGCTGATCATATCGGCCACCACGCCGACGGTGAGCGTGACGAACGAGGCGGTGAGCACGACCCCGCCGACCACCAGCGACTGCAGGTGCCGCGAGCCGTAGCCGGCGTCCGAGTCGACCACCAGCGCGTACAGGTAGCGCAGGAACGGGATGAGGCCGAGTACCAGCAGGATCAGGCCGAGGCTGAGGAAGACCGCGTACGCCTTGTAGGTCACGAACCCGCGCAGGATCGTGATGCCCGACTTGCGCACGTGGGTCAGGTCGGACTTGATCAGACGGGACTCCCGAGTCTTGGGGTTCGTCTTGATCTCGATGGTGGCGATGGCCATCCGCTTGTGGCCCGACTGGATGATGGTCTCCATGCCGAAGCTGTAGCGGCCCACCAGATTGAGCCTGAGAGCGGCCTCCCGGGAGAAGGCCCGGAAGCCGCTGGTCGCGTCGGGGATCCGGGTACCGGCGACGAGGTTGAGGAACCACGTGCCGCTGCGCTGCCAGAACTTCTTCAACGGCGAGAAGTGCTCGATGGTCTGGGTACGCCGGTCGGCGATGACCACGTCCGCGCGGCCGTCGAGGATCGGCTGGATCAGGTCGGGGATGCGCTCCTGCGGGTACTGGTTGTCGCCGTCGGTCAGCACGATGATGTCCGCGCCCATATCCAGCGCGCCGGTCAGCCCGTCCCGGAACGAATAGGCCAGCCCCTGGTTGCGCGTGTGGTGGACGAAGTGCTTGACACCCAGTTCCCGGGCCACCTCAACGGTTCGGTCCGTTGAACCGTCGTCGATGACCAGGACCTCGATGCTGTCGACCCCCGGGATCGACTCGGGCATGGTCCGGAAGACCAGCGGCAGCGTGGCCTCTTCGTTGAGGCACGGAATCATGACGACGACTTTCACCACGGATCCTTCGTAGGCCCGGCCTGATTACCCTATGCGATCGCTGGCAAAGCCGCCCCGGGACGGGGCCGCGCAGCGTGCCGGGACCACGTGTGGGGTCCGGGCGCAGAAATGGGCCATTTTGTGCTGTTTGCGCCGCCCAGGTGCGGTTCAACCATGGAGATCACCCTAAGCGGCCGGCCTCAAAGCTGCCTCGTAGCCCGATCGACGCCCCCTGTCCGGTACCCGAGGCGAGCGGTCAGCCGGTCAGCCGATGGATCCAGTTCGCGATGTCGTCCACCCGCGAGGTCGTCTCCACCTGGTCGTGCGGGCAGTCCGGGCCGAAGCTCTCGATGGACACGAGCAGCGCAGCGCGGTTCGGGCGCTCGAGGAAGTACGGCGCGCCTGAGTCGTAGACGCACGCGCTCGTGTCCGGGTACGGCGCGTACCCGTGTACCCCGACCGTGCTGCTGGTGACGCTGCTGACCTGCACCTGACCGGTCATCAGGTGGGTACCCGGGACCGGGTCGACCGAGTTGTCCGCACCCCAACCGGCCAGGCGAAGGATCTCCCCAGCCTTCGGTTTCGCGGTGGACAGCTCGATCGCCGGTACCCCGGCCACCGGCCGGTCGAGCGCGGCCACCGCGATGTCCGTGCTCGGCGACTGCTGCACCCAGACCACATTCACGACCTGCGCGCCCGGGTCGGCCAGGTCCACGACGCCGATGGTGGCCGTCGTCGGGTACGGGACGGGTCCGCTGACCGGGTTGCGGTACACGTCGTGGAAGCAGTGGCCGGCGGTGATGATCCACTGTGCCGCGACCAGCGCGGCCGAACAGGCGCTGTCGTAGTGACTGCCGTCCGGGCGCGGGATGTCGGTCATCGTCAGCTTGACGGCGAACCGGTACTGGCCGGGCGCCGCCGGCTCGCCGTTCGCCACCGCGACCGCCGGCCCCGCCGCCGCGAGTACCAGCGCCGCCGCCGCGCCACCGAGAACACCGAACCTGCGCAACTGTCGCAGCATGCATCCACCCCCGTCATCGCCAGCCAATGACGACACGCTATCTCAGGATGCGCTCCAACCGGTCTCTGGCCGCCAGCAGTGCCGAGGCGATCTGCTCCTCCCGCCCGGCGGTGAGCCGGGCGACCGGTACCGAGCAGCTGATCGCGTCCCTGGCCGGCCGCATGTACCGGACGGCCACGCCGAAGCAACGCAGCCCCAGGACGTTCTCCTCCTGGTCGACCGCGTACCCGCGGGATCTGGTCAGGGCCAGGTCCGCGGACAGCGCGACCGGATCGGTCAGGGTGTGCGGGGTGAGCCCGACGAGCCGCTGCGGCAGCATCGCGCGCACATCCTCGTCCGAGCGCTCGGCGAGCAGCGCCTTGCCCAGCGACGTCGTGTGCGCCGGCAGCCGACGCCCCACCCGCGAGATGGGTCGCAGGTAGTGCTGCGACTCCCGGGTGGCCAGGTAGACCACGTCGGTGCCCTCCAGTCGGGCGAGGTGGACCGTCTCGGTCGTCGTTTCGGCGAGCCAGTCCAGCGTGTCCCGGGCGGCCGACAGGATGTGGTCACCGTCCAGATAGGACGTTCCGACCAGCAGCGCCCGAAGGCCGATCCCGTAGAGCGTGCCGGTCGGGTCGGTCTCCACCCAACCGAGGTCGGTCAGCGTGCGCAGCAGCATGTAGAGGCTGCTCTTGGGGTACCCGAGGCTCTGCTGGAGCTCGGACAGGCTGTGCAGGCCCCGGTGGCTGGAGAAGAACTCCAGCAGTTCGACCGTGCGCAGGGCGGACTTGACCGGCCCGGCGGGGATCACCCCACCGGGCACCGCCGGGCCGGCCAGTTCAGCCATCGATCTGGTACCGCCCGTCGACGCGGCGGGGCAGGCCCAGCGGGTTGGCCTCGCGCAGTTCGGCGGGGAGCAGGGCGTCCGGCGCGTCCTGGTACGCCACCGGGCGCAGGAAGCGGCGGATCGCCGTGGTACCGACCGACGTGTGGTGCGGGAACGTGGTCGCCGGGTACGGGCCGCCGTGGTGCTGCGCCCAGGTGACCGCCACCCCCGTCGGGTACCCGTTGAACAGGATGCGCCCCGCCTGCCCGGTGACGCGCCGCGCGACCCGGTCGGCGAAGCTCCCCTCCGCGCCCTCGGCCTGTCCACAGTGGACAGTCGCGGTCAGGCTGCCCGGTACCCGCGCCAGGGCGGCGAACAGCTCGTCCTCGTTCGCGTACTCGACCACCACGACCAGCGGTCCGAAACACTCCTCCAGCAGCACTTCGTCCAGCGCCGAGGCGGAGGCGACGAGTACCTGCGGCGCGGTCTGCCCGTCGGCCGACAGCGCCACCCGCACCCCCGGCAGCGCCGCCCGCTCGGCGGCGCCCGACAGGAAGCTGTCCCGGATGCTCGGGGTGAGCATCGGGCCACCGGGAATCGTCGAGGCCGCGGCGCCCAGCGCCTCGACCAGCCGCTGCCCGTCCGCGCCGGCAGGCACGAAGACCAGCCCCGGCTTCGTGCAGAACTGACCGACACCGAGGGTGAACGAGCCCGCCAGCCCGGTCGCGATGGCCTCGGCCCGCTCCGCCGCGGCGGCCGGCGTGACCACGAACGGGTTGATACTGCCTAGTTCGCCGTAGAACGGGATCGGGACGGGCCGGCCGACCGCCAGGTCGTACAGTGCGCGCCCGCCCCCGACCGAGCCGGTGAAGCCGACCGCCTGGATGGCCGGGTGCCGCACCAGGTGGGTACCGCCGTCCCGCCCGTGGATTACCTGCAGGACGTCCTCGGGCAGCGCGACCGACGCGGCCGCCCGGCGCAGCGCCGCCGCGCACAGCTCAGAGGTGTACGGGTGGCCCGAGTGCGCCTTCACGACGACCGGGCAGCCGGCCGCGATCGCACTGGCGGTGTCCCCGCCCGGCACGCTGAAGGCCAGCGGGAAGTTGCTCGCCGAGAAGACGCCGACCGGGCCGACCGGTACCAGCATCCGGCGCAGGTCCGGGCGCGGCGCCGGGATCGCGTTCGGGTCCGAATGGTCGACGGTCAGCTCCAGGTACCCGCCGTCCTCCAGCACCTCGGCGAACAGCCGCAGCTGGTACGCCGAGCGGGCCAGCTCGCCGCGCAGCCGGGTCGGGCCGAGCGCCGACTCGCGGTCGGCCGCCGCGACGATGGCGTCCCCGTCTTTCTCGATCTCGTCGGCCATTGCCCGAAGCAGCCGGACCCGCCCGGCCAGCCCCGCGCCGACCAGCGCCGGCGCCACCTCGGCCGCCCGCAGCGCCGCGGCGTCCACGTCGGCGGGGGTCGCCGCGGTCGCGACCGCCTCGACCTTCTCGCCCGTGCGGGCGTCGATGCTCCACACGTCCAACTCAGTCACGACGTCATTCTCCCTTGTGGATTCGCGTGGTCAGGTCACGGACGGCGTCAAGGTCGGCGGCCCCGGCCAGGCCAACATGGTAGAGCCGGACGCCGCACGCCCCGGCGGACCGGGCGGCGGCCACCTGCTCGGGCAACCCGGCCGGCCGGCCACCCATTCCCTGGATGGCCAGCAGGCTCGCGTAGGCGCGCGCTCCCCCGGCCACGGTCGGTGGCAGGGCGTCGGTGCCCCGCCAGCAGTTGACCACCAGGCCGTCGACGGTCCGCGCAGCCGTTGCCGGGTCGACGCCGGTGAAGGCCACCGTGCCGTGCGGCTGTGGGCTGGCGTGCAGCAGCACGCTCAGCTCGGGCCGCAGCGCGCGGACGCGCTCGGTGACCGCCCCGCGCAGCCGGTCGGCCACGGCGAGGCGCACGTCCAGCACCGCGCCGGCAAGGCCCGGCCCGAGCAGCGCGGCGATCTGCTCGGGCTCGGTACCGACCGGGGCCGGGCGGGTACCGGCGAACCGGCCGTCCAGCGCCGAGCGCACCTGGCGGCGCAGGGCGCCCGGGTCGATCCCGCCGTACCGGTACCCGTGGTCACACGCATCGCAGAAGCACAGCGACAGCAGGTACTGCTCGGCGGGCGTCAGGGGTACCCCGCCGACCTTGTCGTGCGCGCTGAGATGGTCGAAGCCGTACCAGCCGCACGCCTCCAGCTCGACGCCCTCAATGCCGGGCAGCCCCGCGACGTCGGCAGCCAGCCCGAGCGCGTACTCGACGACCGCGTCCTGCGCCGGGCACAGCGTCCACGGGTACCGGTCGCCGTAGGCGTTGACCACGTTCTGGTCGATGGCGGCCGGCAGGTCGACGTGGTTGAACACGGTCCACGCGTGTACCGGCACGCCGGCCGCGCGCAGCGCCACGGTCGCCTGCCCGAACGGGTCGGCCGAGGCGAGCCAGTCGGCGGGCTCGGGGCGCAGGACGGCACCCCGCCACCGGGCGTCGCTGACCGGGAAGTAGGCGGCCGTGCGGTCCGCGACCACCACCCGGTGCCTCGGGTGGCGCGGGGTCAACGCCCGGGTGCCGTGGTACACGGCCGCGAGCACGACGTGGTCCAGGCCCAGCCCGGCCACCAGGTCCGCCGCGGCCGGGTCGCCGATGACGTCCCACGGGTAGAGGTAACCGGCGATCTGCATCAGAACCGCGGCCTCGCTCCGGTCCAGTCGGGGTACACGCCGCGCATGTACCCGACGTCGTCGCGCCGCCGCACGCCGCACGCCAGGTACTGCTCGTGCAGCCGGGCCACGGCGTCCTCGTCGAGGCTCACCCCCAGCCCTGGCCCGTCGGGCACCTTCGCCACCCCCTCCCGGATCGCGATCGCACCCGGCTCGATGACCTCCTCGACCTGCCACACCGAGTGGGTGTCGCAGGCGTAGGTCAGGTTGGGGATGGCGGCCGCCAGGTGGGTCATCGCGGCCAGGCTCACCCCCAGGTGGGTGTTGGAGTGCATGGACAGGCCCAGGCCGAAGGTCTCGCAGATGCCGGCCAGCTTCTGGCTGGCACGCAGCCCACCCCAGAAATGGTGGTCGGACAGCACGATGCGCACGGCACCCGCGGCCACCGCCGGGGGTACGTCGTCGAACGTGGTGACGCACATGTTCGTGGCCAGGGGAAGGTCGGTACCCGCGGCCACCTCCGCCATGCCGGCGATGCCGTCGGTCGGGTCCTCCAGGTACTCCAGGAGCCCGGCCAGCTCCGCGGCGACGCGGTGGCTCGTGGGCACCGTCCAGTTGGCGTTGGGGTCGAGTCTCAGCGGGTGGCCGGGGAACGCGTCGTGCAGCGCGCGGATCGCCTCGATCTCCTCCTCGGGCGGGAACACGCCGCCCTTGAGCTTGAGCGACCCGAAGCCGTACCGGTCGACCAGCGCCCTGGCCTGCGCCACGATGCCGTCCGGGTTTAGCGCCTCGCCGAAGCCGTCGGGCTCGCGGCCCGGGTGCCCCGCCCACTTGTAGAACAGGTACGCCGAGAACGGCACCTCCTCGCGCACCGCCCCGCCGAGCAGGTCGCACACCCGCAGGCCGCTAGCCTTGCCCTGCGCGTCGAACAGCGCGACCTCGAAGGCGGAGACCGTGGACGCGATGGCCTTGGCGACGCTCGGCGCCCCGGCGAGCTCGGTCGGGCTGTCCGGCGCCACCGCCCCGAGGGCGATAGCGATCCGGCGGGACAGCCCATTGAGGTCCCAGATGGACAGACCGGCCAGCGCGGGCGCGGCCCGGCGCAGCCGGGCCAGGGTCGGGTCGTCGCCGTACGCCTCGGAGATGCCGACCAGGCCGTCGCCCGCGCGTACCTGAATGATCGCGCGGAGCTGGAACGGCTCGTGCACCCCGACCGAGTTGAGCAGCGGCGGATCCAGGACGGCGACCGGAGTGATCGTGATGTCCACAATGGACGGACCGGCGATCGGCATCAGATCAGCTCCCGACCGGCGGCGACCAGCTCGGCCAGCGCCCGCACGTGGGCCGGGTCCGGTTCGGACAGCGGCGGGCGTACCGGCCCCACGTCGGTACCGTCGAGCCGCACGCCCGCCTTGACCAGCGACACCGCGTACCCCGAACCCTTCTGCCGCAGCTCCACGTAGGGCCGCCAGAACCCGTCCAGCAACCGGTCCACGGTCGCCTCGTCGCCCGCCCGGAAGGCGCGGTAGAACGCCATCGCCAGATCGGGCGCGAAGCAGAACACGGCCGAGGAGTACCCCGGCACGCCCACCGCCCGGTACGCCTGGGCGGACATCTCGGCGGTGGGCATGCCGTTGAAGTACAGCAATGCGCCCGCGCCGTGCCGCTCGCGCACCGCGCCGACGATGCGCCGCATCAGGTCCAGATCGCCCCGGCCGTCCTTGAACCCGACGATCCGCGGATGCCCGGCCAGGACCGCCACCGTCTCGGTGGTGAACACCGCGTTGTCCCGCTGGTAGATGATCACCTCAAGGTCGGTCGCGTCGGCAACCCGGCGGTAGTGCTCGCGCAGCCCGGCCTGGCTGCCCTCGACCAGGTACGGCGGCATCACCAGCAGGCCGTCCGCGCCGGCGGCCGCCGCTTCCTGGGCGAAGCGGGTGGCCAGGGCCGCCCCGTAGCCGACCCCGGCCACCACGGGTACCCGGCCGGCCGCCTCCTCGACGGCCACCCGGACGCACGCGGCGTACTCCTCGACGCCGAGGGAGAAGAACTCGCCGGTACCGCAGCAGGCGAACACCGCCGCCGGGCCGGCGGCGATCCGGGTCTTCAGGTGCTGCCGGTACACGTCGAGGTCGACCCCGCCTCCCTGGTCGAACGCGGTGACGGGGAAGAACAACAGCCCGTCGAGCCGTCGCGCGAGCCGGGACGTCGAGTCGTTGAGTGCCATGCCTGTCCTTTCAGCCAACAAATGTGCGTATCAGCCCTTCAAGGAGCCGCTGAGCAGTCCGCGTTCGAACAGCCGCTGAAGACCGAGGTAGACCAACACGCTCGGTACCATGAGTACCACCGCCGCGGCCAGCCGCACGCCCTCGCCCTGCTCCTGGCTGGCCTGGAGGCTGGTCACGATCAGGGTCAGCGTGTTCATCTTCGGCGACTGCGCGACCAGCAGCGGCAGCAGGTACTGGTCCCAGATCATCAGGAAGCCGAACACCGCGCAGGTACCCAGCGCCGGCAGCGACAGCGGCAGGATCAGTTGGAAGAAGATGCGCAGGTCCCCGGCGCCGTCCACCCGGGCGGCCTCCTCCAGCTCCACCGGGATGCGCTTCATGAAGCCGGTCAGCACGTAGATCGGCAGCGCCCAGCCGACCAGCGGCAGCGCCAGCCCGCCGAAGTTGTCCAACAGGTTGATCTTGCCTAGGACCAGGTACAGCGGGATCGCGATGATCTCTTCCGGCATCATCATGGTGGCCAGGACGGCCAGCAGCACCAGGCCGGCGCCGCGGAAGCGCTTACGGGCCAGCGCGTAGGCCGCGAAGGCGCTCACGGTGACCTGCAGGGTCAGCCCGATGACCTCGACCACCACCGAGTTGAGCAGGCCCCGGCCCATGCCGAAGTGCCACGCGGCGGAGAAGTTGAAGCCGGACAGGGCGTGCGGCCACAAGTACACCTGGCCGAGCCGCGGGGCTCCCCCGCTGACCGCCGTGGCCACCATGGACCACAGCGGCACCACGAAGATGCCCAGCACGATCAGATACAGGACGACCCGGACGGCTATCCGGCCGCCGCGGCGGGCGGTCAGCCGGCGCGGCGCCCGCAGACCGAGAGCGGTACTGCTCACTTCGCCTCCTGCCGGTTGCGCCACCACAGGGTGAGGCTGGTCAACAGGATCGTCGCGATCAGCAGCAGCGTGGACACGGCCGAGGCGTACCCCGCGTCGTTGCTGACCGTGGCGGCCTTGTAGGTCGTCGTCACGATCGTCTCCGTCGCGCCGCCCGGGCCACCACCCGTCAACACGTTGATTTCGGTGAACACCCGGAGACCCCGGATAACACCGAGTGTCAGCACGATGGTGGTGATCGGGCGCAACGATGGCAACGTCACGTGGCGCAGGCGCTGCCAGGCCCCGGCACCGTCTATGCTGGCCGACTCGTACAACTGCCGGTCGATGCCGACCAGCCCGGCGATGAAGATCACCATGTCGTACGGCGCGGTCTTCCAGACCTGTACCAGCATCACCGTCCACAGCGCCGAGTCCGGGCTGGCGAGGAACGGCTCCGGACCGAGCCCGACGGTACCCAGGAGACTGTTCACCGCCCCGTACCGGCCGGGGAACAGCAGTGCCCCCCACAGTTCAGCGATGGCCACCATGGCGGTGACCGCCGGCAGGAAGACGGCGGTGCGCAGGATCCGCACGTGCCGCGCCGGGCTCTCCAGCAGCAGGGCCAGCGCGAAGCCGACCAGCATGGAACCGGCGACCGAGACGGCCGCGTCCAGCACCGTGTGCCAGACCGCAGCGCGCAGGTCGGTGTCCTGGAAGGCCCGGGTGAAGTTGTCGAACCCGAGGAACTCGTTGCCCAGGTACGGGCGCACGTGGAAGAAGCTCAGGTACACGCCCCAGATGACCGGCCAGAACTTGAACACCGCGAAGAAGGCGAGGGCCGGCGCGAGGAACAGCCAGGGCGAGAGCCGGGAGCGGACGGCGCGGCTGGCCGCCGGCTGGCGCCGGGACGGATCCGGCGCCCCGCTCCGGTCGCGCCGCGCGGGCGACGCGACCGGAGCCGAGGAGGTACCGAGGGACATGGTCAGCCCGCCACGCCCTGCGTCCTGAGTACCGAGTTCAGCTTGTCGTTCAAGGTGTTCAGGGCCGCCTGGGGATCGCCGCACTTGGCGACCAGCGCGTTGAGCCCGTCCGAGGTCGCCTGGCGCAGCGCGGTCCAGTTGGGCATGTTGATGTCCTCGTAATGCCCGCTGCTCTGGTAGACGTCCTGGGCCAGCTTCCAGCGGTCGTCGCCCTGGTGCTCGGTCGCCGCGTCGACGGTCTTGTTGACCGGCAGCCGGACGATCGTGGCCGTGGGTACCGCCGTCATGCCCAGCCGCTGCGCCTCAGGCGTGATCATGTACTCAGCGAGCTTCCTGGCCGCCCCGGAGTTGCCGCCCGCCATCAGGTAGATGTCGGTACCCTCGGCGAGCGTCTGGCCGTTGGCCGGGCCCTTGGGCGGCGCGACCGCGATGTACTTGCCCTTGATCGGGGTGGCGTCCATGGTCGCGTAGGCGTACGGGCCGGTGAAGTACATGCCGGTGACGCCCGTCTGGAACGCCTTGTTCGTCTCGGTCGTCGTGTCGTTGAGCGCGCTGGGCTGCACCACCCTGTCGGTGCAGAACAGGTTCTCCAAGTACTTCACCGACTGCTGCGACTGCGACGAGTTGACGGTGGCCGTGAACTTGCCGTTGCCGGCCGACTTGAAGTAGCTGCCGCCCGCCTGCCAGAACAGCGACGACCAGTACCAGGAGATGTACCCGCGGGTGGTCGAGCCGGGTACCGCCAGCCCGTACGTGTCGGCCTTGCCGTCACCGTCGGGGTCCTGGGTGGTGAACGCCTTGGCGACGGTTTCCAAGTCGTCCCAGGTCTTCGGCGGCTGGAGGTTCAGCTTGGTCAGCCAGTCGCTGCGGATCAGCAGGACGTTGGCCTGCGCCGAGAATGGCACCGCGTAGTACTTGCCCTTGAGGTCCTTGGCTGAGTCCCACGCCCGGTCGGTGAGCTGGTCCTGTCCAGCGATCTTGTTCTTGTCAACTTCCTGGATGATGCCCTGGGTCTCGAAGCTGCCCAGCTGGGCCGCGTCGTCGACCACCAGGTCGGGCAGCTTGTGCGAGGTCGCCGCGGCGGACAGCTTCGTCTCGAAGTCGGTCAGCGTCATGAACGGCGGATTGATCTTGATACCGGTCTTCTTGGTGAACGCATCGAAGATCGTCTGGTACGCCTTGACCGAGTCACCCGCGCCCCGGACCCACACGTTGATCGGGCCGCTCGGTTCCGCCTCGGGTTGGTTTCCGTTGCCGCTCTTCGAGCACCCGGTCAGGACGGTGGCCACACACACCCCGGCGGCGGCCGCCGCGAGCGCGCGATGTCGCCACGAAAAGGCCATGATCGCTCCCTCTGGTTCAGAAACGTGAACGATAGACAGGTAAGTGAACGCCGTGACGCGAAAGCTACGGGGCCAGCCGTCGATGGTCAAGGACTTGAAAGGCTCGGGTGACCGATGATGGCGACGAATCGACCTGGAAATCGATGGCGTAGCTTCATTCGCTCAGGTTCATCCTGATGTCCCCTGTTCCTGAGGTGAACGCCCGCACCGCTCCATTTCCGGCGTACCGGGCGCCGAGCCCGGTACAAACCAGGGCGGCCGTCCCACCCGCCCGCCTCCGTCCGTGGAAAGGCGACGTGATGGCACACGGTCCCGACCGCCGTACTCCGGCGGACAGCTTCACTCGTCCCGAAACGCCGCCGGCTCCGCCAGGCGGAAAGTCCGGCCCCGTCGGGTCGGGCTGGCCGCCCCGGCCGGCCCGATGAGGCGGTGCATTTCCGGGCCGGCAGCGACCACGCGGCCGCACCGCCCGGGTCAGCCGCCGCGGACCACGTCGGCGACCTCCGTGCGGGAGGAGACGCCGAGCTTGTGCAGGATGCTGGAGACGTGCACGGCCGCGGTGCGTGGCGAGATGTAGAGGCGCCGGGCCAGCTCCGCGTTGGTCAGGCCGTCCGCGATCAGCAGCGCCACCTCCAGCTCGCGCGGGGTCAGCGCGGCCGTACCGGTGACCGCCCGGGGACCGTCGGCCGGGCGCAGGCCCAGCCGGTCGCGAACCTGCTCGAGCTGCTCGACCCGCCACCCACGCCACCGCGCCAGCAGCGCACCGCCGGCGGCGACCTCCTCGGCCGCCGGTACCGGCCGGTCCACGGCGAGCAGGCAGCGGGCGGCGGCCACCCGGGCGGTACCCCGGACGGACGGCGGCAGCACCGTCGAGCGACTCACCCGCTGGTACCCGGCGACGGCGTCCTCGTGCTCCCCGCGCGCCTCGGCGAGCTGGGCGTCGACGAGTGTCCGGTAGTCGTCCCAGATGTCCGGGCCCAGCAACGCCTCGGCCAGCTCCGTGACGCGGGGCAGCGGAATCCCGACGTGGAGCGCGGCGGACAGCAGGTCGTGTGCCTGCGAGCCGCTGCGCCACGGCTGCTCGCCCAGCGCCGCGAGGACCTCGCCCAGCAGCCTCAGCGCGCCCGGCAGGTCGCCGCGCCGGCAGGTCGCGTGGAACGCGATGCCGGGTACCACCAGCGGGGAACCGCCGGTACCGCGCGGGGCGCTGCGCAGGTCCGCGACGATCTCGTCGACCCGGTCGAGTTCGCCCGCCTCCAGACACAGTCCGGCGAGGAAAACCGCGTGGTAGTCCGCACGCCGGCCCCGATGCCGGTACCCGCGGTCCCGCTCGCGCCCCTCGTCCAGCGCGGCCATGGCGGCGGACAGGTCGCCCTCGCGCATGGCCAGCCGTGCCCGGCCCTGGAAGTAGGCGGCGACCGCGAGGTTCTCGAAGCCGGCCCGCTCCGCGTCGACCCGCATCCGCTCAAGCAGTTCGGCGTGCTCGGTCGGATCGGCCGGCGGTACCCCCTGGACGAGGTTGTTGAGCGCCCGCGCCGCAAGTACCCATTCGCCGAGCTTCTCCGCCTCGTCCACGAGGCCGGCGAGGACCGCGCGACCCTGCTCGGCGGTTGACGGGTGCTCGGCCAGCACAGAGCCCTTCTCCACCAGCGCGGCCAGCCGTACCTGCGGCAGGTCCAGCTCCTCGGCCAGCCGAAGGGCTCGTTCGGCCCAGGTAAGGCTCTCGTCGTACTCGTCGCGCAGCATGGTCGACTGGGCAACCGCGGTCATCGCCCGGGCCTGGTCGGCTCCCCGGGGCAGCTGCGCCACGAGCAGCTCGACCTCCCGGGTGAGCTGCTGCATCTCGTCGATCTCGTCGGTTTCCCAGGCGAGACGGATCAACAGGTAGAGCGCGTCGGCGCGCTCGGTGGCGCTGGCCGCCCGATCGCGCCACCGCCGGGCGTACCCGACGGCGTCGTCGAGCAGGCCGGCCAGCCACGCCGCCCGCGCCGCGGCGCCCAGCAGCTCGGCGTCGTCGCCGACCTCCTCGAGGCCCATCTCGGCCAGCTGCAACGCCTGGTACGCCGAGCCGATGGCCAGGTACAGCTGGGTACCCCGGCGCGCCGCGTCCACCATGTCCTCGTACCGGCCGGCCCGCTTGGCGTGGTAGGCGACCAGGGCCGGGTCGGAGCCGCCGGCCGCGAGCAGCGCCTCGAGCGCGGCCTCGTGCAGCCGGCGCCGCTGCCGGCCGAGCATCTGTTCGGCCAGCGCCTCGCGGACCAGCGCGTGCCGGAAGCTGAACTCGTCCTCGCCCGCCTCCACGAGTACGCCCCTGGTCACCAGGTCGCGCAGGATGCGGATCAGTTCGTCCTCGCTCGCACCCGTGACGGCGGCGAGCAGGTCGAAGGGGACCCGGTGGCCGAGCACGGCGGCGGCTTCGACGACCCCCCGGCCGGCCGCGTCGAGGTCCTCGACCTGGCGGCGCAGCACCTCGGCCAGGCTCCACGGCAGCGGCTGCTCGCACAGCGAGTCCAGGTCCTCGGGCGGGTGCCCGCGCAGCAACTCCTCAAGGAAGAACGGGTTGCCGCCGGTGCGCTGGTGCAGTGCGACAACGGTGCGGTACGGCGCCGGACGGCCGGTCGCGGCGGCCAGCATGGCGGCCGTCCCGGATTCGCTGAGCCGCTCCAGCCGCACGTGGGTGACCGCGTGGCGGCGCTCCATCCTGCCCAGCAGCGCGGCGACGGGCTGCCGGCTGGTCACCTCGTCGGGGCGGTAGGTACCGATCAGCAACGTCCGGCCGGGCAGGTCCGCGACCCGCTCGAACAGCGCCGCGCTCTCCGAGTCGGCCCAGTGCAGGTCCTCGAAGACGATGACCGCCGGCCCCGCGCCGACCAGGCCGGTGAGGATGGTCAGCCCGGTGTGCAGGCGCTCGACCGGGCTGCGCTGCGGATCGGACAGCGCGTCGAGGGCGGCCTCGTCGACCCGCTGCGCGCGGTTGGCGTCGATGGCGTCCAGCAGCACCTCGTACGGGCGGGACAGCGAGCCGGGCTCGGCGTGACCGACCAGCACCACGGCCTCCGGCGGGAGGGTCGCCAGGAGTTCGTGGATCAATCGGGTCTTGCCGATGCCCGGCTCCCCCGCCACGATCGCGACTTCGGCCCGCGGCGACGCCACGAGCCGGCTCAGCTGCCGGAGCTCGTGGTCCCGCCCGATCATCAACGGGCTGGCACCGCCGCGTGTGGTACGCACGCAGCAAGGTTACCGGCGGGCCGCGACGAAATTACCGCGCTGCCATCGGGCCCGCCGCCCCCCGCTCCATCGGTACCGGACGCGCCGCGCGCCCGCCGCGAACGGCGAGCGGCGGCCAGCAGCCGGTAGGCGTCGGCCTCGGCGATCAGGTCGGACTGGTGCTGCTTGATCTGGGCCCACATCAGGTCCGGGTGAGTGAACATCTGACTGTCTCCTTCGGGTACCGGTCGATGAGTCAATACTCGGCCGGTAACGGACGACAGCCATCGGTATCGGTTACGTATCTTGCCCGGCGTGCGCTACGTACCCCCGGCGTACCCGGCCCTACGCATACCTACCGGGCCAGCCCCTCGAAGGACACACCGCGGTTGAACTGCCGCTGGAACAGCAGGAACGCGATTACCGACGGCAGCAGCGCGAGCAGCGAGGCGGCCAGCAGCACACCCAGCCCGACCTGGTCGTCGGCGCGCAGGGTACGTAGGGCGATGGGCAGGGTGAACTGGGACGGCTCGCGGGCCACGATCAGGGGCAGCAGGTACTGGTCCCAGATCATGGTGAACCCGAAGACGCCGATGACGCCGAGCGCGGGCCGGCAGATCGGCAGGATCACCGACCAGAACACGCGCAGTTCCCCGGCGCCGTCGATGCGCGCCGCGTCCTCCAAATCGGTGGGTACCTCGCGCATGAACTCGGTCATCACGATGATCGAGAAGCCCCAGGCACCCAGCGGCAGGATCATGCCGGCGTACGTACCGATCAGGTTGATGTGCAGGGCCGGCATGTCGGA
Organism: uncultured Micromonosporaceae bacterium; assembly: GCA_964645345.1. Classification (GTDB taxonomy): domain Bacteria; phylum Actinomycetota; class Actinomycetes; order Mycobacteriales; family Micromonosporaceae; genus Rugosimonospora. The sequence continues at coordinate 26,233 of CAZYCD010000024.1, forward strand.
CAGCACGACCGACAGCGGGATCGCGATGACCTCCTCGGGCAGCATCATGGTCGCGAGGATGGCCAGCGACACGATCGCCGCACCCCGGAACTTCTTGCGGGCCAGCGCGTACGAGGCGAAGACGCTGACCACGACCTGCAGTAGCAGCCCGAAGCCGACCACCACGAAGGAGTTGAGCAGGTACCGGTACACCCCGCGCTGGCCGGCGACGGTGAAGTTGCTCCAGGTGAACCCGTGCGGCAGCAGGGAGAACCGGGTCGGGTCGGTGACCTTGCCGAACGCGCCGATCATGATGGCCAGCAACGGGCCGGCGAAGACGAGCGTGATGGCCAGGTAGATCACCGCCCGGGCCAGCAGTGCCAGCGGGCCCCGCCGCGACTGCAGCCCCAGTACCGTGTGCAGGTCCTGGTTCTCCCGGCGCCGGCCGTCCGGCCGCGGCCCGGTGTGCGACATGCCGCTCATGGCCGCGACCGCCTTCCATTCATCGGGCCGCCCGCTTGCGCCAGGTGTTTACCACCAGCGTCAGCAGCGCGGTCGCGGCGAACAGCACCATCGATCCCGCTGCGGCGACGCCCAGCTTGCCCTGCTCCAGCCCGAGCTTGTAGATCAGCGTCATGAGCACCTCGGTCGACCCGTTCGGCGCTCCGTTGGTCAGCAGGAAAACCTCCGTGAAGCTGCGCAGCCCGCGCAGCGCGGCGAGGATCGCCAGGATGCTGAAGACCGGGCGCAGGGCGGGCAGCGTGACGTGCACGAAGCGGCGCCACCGCGAGGCGCCGTCGACGGCCGCGGCCTCGTAGAGGTTGCGGTTCACCGTGGCCAGGCCGGCCAGGAAGATGATCATGTCGTACGGCGCGCCGCGCCAGATCCCGACCAGCATCACCGAGGCCAGCCCCTGGTGCTGGCTTACCAGGAAGGGCTCCGGTCCCAGGCCGAGCAGGCCGAGGATGCTGTTGAGCAGACCGCCGCCGGACGGGTAGTACATGATCCGCCAGACCTCGGCGACGACCGCCATCGTGGTGACCACCGGGATGAACGCGGCCGTCCGTACCAGCCACAGGTGCCGGGCCTGCCCCTCCAGCAGCAGCGCCAGCACGAACCCGACCAGGATCGAGCCCACCGTGGTGCCGACGGCCAGCAGCACAGTCTGCAGGATCGCCTGGGTGAACAGCGGGTCCGTGGTGACTGCGCCGTAGTTGGCCAGCCCGACGAAACGGTCGCCGAGGTACGGGCGGACGTCGTAGAAGCTCATCTTCGCGCCCTGCAGCATCGGCAGGAACTTGAAGTAGGTGAACAGGATCAGCGCCGGCAGCAGGAACAGCCAGGCGATCAGCGTGCTGCTGTACCGCCGGCGCCGGCGCCGGGGCGGCTCGTCCGGTCTCGCGAACGGGTCCGGGGCGGACGGGGCCGCGTGCCGGTGCGGGGCCCGCTGCGCGGGTACCGGCACCCCGACCGGGCGGGAGGTCCGGTACCCGTTGCCGCCCGGCCCCTCGTGCCACCCGTGGTTTCCGGTGCGGAACGGTACCGCCGAGGTACCGCGCTGCGGCCCGCTCATCCCGATACGCCCTGCCGCTTGAGCTCCGCCGCGTACTGGCCGGCGAGCTTGTCCAGGGCGGCCCTCACGTTGCTGCCACAGTCGGCCATCACGGCGTTGAGGGTGTCGGCGGCCATCTGCCGGAACGGGGTCCAGTTCGGCACGCTCGGCGCGTACTCGCTGGCCGCGTCGTACACCTGCTGGAAGGTCTTCCACCGCGGGTCGTGCCGGACCGCGGCCATGTCGACCGTGGTGTTGACCGGCAGCCGCACGATCGGGCCGCCGTCGTCGCCGTCCATGCCGATGGTCTGGCCCTCGACCGACGTGGCGAACTGCGCGAAGGCCATCTGCCCGGCCCGGTTGGGCGAGCCGCGGGTCAGGTACACGTTCTCGCCCTCGGCCAGCGCGCTCGGGCCGCCCGACGGCCCGGGCGGCACCGGTACCACCTCCAGCTTGCTGTCGCCCATGCTCTTGACGAACCGCGGCAGCATGTACGGCCCGGTCAGGTACATGCCGGCGATGCCCTTCTCGAAGGTGTCGTGGGCGCGCGGCGTGTCGATGCTGACCGCGTCTGGGTTGACCGCCTTGTACTGGCAGAACATCTGCCGCAGCCAGTCGGCCGCCTGCACCGACTTCGGGCTGCTGATCTCCGGTACCCAGCGGCCCGGCTGCGCGGCGGCCAGGAAGTCCCCGCCGTTGTCCAGCAGGTACGTGGAGAAGTACCAGGCCATGTACCCGCGCTTGGTGGTACCGGGGATGTCCAGCCCGTACGTGTCCGCGCGCCCGTCGCCGTCCGGGTCGCGCGTGGTGAAGGCGACCGCCATGGCCACCAGGTCGGCCCAGGTCTTCGGCACCGGCAGCCCGAGCCGCTGCCGCCAGTCGGCCCGGATGAAGAACGCGAAGGTGTGCGCCGAGAACGGTACGCCGTAGTACCGTCCGTTGGCGGCCTGCGCGGCGTGCCAGGCGCGGTCGGAAAGCGATTCCGTACCCGGGAAACCGGCCCGGTCGATTTCCTCGAGCCAGCCCTGGCTCTGCATTGTGCCGATCTGCGCGGTGTCGTTGATGACCACGTCCGGCAATTGCCGCTGGGCGGCCTGCTGTTCCAGTTTCGTCTCGAAATCGTCGTACAGCGCGACCAATTTCGCCTTGTACCCGGTGGCCTGGCTGAAGGCGGCCACCAACCGGGTCGCGGTATTTGCGGCAGCAGATCCAGGAGTTTGCCGGATCCATATCTGGACAGTGGCGTGCGGGTCCTGTCGCACATTGCCCACATCGGTCGACGAGCAGCCGGTGAGCGCCGCGACCAGCAGGAACCCGGAGGTACCGGCCGTCACGCGCCGCACCGCGCGTGTCCCGGTCCGACCAGTCATCCGGTAACCGAGCATCACCGGCAGGACGGTAAGTCCCGGCACGGGCGTACGTCAATGAGCAGGTATGACCTCATAGTCTCACGGTCAGTAACAATAACCGCTGGAGGGGAATGGGTTCCGCCTGCCGGGCATTCTCACTGTCGTTTCCGTACGCCGGGAAGAATTGTTGACGGCGTATCGCCAATTCGTTCTGTGGACAGGGCGGATACGGGCCGTGCCAACGTCCGCACCGGTTGAACGCCGGCCTCCCCCCGTGCGTGCGTCCCGATTGGAGCGTCATATCGACCGGGGCGTGGGGGCGGCGGCGCGGCGCCGGGTGCGAGGGGTCCCGGCGCCGCGCCGCGCCACGCGGTCAGACGTGCAGGTAGACCCGGACGGTGGTACCGGCCGGGTCGGTGTGCACCCGCACCAGGTCGCTGACGTAGTTGACGAGTACCAGTCCCCGGCCGCCGAGCCGGTCCGCGGCCGGGGGTACCCGGCCGGCCAGCCGCTGCGACGCCCGGCCCGCGTCCCGCACCTGAGCCGCGATCTGGCCCGGCTCCAGCCAGACCTCCAGCGTCCCGCGCCCCGCGCCGTGCACCACGGCGTTGGTGGCCAACTCGTTCACGGCGAGCTGGAGGTCCACGACGCGGCGCTCGCCGAGGCCGGCCGACGCGCCGTACCGGCCGAGGAACTCGCGCACCAGGGCCAGCCCGCCACCGTCGAAGGTCAGCGCCGCGGCCCCGTCCGGTACCGGCGGCAGCGGCCGGTTGTACTCATCGACGATCGCGTCCGGCTGGTACCGGGGGCTGTTGCGCGCGGGCCCCACGCCGAGCAGCTCGGGATGGGTCCGCTCGGCGTCGGACACGGCCGCGGTGTCCAGCGCCACGACGTCGTAGGGGCACAGGATCGTCGCCTCGCGGGCGGCGAACGCCATGTTGATCAGCGCCTCGTGCTGCACGCAGGCCGGATACTCGACCTCCGAGCGCCCCGCCCAGATCGGCTCGCCGATGATCCGCACCCGGGTACCCGCGTACTCCTCCAGGAACGCGTTCAGTACCCACGGAATGATCCGACCCGGGTTCCGCCCGGCCTGGGTCATGTCGGCGAACCGGACGCGGGCGGCCGACGCGCCGAGTGCGTCCTCGATCAGCTCGACATTGGCGCCCGGCACCGCCACCAGCACCGGCTCCTTCGCGGCCAGCCCGTCCTGGACGAACGGCACGGTACCGGCGAGGTACTCCCCCGCGTCCCGGTAGAGCAGTGCCTGGTGCACGAAGCCTGCGGTCAGGGCCCGTCGAGCACCGGCCTTCAGCGGCTCCGCAGGCGTCGTCACGAGTTTCGCCCCGCCTTGTGCACCCGGCGCATCGCGGCGGCCTGCTCGACCCGCTGGGCTGCCGCCACCCGCAGCTGCAGCTCGGTGACGTCCTGGACCACCGCGTGGACGACGCTCAGCTCGCCGGCCTTGTCGAAGCCGGGCCGCACGAGTACCCGGAGGGTGCGCGGGCCGCCCCGGGTACCGATCCGGAACTGGATCTCGGCCGGACCGCGCTGGGCGACCAGCGCCCGCACCTCGGCCTCCAGCGCCGGCAGGTCCTCCGGCAGCACCAGCGCGGTGATCTGGTCCAGCGACAGGGGTCCGCGCGACGGGCTGCGCTCGACGATCCGGTACAGCCCGGCCGACCAGCGCAGTACCCCGGTCGACAGGTCCCACTCCGCGTACCCGAGCTTGCCCAGCTCCTCGACGACCGCGACCCGCGCGAGCTCGGCCTCGGCGTCGTGCACCTGCCAGCTGGCCAGCAGGCCGTCGCCCAGCCGGACCGCGGAGTGGCTGATCAGGGCGGTGCGGGTCGCGCCGCCGACCAGCATGGTCTCGGTCTGCGCCGCGCGCTGCCAGGGGACGCCGGACAGCAGGGCCTGCCGGTACGCCTCGAAGACGCCGGCCGCGTGCAACGTCGGTCGCACATCCAGCAGCCGGCAGCCGACCAGTTCGTCGGGCTCCTGGCCGTACGGGTGGCCGGCCTGAGTGGAGGCGAAGTCGATGGTGAAGTCGACCACCTCGCCGCTCGCATCCCGGTACGGCGACAGCAGCAGGATCGGCGCGGCCACCACGTCCAGCGCGGACTGCAGCCAGTGGCCGGGCGCCGCCAGCACGTCGGCGACCAGCCGGGACAGCCGCCAGATCCGGCCCGCCACGGCCGCGGCCAGGGCGAGCAGGTAGGCCCGGTCCGCCGGGGAGAACTCCCGGTGCTCGCGCCAGATGGGCTCCAGCACCCCGAAGGTGCGACCAGCGTGGTGCAGCGGCAGGCCGGCCCGGGCGGCGCCGTCACCGACCAGCAGGTACCCGCGCGGGTTGTCGCCGCCGAACCACTGCGGGCGCCCGGAGCGCAGCGCCTCCCCGAGCACGGTCGGTACCGCCGACGGGATGCGCTGCCAGTCGCTGGCGACCTGGGCCGGCAGGCCCGCGCAGCTCGCCATGCGCAGCGCGCCGTCGGGTTCGGCGAGGTAGATGACGACCGCGTCGGCGGCCAGCGACTCGACGCCCTCGGCCAGCAGCCGGTCGGCCAGGTCGGCCATGGTCGGCGCGGCCTCGACCGCGGTCACCACGGTCTGCAGCCGTACCCGGTCGGGTGCGGACAGCGCCGGTACCCCGGCATCCGGAGCCCCGCCGTCGCCGACCTCGTCCGGGGTGATCAGGTACGGCGCGGGGTCGAACTGCCGGGCCGCCTCGGCGCCCGTGCTGGGCTGCGGATCGTCCACGTCGTCCGGCAGGGCGGTGCCGAGGATCCGCGCCGCCACATCGACCAGCCGCCGGTTCTCGTGCTGGGACAGCCGGGACAGGTGGTCGTACGCGACCTCGGGCGAGCAGTCCAGGGTGCCGGCGAGCAGGCCCTTAGCCTGCTCGATCAGGGCCCGGCCGCGCATCGCCCGGCGCAGCCCGCCGAGCTCCGCCTCCAGTCGCTGCACGCGGGCAGCCCAGTCCAGGCCGCCGTCGCCCGCCGCCTGTGCGGCGGCGGCACCGTCCGCCGTCGCGGCGGCGCCACCGGTCGCCGCGGGGCTGGCCCCGGCGGCGCGGCCGGCGACGGTGTCGAGGTCGGCCGTCGTGTCCACGGGACGACAATGGCATCTCGGACAAGGGGTCCGCCAGTCGGGCGCGCGGCATGTCGTCCGGGTATTCACCCTACCTGTGGTAGTGACCCGGTTCGTACGGCCAGAAGCCCGTCGGACACGTCGGCGCCCGCGCCGGTTTTGCCACGATGTGCGCTATCTGAGCGGTCGGCCGGCATTCGCCACCGTGGATGTGACCTAACTTACTATCCAGTACACGAGGTTAATTCACGTCCCCGGCCGCCGCATCCCCGGCCGCCGCATCCCCGGCCGCCGCATCCCCGGCCGTCGCGCCGGTCGCTGTCCGGCCCACCGGAAGGGAACCGCTGTGATGACGCTC
>CAZYCD010000024.1:32660-37568 GCA_964645345.1 uncultured Micromonosporaceae bacterium
CCGTCGCGCCGGTCGCTGTCCGGCCCACCGGAAGGGAACCGCTGTGATGACGCTCTCTCGACCGTCCCGCCGGCTGGCCGGCCTCGCCGCGGGCGCGCTGCTCGCCGGCGCCGCCACGCTGGGGGTACCGCTCCTGACCGCCGGCCCGGCCACCGCCGCGGTACTGGCCGCCAACGACTACTGCCTCGACCAGTGCAACGATGTCCTGCCGCCGGGCGAGAACGGCAACGCCACCCTGGTGGACATCCTCGGCAACCAGACCCTCGGTACCCGGCCGGCCCACTCGGCCGACCAGCTCGACCGGTACGCCAACCTGGTCAGCGCCTACACCGGCTTGACCGACGAGCAGATCGGCCAGTTCTACGGTGACGGCTCGTTCGGGGTACCGGCCGGGCAGGTGGAGTCGACCGAGTCCCCGCGTTCCGACGTGACCATCGTGCGGGACACGGCGACCGGGGTACCGCACGTCACCGGTACCACCCGGGCGGGCACCATGTACGGCGCCGGGTACGCCGGGGCCGAGGACCGGCTGTTCCTGATGGACCTGATGCGCCACGTCGGCCGGGGCACCCTCACCTCGTTCGCCGGCGGCTCCCCCGGCAACCAGGCACTGGAGCAGAGCGTCTGGCGCAACTCGCCGTACACCGAGGCCGACCTGCAGGCGCAGGTCGACGCGTTGCGCGGGAAGGGTGCCCGGGGCGCCCAGCTCTACGACGACATCGTCGCGTACCTGGCCGGCGTCAACGGGTACATCGCGCACTGCATGAGCCAGGTACCGGTCAACTGCCCCGGCGAGTACGTGCTGACCGGGCACCTCGACGCGGTCACCGGCGCGGGCGGGCCGCAGCCGTTCGTGCCCACCGACCTGATCGCCATCGCCGGCGTCGTCGGCGGGCTGTTCGGCGGCGGTGGCGGCGGCGAGATGGCCTCCGCGCTGGTCCGGGTCGAGGCCCGGGCGAAGTACGGCCCGACCGTCGGCGACCAGGTGTGGCAGGCGTTTCGCGAGCAGAACGACCCGGAGACGGTACTGACCCTCCACAATGGACAGAGCTTCCCGTACGGGCAGGCGCCGACGAGCGCCACCGGGGTGGTGCTACCGGACCGGGGCACGGCCGCGCCGGTACCGGTCGTGACCGGCGCCAGCGGGGCGGCCGCCGCGGCGGCCGCGCCGAACGCCGCCGAGCACCCCGGCATGTCCAACGCGGTGGTCATCTCGGCGGCGAACTCAGCGACCGGCCACCCGATCGCCGTGTTCGGCCCGCAGACCGGCTACTTCTCGCCGCAGCTGCTGATGCTGGAGGAGCTGCAGGGGCCGGGAATCAGTGCGCGGGGCGCCGCGTTCGCCGGACTCAACCTCTACGTCCAGCTCGGCCGGGGCCAGGACTACGCCTGGAGCGCCACCTCGGCCGGGCAGGACATCACCGACACCTACGCGGTACCGCTGTGCGACCCGGCCGGCGGGGCCGCCACCCTCGACTCCACCGGGTACCGGTACCACGGGCAGTGCCTGCCGATGGAGGCGCTGACCCAGCCCGACTCGTGGAGCCCGACCCTGGCGGACTCCACGCCGGCCGGCTCGTACACCCTCGTCACGTACCGGACGAAGTACGGCCTGGTCTCCTGGCGGGGCCTGGCCGGCGGGGTACCCACGGCGTTCACCACGCTGCGCTCGACGTACCGGCACGAGGCCGACTCGGCGATCGGCTTCCAGATGTTCGACGATCCGTCCACAATGGACAGCGCGGCCTCGTTCATGGCGTCGGCGGCCAACGTCGGGTACGCATTCAACTGGTTCTACGTCAACTCGACGCAGAACGCCTACTTCGACTCCGGGCTCAACCCGGTACGGGCGGCCGGCGCCGACCCCAACCTGCCGATGGCCGCCGATCCGGCGCACGAGTGGATCGGCTGGAACCCGGACAACAACACCGCGGCCTACCTTCCCGACTCGGCCCACCCGCAGTCGGTCAACCAGGACTTCTACGTGAGCTGGAACAACAAGCAGGCGGGCGACTACAGCGCCGCCGACGGCAACTTCAGCTTCGGGCCTGTGCAGCGCGCACAGTTGCTCGATGCCGGGGTACGGGCCGCGTTGTCCCGCGGGCACAGGCTGACCCGGGCCGACACGGTGAAGGTGATGGAGGACGCGGCCGCCACCGACCTGCGGGCCCGCGCCGACCTCGGGCCGCTGCTGCAGGTGCTCACCAGCCAGCCCACGAGCGACCCCGCGGTGACCGCGCTCCAGCAGTGGTACGCGGCCGGGGCGAAGCGGGTGGAGACCAGCCCGGGCAGCCACACGTACCAGTACGCCGACGCGATCCGCATCTTCGACGCGTGGTGGCCGCTGCTGGTCGACGGCGAGTTCCGCCCGGCGCTCGGTGACCAGCTCTACGCCGCCCTGTCCGGAGCCATGCAGGTCAACGAGTCGCCGTCGGGCGGGCAGCAGGGACCCGGCGCGCCCGGCTCGCTGAACGAGTCCCAGTCGCACAAGGGCTCCTCGTTCCAGTACGGCTGGTGGGGGTACGTGAGCAAGGATCTCCGGGCGGTACTCGGGCAGCCGGTCGCCGCGCCGCTCGCGCAGACCTACTGCGGCGGCGGAAACCTGGCCGCCTGCCGGAGCACGCTGCTGTCCACAGTGGACGCCGCGGCGGCCCAGCCGGCGAGCCAGGTGTACCCGGGCGACGCCATGTGCTCGGCCGGCGACCAGTGGTGCGCCGACAGCATCGTGCAGTCCCGGCTCGGCGGCATCTCCGACCCGGCGATCAGCTGGCAGAACCGGCCCACGTATCAGCAGGTGGTGTCGTTCCCGGCGCACCGTGGCGACCCCATCGGCAACCTGGCGGCCGGGCGCCCCGCGAAGGCGTCCAGCACGCAGTTCCTCACCGACCTCACGCCGGGCAAGGCGGTCGACGGCGACCCGACCACGCGCTGGGGCAGCTCGTGGAGCGACAACCAGTGGATCAGCGTCGATCTCGGCTCCGCGCAGGCGGTCGGCCGGGTCATCCTGCGCTGGGAGTCCGCGTACGGCAAGGCGTACCGGATCGACGTGTCGAACGACAACAGCACCTGGCGCACCGTGTTCTCCACCGGCACCGGCGACGGCGGGATGGACAACGACGTGTTCGCGACGACCACGGCCCGCTACGTGCGGATGACCGGGGTGAGCCGGGGCACGTCCTACGGGTACTCCCTCTACGAGTTCGAGGTCTACAGCCGTTAGAACGCGCCGGCTCTGCGGCGGGTGCTAGTACCGAGCTGCTCGTCGGCGGCCGCCCGGCTGTGAATCCTCCTCAGCCCCGTACCGGGCGCGGAGACAGCGCCGGCTGCCCCGGTAGTACCGGCGGGCCGCCCACGTACATCTCGAACCGGCCCCGGCCGTTGCGCTTCGCCTCGTACATGGCCAGGTCGGCGCGGTGCACCAGGCGCTCCGCCTCGTCGCCGCCCGGATCGCTGAGCGCGATGCCGATGCTGGCATTGACCAGCAGCCGGCGCTGGGCGACCGACATCGGCACGCCCAGCGCGTCGACGATCCGGGCGGCCACCGCGATCGCGTCGTCCGGCCCGGCCACGTCCGGCAGCAGCACCGCGAACTCGTCGCCACCGAGCCGGGCGGGCACGTCGCCGTCCCCGATGTGCGACTTGAGCCGGTCGGCCGTGAACATCAGCACCTGGTCGCCGGCGCTGTGCCCGAGGGTGTCGTTGATGTCCTTGAACCGGTCGAGGTCCACGTACAGCAGCGCCACCGTGCAGCCCTCGGCCGCGGCCCGCGACAGCCGCTGCTCCAGCATCTCGAGGAACAGCTTGCGGCCGGCCAGGCCGGTCAGCGCGTCGTGCAGCGCCTCGTGCATGCGGTCCATCGTGTGGCGGTCGTTGAGCGCGAGACTGATCTGCTCGGCGAAGGCGCGTACCGCCTGCTCGTCGGCCGCCCCGTACCTGCGGTCGGGATGGTGCGCGGCCACCACCAGGCTGCCGGTGACGGCGCCGTGCTCGTGTACCGGCGCGGCCAGGTAGGCGCACGGCCCGTCCTGCAGCGGCGCCGGCAGGGCGGCCCCCTCGGCGATCACCAGGCTGTCGGTGCGCATCGCGTGGCCGGCGGCCCCCGCCTCCGCCAGCCGTACGGCGGGCAGCCCGTAGACCTCGGCCGGCAGCCCGACCGAGGAGGCTATCCGGGCCTGGTCGGCGTCCTGCGCCTCACGCAGCCACAGCACCACCATGTCGCCGTCGAGCATGTCCCGGGCGGCCACGGTGATCATGTCGAGTACCTGCTGGAGCGGCCGCCGCCGGGTGATCGCCCGCTGGATGTCGAACAGGTGCTCCAGCAGCCGCTGCCGCTGGCGCAGCGAGGCGGCCAGCGCCGCGTTCTCGGCCGCCTGGGTGTCGCTGCGCCGCCGCATCTCGTGCTCGGCCGACAGTGTCCGCAGCATGGTCAGGGTCAGCTCCAGTACCCGCGCCATGCCGCGCACCAGGTTGCGCTCCTCCACCGTGAACGGCTGCCGGTACCGGGCGAGCACCAGGTGGCCGGCGCGCTCCCCGCCCAGCGCCGCGGTCACCGTGTGGCAGCGCCCCACCCCGGCCACGTCGAGCCCCTCGCGTACCCGCAGCGCGATGTCGACGAGGTCCCGCTCGGGTACCTCGCCGGCCGGGAAGCCGATCGAGGCGGCGACGATTCCGCCCGACACCACCGCCGCGACCTCGGCCTCCAGCGCCTGCGCGGAACGCTCCACGGCGCCCTGCGCGGCGGCGGCCTCGTCGGAGAACGACGAGACGGTGGCCAGCAGCTCGACCAGCTGGGCGATGTCCAGCGACCCGGACGAGTCCTCCATGTCAGGCCAGGGCCAGCACGGCCAGGGTCTGGTTGTGGAACCCGTCGATGCCGTGGGTACGGGCGATCTCGCCGTAGGTGTAGAA
>CAZYCD010000025.1:0-33898 GCA_964645345.1 uncultured Micromonosporaceae bacterium
AGCAGCCGGGTCTTTTCCGAGGAGCCGGAGCCCAGCTCGATGAGGGTCTTGGCGCCGGTGATCCGGGCGATGTCGCCGGAGCGGGCGACCAGGATCTCCCGCTCGGCCCGGGTCGGGTAGTACTCGGGCAGCCGGGTGATGTCCTCGAACAGCGCGCTGCCGCGGGCGTCGTAGAACCACTTGGGCGGCAACGTCTTCGGCGTGGCGGTCAGCCCGCCGAGGACGTCCGCGCGCAGCGCGTCGCTCAGGTCCCGGTCATCCAGGTAGATGTCCAGCTCGGGTCGGGTCACGAGGTCCTCACTTGATCCGGCAACGGAGTAATGTCCACAGTGGACTGTGTGGCGACGAGCAGGTGGCCGTCGGGTACCGGGTCCCAGCCCCGCTCGCCGTCGATCGGTTCGGAGCTGACCAGCACGCTGCCCGTGTCCGCGCGTACGGACAGGGCGTGGCCCAGGGCGGTGGCGACGAGCGTGGAGCCGTCGGTGGCCAGCAGGTTGAGCCGGGAGCCCGGTGCCGCCGCGACCACGTCGGCCACGGTGCCGGCGACGGCGTGGGCCAGCTCCGCGCCGCCGCGCAGGCGGTCGCGCACCAGCGCCCACAGCAGGGCCGAGTCGGTCGGCGCGTCCAGCGTGAGCAGGTCGCGGGTGGGCAGCCGGCCGGCGAGCGCGGTCACGCTGTCCGGCCAGCCGGCCACCACGCCGTTGTGGCTGAACGCCCAGCGCCCGTCGAGGAACGGCGCGGCCGCCGACTCGGTGACCGGCATGCCGACCGTGGCGGACCGGACGGCGGCGAGCACGGCGCCGGCCCGTACCGCGCCGGCCAGTGCGGGCAGGTCGGTGTCCGACCACAGTGGACGGTCCCGCCGGTACCGGACGGGCGCGCCGGTGCCGGGGTCGTACCAGACGACACCGAAGCCGTCCGCGTTGACCGTCCCGCCGCCGCGCATGTCCGACGGAGCCCAGGACTGGTGCGCCAGCGCGTGCGGCGCGTCGAACAGCAGGTCGCCCAGGGCTATCGGCTGGCCCAGATATCCCAGATGTCGGCACATGGTCACGCGACCTCGCCGGGTCGAGGATCGCGGGCGCACCGGAAACCGCTGAAGATCTGCCGACGGATCGGGTAGTCCCAGTTGCGGAACGTGCCCCGGCAGGCGTCCCGGTCGGTACCGAAGGAGCCGCCGCGCAGCATCTTGTACCGGTCGCCGAAGAAGACCTCGGAGTACTCGCGGTAGGGGAAGGCGGTGAAGCCCGGGTACCCGTGGAAGTCGGTGTCGACCCACTCCCATACGTCGCCGATGAGCTGGTGTACGCCGAGCGGGGAGGCCCCGTCCGGGTACGCGCCGACCGGGGCCGGACGCAGGTGCCGCTGGCCGAGGTTGGCGTGCCGTGGCTCGGGGTCCTCGTCTCCCCACGGGTACCGGCGGGACCGGCCGGTCGCCGGGTCGTACCGGGCCGCCTTTTCCCACTCCGCCTCGGTCGGCAGCCGCTTCCCGGCCCAGGTCGCGTACGCCGTCGCCTCGTGGAAGCAGACGTGCACCACCGGCTCGTCCGGCTCGACCGGCGCCGTCATGCCGAACCGGGTACACGCCCAGCCGTCGCCGTCGCGCCGCCAGTGCATCGGCGCCTCCAGCCCGGCACTCGTCCGGTGTGCCCAGCCGTCGACGGTCCACAGCTCCGGCCGCTCGTAGCCGCCGTCCGCGATGAACTCCGCGTACCGGCCGTTGGTGACCGGGCCGGCGTCGAGGAAGAACGGTGGCACGTCGACCTGGTGCGCCGGCCGCTCGTTGTCCAGCGCCCACGGCTCGACCGAGGTGCCCATGGTGAACCGACCGCCCGGTACCAGAACCTCGCCGGCGACCCGGACGGCGGCCGGCGGCGGAGGTGGCGCCGAGAGCACCGGAGCGCCGGCCCGCAGTTGGTGCGTTGCCAGCATGGTCTCGTCGTGCTGCTGCTCGTGCTGCACGATCATCCCGAACGCGAAGCCGTCGGCCACCAGCGGCCGGCCGGCCAGCGGCGTGCGGTCGAGCACGTCGAGCACCTTGTCCCGGACCACCCGGTTGTACGAGCGGGCCTCGGCCGGCGACAGCAGCGGCAGGGCCGGCCGGTCGGCCCGCGGGTGCTGGAAGGCGTCGTACAGGTTGTCAATGTCCTCGCGCACGGGCTCGCGACCCCCGACGTCGCGCACCAGCCACAGCTCCTCCTGGTTGCCCACGTGGGCGAGGTCCCACACCAGCGGGGACATCAGCGGCGAGTGCTGCCGCACCAGGTCGTCGTGGTCCACCGCGTCGGTCAGCTCGGTGGTGCGCCTGCGGCTGCGCGACAGCGCCCCGGCGATCCGCTCGCGCAGGCCATCGGTCTCGGTCATCGCGAAAACTCCTCAGCGTTTCCGGCCAGCCGGCGGCCGACCAACTCGTTCACCTCGTCGCAGACTCCTTGCGGCAGGCCGGTTCTGGACAGTTGACCGCCGGCCAGCTCGGCCACCGCCTTGGCGGCGACCGCGATGTCGGGCTGGGCGAGCCCCAACCGGGCCGCCTGCTCCCACCGGCCCTCGGCCGGCGCGCACAGGTCGCGCACCGCGTCCACCGACGCTTCGTCGACGAACAGCGCGGACAGCACCGCGACCGGCGCGTGCCACTCACCCGCCGGCTGCTGGTCCAGGTAGCGCACCTCGACATAGCCCCGGGGGCGTACCGGCGGGAACAGCGTGGTCAGGTGGTAGTCGAGGTCGGCGTAGGTCGGCCGGTCGCCGAGCGCCCCACCGACCCAGTCCCCGAAGCTCAGGGCGGCCGGCGGCCGGAGCCAGCGGCCCTCGCCCCGGCGCACGCACAGCACCGGACCGCGCAGCGCGTACTGTGCCCAGTCGGCGGCCGGGTCGTCGCCCACGGGTACCGGTCCAGTGCGCGCCGGATCCATCCGCAGCCACGCCCGCATCCTGGTCGAGGCCCAGCCCGTGCGGCGCCCGGCGTGCACGCTGGAGTTGGCGAACAGGGCGAGCAGGGCCGGTCCCGCGGCGTGCAGCGCGGCCCAGCGGGCGGCCACCCGGGACGGTTGCCCGGCGTCGAGGCTGACCTGCACGGCCGCCGTGCTGCACATCATGGTGGCGCCCTCGGGCCCGTGCGCGGTCAGGGCCTCGGCCATCGCGTCGTAGCGCGGCGTGTGCAGCAGGCGCCGGGGTGGCCGGTGGGCGTCGGTGGCGCTGTCGCCGGTGCCCAGGCCGGCGCGCGCCAGCAGGTCGGTCAGGTAGGCGATGTCCGCCGCGGTCGCCGCGTGCAGCGCGGCGAGGGACGCGTGGGGCGGGCTGGAGATCTCCACCTGGCCGCCGGGTTCGACCGTGAGCACCCCACCGTTCGGCAGGGGCAGGTGGTCCGAGCGCGGATCCACGGTGGGCGGCGCGTGCGGGTGGAGGGCGCGGGCGAGCAGGTCGGGGTCGACGGAGCGGGTCGGGTCTTCGCGGTGGTGCACGGTCCATTCGAGTTCGACGCCGAGAACCCTCGGTGGACCCGTCTTGAAGCAGATGCCGGCGACGTAATACGCCGCCTCGTCGCGCCCGGGGATTGTCACATCCACGCCGGCGACGATAACCGCACGGTCTGACAGAAACCCGTCGGGCCGTTGGCCGGCGGCCGGCGAGGCCCGCGTTCAGCAGGCGGTTAAGCTCACAGCGAACCGGGCCTCCGTGCGCCCGCCGGCGGAGGGGCCGTGGACGCCGGTACCGGGCGACGTGGACGATGGGCCTATGGATCTTCCCGTCATGCCGCCCGTGTCGCCGATGCTCGCCAAGCCGACCGGCGACATCCCGGCGGGCCACCTGTACGAACCCAAGTGGGACGGGTTCCGGTCGATCATCTTCCGGGACGGGGACGAGGTCGAGATCGGCAGCCGCAACGAGAAGCCGATGACCCGCTACTTCCCGGAGGTCGTGGCGGCGGTCCTGGCGAACTTCCCGCGCCGCGCGGTGATCGACGGCGAGGTGATCGTCGCGGACACCGCTCGCAACATCCTCGACTTCGAGGCTCTCCAGCAGCGCATCCATCCGGCCGCCAGCCGGGTCCGGCTGCTGTCCGAGCAGACCCCGGCGAGCTTCGTCGCGTTCGACCTGCTGGCCCTCGGCGAGGACGACCTGACCGGGCGGCCGTTCCAGGAGCGCCGGGCGCTGCTGGAGCGTGCCCTCCGGCAGGCTCGGCCACCGGTACACGTCACGCCCGTCACCCGCGACGAGGGCATCGCGCGGCGGTGGTTCGCGGAGTTCGAGGGCGCCGGCCTGGACGGGCTGATCGCCAAGAGTCCGCAGCTGACCTACCAGCCCGACAAGCGGGTCATGGCGAAGATCAAGCACAGGCGTACCGCCGACTGCGTGGTCGCCGGGTACCGGCCGCACAAGTCGGGCGCGGACCGCATCGGCTCGCTGCTGCTCGGCCTCTACAACGAGCGGGGAGTGCTCGCCTCGGTCGGTGTCATCGGCGCCTTTCCCATGTCGACCCGCAAGGAGCTGCTGGTCGAGCTGCGCGACCTGGTCACCACGTTCGACCGGCACCCGTGGAACTGGGCGGCCATGGAGCTGGGGGAGCGGACCCCCCGCCGCAACGAGCAGAGCCGGTGGAACGCCGGCAAGGACCTGTCTTTTGTCCCACTACGTCCCGAACGGGTGGTCGAGGTGCGCTACGACTACATGGAGGGTGACCGGTTCCGGCACACCGCGCAGTTCGAGCGCTGGCGCCCGGACCGCGATCCGCGCTCCTGTACCTTCGAGCAGCTGGACCGCCCGCTGCGCGTCAACCTCACCGACGTGTTGACGGGTGGCTGACCGGTCCGCGCCGCTGCCGTCGAGGCCGCCGGTCGATGGCGACCGCCGCCGGGATCGCGGGGAAATGTCCGACTGGTCATCTGCGTGGTCGAGGCCGCGCTCATCGCTGATAAGGTTCGCACCCGTGACCGAACTGATAGTCCCGGACGACAAGGAAGAGCTGCCGTCCAGGTCCATCCGACGCCCTGCCTGGATCATCGCCTTCACCGGCTTCTTCCTGCTGATCGGGGCGTGGGCGCTGGCGGCACCCTACAACGGCACGCCGGACGAGTGGGCCCACGTCATCCGGGCTGCCGGAGTCGCCTCCGGTCAGGTGGTGGCAGCGTCGGTGCCGGACGCGGAGGGCGGGGGCGGCTACCAGACCGTACCGCACAGCCTGGTCCCGGACTCCGCCTGCTGGCAGTTCGATCCATCCAAGCCGGCCAGTTGCGCCCAGGAGCCGGGCGGTGACACCACGGCGATCCGCGACAAGGACCCTTCTGGGCGGTACCACCCGTGGTACTACGCGATAGTCGGCGGCCCGATGGTGCTGTTTCCGAACTGGACCGGGATCATCCTGGCACGGCTGATCAGCGCGGCCCTGAGCGCCGCACTTCTGGCGACGGCCCTGCTCGACGCGCTGCGCTGGTCGCGGTACCGGTTCCTGGCCGCGGGTGTACTCGTGGCCGCGACCCCGACGGCGGCGATGCTCGGTGGTGCGATCAACCCGAACGGCACCGAGATCGCGGCGGGGGTCGCCTTCTTCGCCGCCGCGGTACCGCTGTTCCATACGAAGTCGGCCGAGCGTTCACGCTCGCTGCTGTGGCACGCCGGGATCGCCGGGCTGGCGCTGATCTCCATGCGGGCGGGCGGCCCGCTCTGGTTCTCGGTGGCGATTGCGAGCCTCCTGCTGCCCTGGCGTTGGGCCACTCTCCGCGGGCTGTGGGGCTGGCGCGCGGCCCGCTGGTGGGGGTTCGGCATCGGCTTCGCCATGCTCGTCTCGGTCGGCTGGACCGAACTGCTCAAGACCACGGCGTTCATGGGCGACTTCACATACGGCCAGCACCACGGCCACGTCGAGGCGATCCTCCTGGAATCGAATTATGAACGCGGATACGTGGATGAGATGGTCGCGGTCGGCTCGTGGCTGGACACCCGGTTGCCCTCGTCGGTGTACATCGTCTGGGAGTCGATCGCGGCGGCGCTGATTCTGGCTGGGTTCATCCTCGGCAACCGGCTCGGCCGTTGGCGGTTGGGCACGCTCGCCCTCGGCGGTCTCGGCATCCCGTTCGCCATGCAGATCCTGTGGGTCAACAAGTCCGGGTTCATCACCCAGGGCCGGTACCTGCTGCCGGTGGCGGCCGGCCTGCCGATCCTGGGCGCCTTCCTGATCCAGCAGTACGGCGTGTCCGCAACCGCGAGCCGGTCGGTTCTGCGCTCCTGCGTGGTCACCCTGCTCCCGATCCACTTCGCCTTCCTGTGGTACACGATGGTCCGCTGGCAGCACGGCATCAACTGGAAGGCCGGCCTCCGCGGGCTCAACCCGCTGGCCGGGCCGTGGCAGCCGCCGCTGGGCTCGCTGCTGCCCCTGCTCGCCAGCGCGGTCGGGATCCTCGTGGTGGGCTGGCTGGTGTGGGACGCCGCGGCCATCAGCGGCCGCCGGCCTGTGCATGCGCCCCCGGGGTCCGCTGACGCCAACACTCAGGACCGCGGCCCGGGCGAAAACATGAACGGGTCGGGTAGGCTGCGATCCGACGACGCGGAGGTGCGAACCCGGCCGGTCGCCCCCGATCTCGTCTGAACCACCACTCCCCAAGAGAGCGGTTGCCCCCATGTACCGAGGACTCCGGGTCGGTGTCTCGATTCCGGTCCACAACCAGGCAGAGCTGGTTGTCAAGACCATCGAGACGGTACCCGACTTCGTCGACCTGATCCTCGTCGTCAACGACGGCAGCGACGACGGGACCCTGGAGGCGCTCAACGGCCTCATCGATTCGCACAAGGGCCTGGTCGTCCTGGACGACGCGCGGCGCGGCGTCGGGTACGCCGTGGCGAGGGGGTTGAAGGAGGCCGTCGCGCGCGAGATGGACCTGGTCGCGGTGATGACCGCCGACGGGCGGTGCGATCCGGAGTACCTCTCCGCGATGTGCGACGAGGTCATCGACGAACAGCTGGACTACGTCAAGGCAAACCAGCTGACCAACGTCCACGCGCTGCGGCAGGTGCGCACGCACAAGCGCCGTGGCAACGTCCTCCTCACCATCGTCAACAAGTTCGCTACCGGCTACTACAGCATCTTCGACTGCGACAACGTCTACGGCGTGTTCAGCCGCGAGGTGCTGGAACGGCTGCCGTTCGAGCTCATCGATTCCCGTCAGGACTACGAGGACTCGATCCTGATCGCCCTGTCGGTCATCGACGGCCGGGTGAAGGACCACCCGGTGCCCGTGGTGCAGGACAGCGGTACGGCGCGCCCGGTCCAGCGGCACACCTTTCAGCGCACGCTGAAGCTGATGACAAGCGGCTTCTGGCGGCGGATCTACTACAAGTACGTCATCTTCGACTTCCACCCGGTCGCCCTGTTCCTGATCGGCGGGCTGTTCCTGGCGCTCGGCGGCATCGCGTACGGGCTGATCCTCGCGGGCCTGCGGGTGTTCGGCGGGCACACGCCGACCGGCGGTACCGTCATGCTGGCGGTGCTGCCCTTCCTGGCCGGGCTACAGCTTCTGCTGACCGCCGTGATCCTGGACTTCAACAACGAGCACAGGTCCTGACGCGGCGAGCCGCTGAGACGGACCGCCGACGGGCGGCGCTCTGACGACCGATGGTCAGGGCCGCCGTTCGTTGTTCACATCCATGATCGCCGCTGTCAGCAGGAGCTGGAAGCCGGCCAGGAACGAGGCGACCGAGAGCATGACGGTACCGGTCGTCGGCGTCGCGCCGGTCGCGACGCGCATCGCGCCGAGGTACACCCCGTAGCCGGCACCGATGGTCGTCAGCAGCAGACCGCTGAGCAGGAACAGGGCGATCGGGTGGAAGTCGGTGAGCACGTACTTGTAGTAGATGCGCCGCCAGAAGCCGACGAAGAGTACCCACAGGGCCCGGAGCACGGTACGGCCCAGCTTGATGCTGGACGTCTCCTCACCGTAGATGGCCCGGGCCGGGAAGTCCTTGACCTTGGCGCCGATGATCGCCATCGCGATCAGCATGGTGTTCTCGAAGTCGTACCGCTCGCCGACCAGTTCGTACGGCACCCGCTCCAGCACGCTGCGGGAGAAGACGCCGCAGCCGTTCTGGGAGTCGAACACGCTGTAGTAGCCGGTGGCGAACTTGTTGAGGATCGTCACCACGATGTTGCCGATGCGCCGGTATGAAGGCATCTGGCGCAGCTCGCCGAGGTTCTTGAAGCGGTTGGCCTTGACGAAGTCGACCTTCTGGTCGATCGCGACATCGCACATCTTCTGCAGGTACGACGAATCGAACTGGGCGTCCCCGGCTACCGCGCAGACGAAGTCGGCCCCCTGGGCGACACCTTCCCGGAAACCCCGCATCTGCGTGTAGCCGACCCCGCGGTTGCGCTCGTTGTCGAGGACGATCAGGCGCTTCTCGCTCTCCTGCAGCCCGTGCAGGATCTCCAACGTCCGGTCGGTGCTGCCGTCGTTGGTCACGATGATGTGGTCGAGGAAGTCCGGCAGCTCGGCGACCGTCCTGCCGATCAGCTTCTCCTCGTTGTAGGCCGGAATCGCCACTGCGATCTTGTATCCCCGGTACATAGACTGTGATCACTCCGAAGGCTTACGTCGCGGTGCGCTGCGCGGGTGGGGCACCCTGGCGGTCCGCAGGGTTCGAGCAGCAGTCTCTCATGCCGACCGCCCCGGTGGCCGCCGCCCGTGCGGCGGACGGATCGCCGCCGCCCTGCCCGGATCGCCGGATTCCCGTCGGCATATCGGCGAAGGGTACACTGCCGCAGGTCATCCGGGCAGGCTCGCCGGGAGTGGGCCGGTTGGATGAGGTTCCGAGGGCGTTCGCGACGTCCGCTGTCGCAGAGGGGCGAGACAGGCATCGTGGTGAACAAGATCCATCCCACTGCGATCATCGGGGTAGGCGTCGATCTCGGCGACGACAACGTCATCGGGCCCTATACCGTTATCACCGGCCCCACCATCATCGGCGACGGCAACCTGATCGGGCCGCACGTCTCGATCGGCTCTCCCGCCGAGTACCGGGGCGGTCCCCACCCCGCCGGCTGGGACGGCGAGATCGGCGGAGCGGGTGTCACTGTCGGTAATCGCAATATCATCCGCGAGTTCGTCACGATCAACCAGGGCACGCACGAGCGGACGACGATGGGCGATGACTGCTACATCCTCGCCCGCAGCCACGTCGCTCACGACTGCGTGCTCCACGACGCCGTGACACTGTCCGGCGCGGTCCAGCTCGGCGGGCATACGCACATCTGGAGTTGGGCAAATCTCGGTATGGGCGCTGTCGTCCACCAGCGGTGCCAGCTGGGGCCGGGTGCCATGGTCGGGATGAGCTCGGCGATCCGCAAGGACGTCCCGCCCTTCACCATCGCGGTCGGCAACCCGGCACGGGTCACCGGCGTCAACCGGGTCGGCCTGTCACGGCGCGGCTGCAGCGATGAGATGGTGGACGAGTTCGCCGGGTACCTGACGGGCAAGTCGGCGCTTCCCGGCGGCCTGCCGGCGGAGCTGGCCGAGGAACTGGCGGCCTGGACCAAGATTCAGACAGAGCAGGTTGACGAGGAGTAGGACATGGCGGAAGAGCTCAGTGACCACTTGCGTAGGGTCTTCGTCGAGGCGCTCGAGTTGCCGGCCGGCACGGACGTCGAGAACCTGAAGTACCGCGACATCGAGCAGTGGGACTCCCTCGGACACATGACGCTCGTGGCCGCGATCGAGGACGAGTTCGGCGTTCAGTTCGACACCGAGCAGGTGATCGACATGAGCAGCTTCAAGGTGGCCCTGGACATGTTGCGGGGCATGAGCGTCGATGGCTGACGTCGCGCCGGGCAGCCTGGCGGGGCGGGTCGTTGTCGTCACCGGAGGTACCCGCGGCATCGGGCGGGCCACGGCGGAAGCCCTGGCCCGGGCCGGGGCGTCGGTGGTGATCACCGGCCGCGACGAGGTCCGTGTCAAGGCGGTCGCGACGGAACTGTCCGAAGCCAACGGCGTGCCGGTGTCGGGAGTCGCCTTCGACGTCTCGGACTTCGACGCGGTCGCAGCGGCGTTCAAGGCCATCGCGGCGCAGCACGGGCGCATTGACGGCCTGGTCGCCAACGCGGGGATCGTCGAGGACGCGATGATCGGGATGCTGAGGCCCGCCCTGGTCGAGCGCCTGCTGGCCACCAACGTGGCCGGAACCATCGCCAGCGTGCAGGCCGCCGCCAGGGTCATGATGCGCAAGGGCTCCGGCTCCATCGTCGTTCTCGGGTCGATCGTGGGGGAGTACGGCAGCGTCGGACAGACGGCGTACGCGGCGTCGAAGGCGGCGGTGACGTCGGTGGCCCGCTCGGCCGCCAAGGAACTGGGGCCGCGCGGCATCCGGGTCAACGCGGTGGCGCCGGGTGTGATCGACACGGGACTGAACGCGCACCTGCCGGAGACCGTCATCGCGGACCGCGTGGCGAGCACCCCGCTGCGTCGCATCGGTGACCCGTCGGACGTGGCGCACGTGATCCGCTTCCTGATCAGCGATGAGGCGGCCTTCGTGACGGGTCAGGTACTGGGCGTCGACGGCGGACTGGTGCTGTGAACACGTCGCTGGTCGCCCCAGGAGCCCGGCTGGTCGACGCGACGACCGGCGACACGCTCACGGGCGACTCGCTGGCCGGCGCCGTGGGGGCCGTCGCGGCGACGGTGTCCAGCCTTCCCGCCGGCGCGGTCTTCGCACGTACCGGCCTGAGCATCCGTGCCGCCCTGTCCTACCTGGGCTGCTGGGATTCACACCGGCCGGTCGCCCTGCTCGATCCGGCGCTGCACGAGCAGACCCTGGGCGACATGGTGCGCCGGTTCATGCCGGCGGCGGTGGTCGGGCTCGACGAGGGTGGCGCCGGAGCCGATCCGGGCGAGCTTCCGCCGGGCTACGAGCGCACGGTGCTCGACGCGATCGGACCGGCCTGGGTGCGCGTCGCCGGTGTCGAGGCGCCGCCGCCGCACCCGGATCTGGGGGTCATGTTGGCGACCTCCGGATCGACCGGTGACCCGAAGCTCGTGCGCCTGTCCCGCACCGCGATCGTGTCCAACGCCCGGGCGATCGCCGAGGTACTGCACATCGGCGGCGACGAGATCGCACCGACGAGCCTGCCGCTGTTCTACAGCTACGGCATGTCCGTCCTCAACAGTCATCTGGCCGCCGGCGCGACCGTCGTGGTGGTGGACGGCGGGGTCCTGTCCCGGGAGTTCTGGGCAGCCGTCGACCGGTACCAGGCGACCTCACTGGCCGGCGTCCCCTACAACTACGAGATGCTCGCGAGGATCCGGTGGAGCCCGGCCAAGCACCCGAGCCTGCGGACGCTCACCCAGGCCGGAGGCCGGCTGCGCAACGAGCTGATCCTGGCGTACCACGAGAAGATCCAGGCGGTCGGCGGCCGCTTCTACGTCATGTGGGGCCAGACCGAGGCGGGTCCCCGGATGACCACGCTGCCCGCCGACCGGCTCCCCGAGAAGGTCGGCTCGCCGGGCTGCGCGCTTCCCGGCGGCATCCTGTCGGTACGGACCGAGGACGGTACCGAGACCCGGCAGGCCGGCATCGAGGGCGAGATCATCTATCGCGGCCCCAACGTGATGATGGGGTACGCCGGAAGCGCCACGGACCTGAGCCGCGGTGACGACCTGGGTGGCGTCCTGGCCACCGGCGACCTCGGGTACCTCGACGGCGAAGGCTTCCTGGTCCTCACCGGTCGGCTCAAGCGGATCGGCAAGCTCTTCGGCATCCGGGTCAACCTGGACGACATCGAGAAGCTGGTCAGCCGCAGCGCGGTGGAGGGCGTGGGACCGGTGGCGGCCGTTCCGTCGGGGGACGGCGTCATCGTCTGGTGCGAGGGTGACGTGGACGCGACCCGACGCGCGGAGCTGGCGAAGCTGCTCGCCGAGCGGATGAAGGTGCACCGCTCCGCATTCGACGTGCGGGCGGTGGACGTGCTGCCGCTACTGTCGAACGGCAAGGTCGACTACAAGGCGCTGGAGGCGGGTGCGTGATGACCCTCGCGACGGGCGTGTTCAGCAAGTCCCAGGCACAGCGCGAGGTCGACCTGCTCGACCAGCTCGTCGGGCTCACCGGCCACCATCGGGCCAACAGCCCGGAGTACCGCCGGATCCTCGACGCGATCGGCCACCCGGCCGGGCGCACGTACGAGCGGGTCGTCGACCTGCCCTGGCTACCGGTGCGCCTGTTCAAGACCCACGCCCTCAAGAGCGTGCCGGACGACGAGGTCTTCACGGTGCTGACCTCCAGCGGTACCACCGGTGCCGAGGTGAGCCGCATCTTCCTCGACAAGGACGCCGCCGCGCTCCAGCAACGCATGCTGTCGGCCGTCGTGCGGCAGGCGGTCGGGCCGAACCGGTTGCCGATGCTGCTCATCGACAGCAAGGCGCTGTTGAAGAACCGTCGTTCCTTCTCGGCCCGCGGCGCCGGGGTACTGGGGCTGATGAACTTCGGCCGCAACCACGTGTTCGTCCTCGACGAGGAGGACCGGCCGGACGTGGAGGCGGTCCGTACGTTCCTCGGCAGGTACGGCAACGAGCCCTTCCTGATCTTCGGCTTCACTTTCATGGCCTGGCTCTACCTCTACGAGCTGGCCAGAGACGAGGGCCTCGACCTGTCCAACGGGATCCTCATCCACAGCGGCGGCTGGAAGAAGCTGATCGACCGCGCGGTGGACAACGCAGAGTTCCGCCGCCGGTTCGCCGCCGACACCGGGCTCAGCAGGATCTACAACTTCTACGGGATGGTCGAGCAGATCGGCACCATCTACCTGGAGGGTCCGTCGGGCGACGGCTTGTACTGCCCGGACTTCGCCGACGTCATCATCCGCGATCCGGTCACCTGGGCCGAGGTACCGACCGGCACCACGGGCGTCGTCGAGGTGGTGAGCACGCTGCCCCGCTCGTACCCGGGACATGTCCTGCTCACCGAGGACCTGGGTGTCGTTCACGGGATCGATGACGGCTTCTGGCCCGGCAAGCGCTTCTCGATCGTCGGGCGGCTGCCCAGGGCCGAGGCGCGGGGCTGCAGCGACACCTTCGAGGCGGCGTCATGACCGGGCTGGAGCAACGGTTCCCGGTCGGGGCGCCAACCGGCACGAGCGAGCTCCTGGCGGAGCTGGCGGGCGAGCCTGTGGGCGGTCGCTTGCGCGTCGGCGATCCGCGGGTACGCGAGTTCCTGACCGTGCTCGCCCGTCGCCTGCTCGCGCCGGGCACCGCGCGCCGGTTCCCGGAACTGGCC
Organism: uncultured Micromonosporaceae bacterium; assembly: GCA_964645345.1. Lineage (GTDB taxonomy): Bacteria > Actinomycetota > Actinomycetes > Mycobacteriales > Micromonosporaceae > Rugosimonospora. Next base: position 13,249 of record CAZYCD010000025.1, read on the forward strand.
TCGCTGGGCTTCTTCCTCCGCGGCGGTGAGGTAGGCAAGATTCTCGACTCGGTGACGCCGGGCGGGGATCAGCTGCGCTTCCCCCGGGGTCTGGTCTTCCACGTTCCGCCGGCCAATGTCGACACCATCTTCGTCTACTCATGGGCGCTGTCGGCGTTGGCCGGCAACTCGAACGTGGTGCGGATCTCCCCGCGCTCGGCCGGGGCGGCGATGGCCGTGCTCGACGCACTCAACGAGGCGCTGCGCGATACCCATCCGGCCATCGCGCAGACGCAACGGATGGTCACCTTCGGCCACGACCACCCGGCGTTCCGCGAGCTGTCCCTCGCCTGCGATCTGCGGGTGATCTGGGGCGGTGACCGGTCGGTCGCGGAGATCCGGCGCCATCCGCTGCGGCCGTCCGCGCGCGACCTCACCTTTCCCGACCGTTCCTCCTTCGCGGTGATCTCCGCCGCCGGATGGCTGGCCGCCGACGAGTCGACCCGGGCGGGGGTGGCGACCGGCCTTTACAACGACTCGTACTGGTTCGACCAGGCCGCGTGCGCCTCGCCGCGCGCCATCTACTGGGTGGGCGACGCAGAGTCGGTACGCCGGGCACAGGGCGAGTTGTTCGCGTTGCTGGGCGACGTCGTCGCGACGAAGCCGACGGAGGTCGGGCCCGCCATGGCCATCGAAAAGCGGGTGTCCACCTACGGTCTGGCGGCCGAGGGCGCGGCGACCGAGGTCCGGTTCGCCGGCAACGCGATCGCCACGCTGGACCTGACCGCACCCGAACTCGTGCCGCGACGCTGGCTCGGCGTGGGCACGTTCCCGCAGGCTCGGCTGGAGTCCCTTGCCGACCTGGCCGAGATCGTCGAGCGGCGGGACCAGACCGTCAGCCACTTCGGTTTCACCGGCGACGAGCTGGTGACCTTTGCCGAGCACGTCGGCGGTCGCGGTGTGGATCGCATGGTACCGATAGGCGCCGCGTTGACGTTTTCGTCCATCTGGGACGGATACGACCTTCTTCGCGAGTTCACCCGTCTCACCGTTGTTCAGACCAGACCCTAGCCAGGTCGCCGCCGCTACTCTCGGGTCGGTACCTCGACGGTGGCTGGAGCCTCGACGGCGCCCGCGCCACTCGGGGAACCGACGAGCAGACGGCCCGTGGAGCGCCAGCCGGCCACTGCGGCCAGGCCGGCGGCGAGCAGGTCGCTGATGGTGAAAATCACCCGGGAGGCGAGCGCGATGCCCAGGGCCACGCCCGGCTGCACGTAGGGCAGCAGCGCCGCGGTGATGATCCCTTCGCGGACGCCGAGGCCGGACGGCGACAGGAAGGCGAAGATGCCGGCGGTGAGCGCCAGCGCGAAGGCGCCGGTACAGCGCACCAGCCCGCTCAGGCCGGGCGCCGCCGCCGCGTCGGCCAGCAGCCACAGGTGAACGCCGAAGCAGACCCAGGCGACGGCGCTCCACCCGACCACCGCGCCCACCCCGCGCCAGCGCAGCGGGTGGTCGAGCGGGGGCCGGCGGGTCAGTCGCAGGAAGCGCTGGGTCAGCCAGGTGAGTACCGCGGGGTGCGCGCAGACCAGCGAGATCGGCGCCAGGGTCAGCAGCAGGATCGTGATCCAGCCGCCGGCCCGGAAGAGTACCGGCAGCGCGAGGGCGCCGAGTACCAGCGCCGCGGTGGTACTCAGCGCGAGGCTCACGATGCCGGCCAGGAACGCCCGCGCCCGGGTGATGTTGGCCCGGCGCCCCAGCTCCATCTGGAGGACGAAGCTCCACAGGCTGCCCGGCAGGTACTTGGCAAGCAGCCCGATCAGGTAGATCTGTGCCGCGGTCCGCGTGGGTACCCGCTGACCCAGGTCCGTCAGTGCCGCCCGCCAGCCCAGCGTCTGCGCGCCCAGGCCGGCAAGGACCATGATCAAGGAGAGTGCCAGCGACGGCCAGGCGAGCGAGGCCAGGGTGTCGCGTACCTGCGCCCACTCCTTGACGACGGTGTACACGACCGCCAGGAGGACGGCCACGACGAACACCAGGCGTACCGCATTGAGCGCACTCGCCCGCCACGGCTTGCCCTGGATGTCCTGGTCTGCCACGTGCTGCCCCTCCCAACCGCCGTGCGACGCTAGCACACCCGGGTGGAGCCGCCATCCGTCACCTGGTAGCTTGGCCTACCGCCTGGCCCCATCAGATTGGGCAGGTCTGGCCGAGACCGTCCCGGGCCAGCCAGGTCAGGTTCAGACGCACAGATGAGGACAAGCGTGATTCCAATTTCCTCCGTCCGGCTCGGGGCGGAAGCGGAACGTCTCGCCATCGAGGTGATCCGCTCGGGCATGATCGCCCAGGGGCCGATGGTCCGACGGTTCGAGGAGGAGTTCGCGCAGCTCGTCGGGGTCCGGCACGCCGTCGCCGTGAACAACGGCACGACCGCGCTGGTCGCCGCCCTGCAGGTGCTCGACCTGGAGCCCGGCGACGAGGTGGTCACCAGCCCGTTCACGTTCGTCGCGTCGTTGAACGCGATCCTGGAGGCAGGCGCGACGGCCCGCTTCGCCGACATTGCCGAGGACGACTTCTGCGTCGACCCGGACGCCATCGAGCAGGCGTTGACCCCGCGCACCCGCGTCCTCATGCCGGTCCACCTGTACGGGCAGGCCGCGGACATGGGGCGGATCGCCCCGCTGGCCGAGCGTACCGGGCTGAAGCTGGTGGAGGACGCCGCGCAGGCGCACGGCGCGCGCATCGGCGAGCGCGCGGCCGGCGCGTTCGGCCTGGGCTGCTTCTCGTTCTACGGAACGAAGAACCTCACCACCGGTGAGGGCGGCATGATCACAACCGACGACGACACGCTGGCCGACCGGCTGCGGGTACTGCGCAACCAGGGCATGCGGGAGCGGTACCGGTACGAGGTGGCCGGGCACAACTACCGGCTGACCGACCTGGCGGCCGCGCTCGCCCTGCCGCAGCTCGCCGAGTACGGCGCGACGGTGGCCCGGCGCAACGCCAACGCGGCCCGCCTGAGTGCCGGGCTCGCCGGGGTACCCGGACTGCGCACGCCCCGCGCGCTGCCCGACCGCACCCACGTGTGGCACCAGTACACGGTCCTGCTGACCGACGAGTCGGTGGTCGACCGCGACGAACTCGCGGCCCGGCTGAGCGAGCGCGGAATCGGGTGCGGCGTCTACTACCCGCGCGTGGTCTTCGACTACGACTGCTACCGCGACCACCCACGGGTCGTGGCCGCCGAGGTACCCGTGGCCCGGTCGGTGACGCAGCGGTGCCTGTCGCTCCCGGTACACCAGCACCTGTCCGACAGCGATGTCGACACTGTCATCGCGACCGTACGTGAGGTGATGAAGGCATGATGGCCGCAGCGCGCCTACGGGTCGGCGTCATCGGAGCCGGCGTGATGGGTGGCTACCACGTCCGGGTCGTCGCCCAGTCCGAGCGGTGCGAGCTGGCCCGGGTGGTCGAGCCCGACGCGTCGGTCGGGAAGCCGCTGGCCGACCGGTACGGGGCGCAGTGGCGGCCCGAGGCGGACGACTTCGCGGACCTCGACGCCGTGGTGATCGCGACGCCGACCCAGCACCACGCCGATCTTGTGCTGCGCGCGTTGGACGGCGGGGTGCCGGTACTGGTGGAGAAGCCGGTCACCCCGGACCTCGCGACGGCCGAGGCTCTGGTGGCCGCCGCCGAGGAGCGCCAGGTACCGATCATGTGTGGGTTCGTCGAGCGGTTCAACCCGGCGATCCTCACCGTGCAGTCGATGCTCAACGAGCCCGTTCACGTGATGGCGCTGCGCCACTCCCCGTACGCCAGCCGGATAAGCACCGGCGTCGCGTGGGACCTGCTCATCCACGACGTCGACGCGTGCCTGCGCTTCCTGGGGCACGAGCCGGATCAGGTGCGCGCGGGTCTCGGGAGCTTCCACCCGTCCTCGGGCGAGGGCAGCGAGGACGTCGCCGAGGCCGTGATGTCATTCGGGTCGGGCGCGGTGGCGACCGCCTCCGCCAGCCGGATCGGGCAGCGCAAGCTCAGGTCCATGAGCATCGGCGAACTCAACCGCACCATCGAGCTTGACCTGCTGCGCCGCGACGTGACCATCTACAAGCACGTCTCCGCCGACCTCGACACCCAGCGCGGAATCGGGTACCGGCAGCAGACGATCATCGACATCCCGCAGCTGGTGTCGGTGCGCGAACCGCTGGCCGCACAGCTCGACCACTTCCTCGACCTGGCCAGTGGCGTGGTGGACATGAAGGAGGAGCGGGAGTCGATCCTGCCCGCCCACCGTGTGATCCACCGGGTGGTCGGGTCCGCCTGCTGAGCGGAAGCCCCGATCGGGACACCGTGGCGGCTCAGCTTTCCTGCCATCCGGCAGCGGCTAGCGGATTAATCGCCCGCCTTCTTCGTGGGAGCCTCCACAGCCACCACCAGGCCCGGCTGCTGCTGCGATACGAGACGGGCGAAGGCCGTGCCGCCATCGTCTATCACAATGAGATGAATGCGTTCGCCGTGAGTTTCCGCGGCTGCCACGACCTGATCGGGCGTAATGTGCAGGATGCCGAGCAGCATTTGAATGTCGAGCGACCGCATCGATCGTTGGTACGTGGCCAGATACACGGTACGGAAGTAGCTGGCCATCGGGTCGCCGCTGAGCACGAGAGTGACGACGCCCGGTCGGGCCGGAACCTGCCGTGCCATCGAGACGATGTTGGTGGCAAGGCCTAGCTGGGCCGCCGTAGTCTGACCTGAGTTCCACGCACGACTCGGACTGGTGGCGCCGAAGGTGGCGTCCGGCTGAACCAGGCCCACCACCGCTGCCACGGCAACCGTCAGCAGGGCCATGCGCGCAGGTGAGATCGCCCGTCGTGGCATGGAGGCGATGCCAGACACCCGCCTCCCACCGGGCGCTGGGACCTTGCCCATCCACCCGCTTCGTGAAGGGGCCGGAAACAGCAGCGCCACGGCACCAATGCCCACGAGGAGCGCCACGGAGAAGGCGGTGAGCGTCTTCTCGAAGTAGTAGTTCGCCCCGCTGCCGATGACAAAGAGGTAAAGCCTGAAGGCCACCGGCAGGCAGGCGATCGACAGGAGAGCCATCCGGTACGACCGCCAGACGCGCAGCCGCCTGGCAGGTGGTGTCAGCAGCGCAGCCGCCACCAAGGCGGTCGTCGCGATCGCCTCAGATCGGCTCGCGGTGTTGACAGCCCCGGTAGCGGAGATGGTCCCGCCGCTGTTTCCGTACAGAAAGCCCAGCAGGGTCGGGATGGCGGCCAGCGCCATGACGATGGCGAGCATCGCGGCCACGGGGATCAGCTTTCGCCAGTGACGACGGTTCAAGGCGAGCCAGCCAACCACCGCAATCGCAGTTGGTGGAAGGAACAACTGGTACGCGAAGCCGATGGACATGAGCGACGCGGCAAGGAGCAGCGCTTGCCCGTTGCGACCGCCTGGGCTACGGGCGATCACAGCGACCATACCGGCCAGCAGCGTCAGGCCGAAAACCTCGCTCACGAAACCGTAGGTCGTCATCATCAGCGGCAGCTCGCCAAACGTGAGCACACCGACGAGGAAGACTGTCACCGGCAGTACCCGCCACGAGGCGAGCGCCGGGCCGGCGATCCATCGTGCCGCCCAAAGCACGGTGGATGCGAAGAGAACATAGGTGGCGATCGTGAAGGCGACGTAGTGATCGGCGGCGCTGGCGGCATCGCCGACCTCTGTCGACGAGCGGGCGAAGCCGTCGAGCAGGGCGGCCGTCAGGTGCCAGCCTTGCGGGTAGACATTCAATTTCCCGAATACGTTGGGCATGTTCGCGGACGGCTGCCAGAAGAGGTAGCCACCCAGGCTGCGGATGGTATCGAACAGGCCGAAGTGCCGGCTGTTGTCCTCGCCAATGAGCAGCAGACCGAGCTTGCCGGTGTGGTCGGTGCGCAGGAAGGGGCGGGCGAAGTAGGCGGCGACGGCCACCGACCCGATCAGGATGACGCCATCGCTCAGGGCCGCCCTCGGAAGGTGCAACTTTCGCTTTCCCAGCACGTGCACCAGCGCCAATGTGGAGATCGCGCAACCCGCCACCGGCACCGGCGCCAGGCCCCAGGGCCAGAACGTGAACAACAGGCCCGCGCCGGCAACCGCGCCGAGCAGGACGAGCAGTGCGAGCATCAGCCGGTCCAGCAACGTCCGGCCGCCTCGCAGCAGGGCGGCTGTCAGCGCCAGGATCGCCACGGGCAGGACGAAATCGACCTGCAGGGCTTGGGCCGCGAACGGTAGGACCCACGCCCCGACCAGCCACAGAAGCAACCGGACCAGGCGGCGCCGCCACTCCCCGGCCGGCCTGTTCGTGGTCGCAGTCTCGTCAACAACCGGTCCTCGTCGCTGCTGGATCTCGACGCGGACCCCTGCCGCGCCGCCTGGCGCAGCATGAGACTGGGAGGGGGAGGTGAGCATGAGGCATCTTTGCATGGTCCGTCGAACTCCCCAGCAGGGATCGTTCGGGTGTGCCTGACCCTGGCGTCGCGCGGGTGATCCACGGGGTGGTCGGGTCCGCCTGCTGAGGCGGACGCGACCCCGACCGGGACACCCTGAATAGGATGGCCGCGTGACGGTCGGGGCTGACTCGGTTGACCCACCGCTGGATGTTGAGCCGCCGGTCCGCACGCGCAAGCTGGTGTGGCTGGCCGTCGAGTACACCCTCGTGTTCTTCGTGGTTGCCGGGGCGTTCGCGCTCGCGCACGTGCCCGGCGGGCCGATCCCCGTGCTGCTCGTGCTCGCCGTCGCGGCGGTGTTCTACCTCAGGCGCCAGCCGGGCTTCGACCGCCGCGACCTGTGGCGGCCGGCGCCGCTGCGCGCGGCGCTGCCGTCAATGGCCGCGCAGTGGACACTGGCCGCCGCCGTGGGCCTGGCCGCGATCTGGCTCTACTCGCCGCCCATGCTGTTCGACCTGCCGCGCCAGCAGACCGTGCTCTGGCTCGCCGTCATCGTCGGTTACCCGGTCTTCTCCGTGTACCCGCAGGAGCTGGTGTTCCGGGCGTTCCTCCTGCGGCGGTACGCCCCGCTGTTCCGTACTCCGCGCCGGCTGGCCGCCGCGAGCGCCGCCGCGTTCGGCTTCGCGCACATCCTGTTCGGCAACGTCCTCGCGGTCGCCCTGACGCTGGTCGGCGGCTGGCTGTTCGCCCGCCGGTACCAGCGCACCCGCTCGCTGCTGACGGCGTGCGTGGAGCACGCCGGCTACGGTCTGCTGATCTTCAGCATCGGGCTGGGCCGGTATTTCTACCACGGAACCCGCTGATCCTGTCGATCCGGCGCCTCGCCGTTCGTGTAGCCGGTGGGAAGAATCGACACCGGGAGGATTTCGATGACGCAGTACCTGCTCAGCGTGTACCAACCCGACGGACCGGCGCCGGGCCCGGAGATCCTGGATCCGATCAGGGCCGACCTCGACGCGCTCAACCGCGAACTGGAGGCGGCCGGCGCCTGGGTCTTCGCCGTCGGACTGCACCCCGCCGAGTCGTCGACCTGGGTGCGTGACCGGGACGGCGAGGCCCTGATCACCGACGGCCCGTACGTCGAGGGCAAGGAGCACCTCGGCGGCTTCAGCATCATCGAGGCGCCCGACCTGGACGCCGCGCTGGGCTGGGCCGCGAAGATGGCCCGCGCCACCAGGCTGCCGATCGAGGTGCGGCCGATCCAGTTCCACGAGGCCTGACCGCTGGTGGCCGGCCCGTCCACCGCCCGGATCGCGGAGGTGTTCCGCGCCGAGTACGGCCGGGCCGTCGCCGTCCTGACCCGGGTCCTCGGCGACCTCGACGTCGCCGAGGACGCGGTGCAGGACGCGTTCGCCGAAGCCACCAGGCGCTGGCCGGCGGACGGGGAGCCGCCCAGCCCGGCCGGCTGGATCATCACCACGGCCCGCAACCGGGCCATCGACCACCTGCGCCGCGAGGCGTCCCGCCCGGACAGGCACGCCCAGGCGGCCCTGCTGCACGCCGCCGACGAACCGGTCGAGGAGGGTCCCGTGCGCGACGACCGGCTCCGCCTGATCTTCACCTGCTGCCACCCGGCGCTGGCCGTCAACGCGCAGGTGGCGCTGACCCTGCGGCTGCTCGGCGGGCTGAGTACCGCCGAGATCGCCCGGGCGTTTCTGGTACCGGAGGCGACCATGGCGCAGCGGATCGTCCGGGCGAAGAACAAGATCCGTGACGCCCGGATCCCGTACCGGGTGCCGGCCGAGCACGACCTGCCCGACCGGCTGCGCGCGGTACTCGCGGTGGTGTACCTCATCTTCAATGAGGGGTACGCGGCCGGCTCGGGGGAGCGGCTGGTGCGCGAGGACCTGTGCGCGGAGGCGGTCCGGCTGGGCCGGCTGCTGGCCTCGTTGATGCCCGATGAGCCGGAGGCGCTGGGGTTGCTCGCGCTGATGCTGCTCACCGAGGCGCGCCGCCCGGCGCGGGTGGACGCGGCCGGGGACCTGGTGCTGCTGGCCGACCAGGACCGCGACCTCTGGGACCGGGCGCTGGTCGCCGAGGGGCAGGCGATCGTCCGGACCTGCCTGCGCCGCAACCGGCCCGGCCGGTACCAGCTCCAGGCGGCCATCAACGCGGTGCACAGCTCGGCAGCGTCCACTGTGGACACCGACTGGCGACAGATCGTGCGGCTGTACGACCAGCTCCTGGCGGTGGACCCCGGGCCGGTGGTGCGGCTGCACCGGGCGGTCGCGGTCGCCGAGGTGGACGGGCCGGCCGTGGCGCTGGCCATCGTCGAGGAGCTGGAGCTGGACCGGTACCAGCCGTTCCACGCGGTACGCGCCGACCTGCTGCGCCGGCTGGGCCGGGTACCCGAGGCGGCGCTCGCCTACGATGCCGCGCTCGAGCTGACCGGCAACGAGGTGGAACGGGCCTTCCTGAGGCGCCGCAGGGACTGCCTCACACCCCCGCGGTGACCGGCTCCGGCTGGGCCGCCGGTGCCGTGGCCCGCCGGTACGCCGGCAGCGACAGGAGGGCGGCCAGCGCGCCGACAGCTCCGGCGGCCGCGAAGGACCAGCCCGGGCCGGCGTTGTCGATGACCAGCCCGGCGAACGGCGCACCCAGGGTGGTGCCGGCGGTGAGCGCCGAGCCCAGCAGGCCCATCGCCTCTCCGCGCGCCTGGACCGGTACCAGTCGGCTGAGCGCGTCGTTGCCGGCGGTGAGCGTCGGCGCGCACAGCACCCCGGCGGGGATCAGGAGCAGGCAGAGTACCCGCCAGTCGTGCGCTAGCCCGACCGGGATAGTCAGCAGGCCCATCGCGGCGACCAGGGCCAGGACCGGTACCGGACGGTGCAGGGTGCCGAAGACGAGCCCGCCGATCAGCGAGTAGGCGCACCACACCGGTATCACCACGCTGGTCAGCGTCGGTGTGCCGTGCTGCCGGAGGGTCGCCACGATGGTCAGCTCGGTGGCGCTGAGAATGAAGGTCGCGGCGCAGGTGGCCATCATGACGGCGACCACGGGCAGCCGCAGCCACGTACGGCGCGACGGGGCGTCGACCGCCTCGGCGTCGCGTTCCGTGCCGGTCGCCGGGTTGGCCAGGAACAGCGCGACGCCGGCCACCAGCAGCCCGACCGCGATGATGTCCAGGGCCACGCCGGGTACCGCGGCGGACAGCGCGACGGCGGCGGCCGGGCCGATCATGAAGGACAGCTCGACGGACATCGAGTCCAGCGCGAACGCGGGGCGGCGCTGGGCCTCGGGTACCCGGGCGGCGAGGGACTGCCGGATGATGCCCCACACCGGGACCGCCAGCAGGCCACCGCAGAGCGCGGCGACGATGAGCGGCTGGTAGCCCACGTGCGGCGCGACGATCCAGCAGATCGTCTGGGCGAGCGTGGTGAGCGCCAGGGCCGGCCGGGCACCTCGACGGTCGACCAGCCGGCCGACGAGCGGGGAGCCGACCGCCGCCCCGATGGTGTACGCGGCGGTGACCAGTCCGGCGGCCGCGTAGCTGCGGTGCAGATTGTTGACGACGTGCAGGGTTAACCCGATGCCGACCGCGGTGGTCGGGATGCGGGTCAGGAACCCGAGCAGGATCAGAGCGCGGACGCCGGGCAGCGACAGAACGCGACGGTAAGGTGTGAGATGCATGGCGCCCCTATCATGCCGGGCGCCACTGACACTTTCTCAACCGGATTTCCCGACCCGGGCCGGTATTCCCGGTCACCACCGCGGAAACGGACACGGCCGCTCACAGGTCGCGGTCGAGGGTCACCGACCTCGGCGCGAAGCCGTGCCGGGCGTAGAAGCGCAGCGCGCCCTCGTTGGCGGCGTACGCCGTCACCCATGCGCGGCCCGCGCCCCTCGCGGCAGCCCAGTCGGAGAAGCCGGCCACCAGCAGGCTCCCGACGCCCCGGCCGCGGTGGTCCGGGTACACGTGGATGCTCTCCAGTTCGGCGGCCCGGGTCGGGTGCAGGCTGTTGCCGCGGTGCAGGCGGCCGACCAGGTGTCCAATCGCCTTCTCGCCATCCCGGGCCAGCAGCACGATGGTGTCCTCGCCGGCCAGCAGCGCGCTGGCATAGGCGGAGCCGTCCATCGCCGCCCAGTCCAGGTTGGTGGCGGCCGGGTCGAACCGGGCCGCATCGGCGGCGACCAGCGCGGCGGCCGATGCGACGATGTCCGCGAGGTCGCTGACGGTGGCGGTGTCGATACGTATGGCCACGCCGGAACGCTAACAGCCGGGGGCCTGCGGCGCTGTCCCGCGCAACCGGTCACGCCGGGCGAAAACCTACACGGCACTACGAGGATTGACGGAGCATCGACCGGGTACCCGCCCGTATGAGCCAGATCGTGTCTGAGGTACTGATCACCCGGTTGGCCGCATGGGGTGTGGACACCGTCTTCGGGATCCCCGGCGACGGCATCAACGGAATCATGGAAGGGCTGCGCCGGCACCGCGACCGGGTGCGGTTCGTACTGGTACACCACGAGGAGGCGGCCGCCTTCATGGCCACCGGGTACGCCAAGGCGACCGGCCGGCTGGGGGTGTGCCTGGCGACCTCCGGGCCGGGCGGGATTCACCTGCTCAACGGGTTGTACGACGCGAAGCTGGACCACATCCCGGTGCTCGCGATCACCGGCATGCAGGAGACCAGCGTGCTCGGCACCGGGTACCAGCAGGAGGTGCACCTCGACCGGCTGTTCGAGGACGTCGCCGAGTACAACGAGATGGTCACCAACCCCGCGCAGCTGCCCGGCCTGGTCGACCTCGCGGTGCGCACGGCCTACGCCCGCCGCGGGGTGGCCCACCTGACCGTCCCCAACGACATCCAGGTCGCCGAGGCCGGCGAGAACCCGTGGCCCACCGTCGCCCCGGCGCACGCGCCGACCACCTCCTCGGTCTACCTGTCGCCGGTACAGGTGCCGCGCGACTCCGACCTGCGCTCGGCCGCCGAGGTGCTCAACCGGGGGACGAAGGTCGCCATCCTGGCCGGCATCGGCGCCCGCGGCGCGGGTCCTCTGGTCGAACGTGCGGCCGACACGCTGGGCGCGCCGATCATCAAGACGCTGTCGGGCAAGATGGTGGTACCCGACGACTCGCCCTACGCCACGGGCGGCATCGGCCTGCTGGGTACCGCGCCGAGCGCGGAACTGGTCGAGGACATCGACACGCTGCTGATGCTCGGCACCAACTTCCCCTACACCAAGCACCTTCCCGCGCCGGGCAAGGTGTCGGTGGTACAGGTGGACGTGGACGCGGTGCGGGTCGGCAACCGGCTGCCGGTGGACGTGCCGCTGGTCGGCGACGTCGGCGCGACGCTGGAGGCGCTGCTGCCACTGCTGCGGCGGCGCGAGGACCGGTCACACCTCGAGCGGTACCAGTCGAAGATGGCCGACTGGCGGGACAAGATGGCCGCGCTCGAATCGCCCGAGCGTGACCCGATCGCGCCGCAGTACCTGGCGCGCACGCTCAGCGACCTGTGCACGGACGACGCCGTACTGACCTGCGACTCAGGGACGATCGCGACCTGGGCGGCGCGGCACTGGCAGATCCGCGGCGGCCGCGAGTTCTATCTGTCCGGCAACCTGGCCACCATGGCGCCCGGCCTGCCCTACGCGGTCGCGATCCAGCACGCCTTCCCCGGACGCCAGGTGATCGCGTACATCGGCGACGGCGGCTTCGCCATGCTGATGGCCGAGTTCCACACCGCGGTCTGGCACAAGCTGCCCATCAAGGTGGTCATCAACAACAACAGCTCGCTCGGCCAGATCCTGTGGGAGCAGATGGTGCTCGGGTACCCGGAGCACGGCGTGCGGTTCGGCGAGCCGCGGCCGGACTACGCGGCGTGGGCGCGCGGGGCCGGCGGCCACGGTGCCCGGGTGGAGAAGGCGGCGGACCTGCCCGGCGCGCTGCGCGAGGCGTTCGCCGCCGACGGCCCGGCCCTGGTGGACGTGGCGGTCGATCCCAACGAGCCGCCGATGCCGGGCAAGGTGACCTACGAGCAGGCGAAGAAGTTCGCCGCCGCGTTCCTGCGCGGCCAGCCGCACAAGGCCGCGATCGCGACGACGCTGTTCAAGGACCAGATCCAGCAGTTGCGGGAGCGCTGATGGCGGCAGTGTCCTTGCCGGCGCCGGTGGTGCGCCGCGATCCAGGGGCCGAACCGGCCGCGAACCTCGACGTGCGGGCGCTGGAGAAGGCGCTGCGGGCCGAGGTGCGCGGCGAGGTCCGGTTCGACACCGGTACCCGCGCGGCCTACTCCACCGACGCGTCCAACTACCGGCAGGTACCCATCGGGGTCGTCGTGCCGTGCGATGTCGAGGACGCCGTAGCCGCCGTCCGGGTGTGCCACCGGTTCGGCGCGCCGGTGCTGTCCCGGGGCGGCGGCACCAGCCTCGGCGGCCAGTGCACCAACGCTGCCGTGATGCTGGACATGGCGAAGTACGTCAACGAGGTGGAGTCGGTCGACCCGGCCGGGCGCACCGCGGTCGTGCAGGCCGGGATCGTGCTCGACGAGCTGAACCGGGCGGCCATGCCGCACGGGCTGGTGTTCGGGCCGAAGCCGGCCACCCACAACCACTGCACGATCGGTGGGATGCTCGGCAACGACTCCTGCGGCTCGACGGCGCAGTGGGCGGGTACCACGGCGGCCAACGTGCGCCGCCTGGAGGTGCTGACCTACGACGGGGTGCGGATGTGGGTCGGCCCGACGAGCGACGAGGAGCTCGCGCGACTGTCCACAGGGGAGGGTCGCCGGGCGGGCATCTACCGTGATCTGGTCGCGCTGCGCGACCGGTACGCCGAGCAGATCCGCAGCCGGTACCCGAACATCCCGCGCCGGATCTCCGGGTACAACCTGCCGGAGTTGCTGCCGGAGAACGGGTTCAACCTGGCCCGCGCGCTGGTCGGCTCGGAGTCGACCTGCGTCACGATCCTGCGCGCGGAGCTGGACCTGCTGCCCGAGCCGACCAACGCGGTCACCGTGCTCGTCGGGTACGAGGACGTCGCCTCGGCGGCCGACCGGGTACCGCTGGTCAACGAACACCGGCCGTACATCCTCGAAGGGCTGGATCACAAGCTCATCGCGTACGAGCGGGAACGCCGGCTCAACACCGTCGCCCTGCACGAGATCCCCGAGGCCGGCGCCTGGCTGATGGTGAAGCTGACCGGCGACTCGCTCGACGAGGCCCGCGAGCGGGCGGAGCGGCTGTGCGACGCGCTGTCGGCGGCCGGTGGCGTACTTCACTGCCGGGTGCTGACCGACAAGGCGCACCAGAAGGAGCTGGACTCGGTGCGGGAGGCGGCGCTGGGCGCGACCGCCCGGGTACCGGGGATGCCGGACACCTGGCCCGGTTGGGAGGACTCGGCGGTACCGCCGGACCGGGTCGGCGACTACCTGCGCGATCTGCAGCGGCTGCTGGACGAGTTCGACCTGGGTGCGGCGTCGCTCTACGGCCACTTCGGGCACGGCTGCGTGCACACCAGCATCCCGTTCGACCTGGTGACCGCCGCGGGCATCGCCAAGTTCCGGTCCTTCGTGACCCGGGCGGCCCACCTGGTGGTCTCCTACGGCGGCTCGCTGTCCGGTGAGCACGGCGACGGCCAGGCTCGCGGCGAGCTGCTGCCCATCATGTTCGGCGACGAGCTGGTCCGCGCCTTCCGCGAGTTCAAGGCGGTGTTCGACCCGACCGGCCGGATGAACCCGGGCAAGGTGGTCGACGCCTATCCGCTCGACTCGAACCTGCGGCTCGGCGTGGACTACGCCCCGGATCCGGGCCGGACCCACTTCACGTACCCGGAGGACGGCGGCTTCGTCGGGGTACCCACCCGGTGCTTCGGCGTCGGCGAGTGCCGGCGACACGACACCGAGGCGTCCAGCGTGATGTGCCCGAGCTACCAGGTGACCCGGGAGGAGAAGCACTCCACCCGGGGCCGGATGCGGCTGCTGTTCGAGATGGCCCGCGGCGAGACCATTGTGGACGGTTGGCGCAGCGAGGCGGTACACGAGGCGCTGGACCTGTGCCTGGCCTGCAAGGGCTGCAAGAGCGACTGCCCGGTCAGTGTCGACATGGCGACCTATAAGTCGGAGTTCCTGTCCCACCACTACGAGAACCGGCCACGCCCGCTGCCGCACTACTCGCTGGGCTGGCTGCCGCTGTGGGCGAAGCTGGCCGGGGCGGCGCCGGGAGTGGCCAACGCGCTGACCCACGCGCCCGGGGTACGCTGGCTCAGCGCCGCGGTCGCGGGCGTCGACCCTCAGCGGGACCTGCCCAGGTTCGCCCCCCGGCGGTTCACCGACGCCTTCCGCCGCCGCGAGGCGGACCGCCGCCGCTCGAACCGGGGCGCGCACCGCCCCGCCGCCGATCGCGGGCCCGTCCTGCTGTGGCCGGACACGTTCACCAACGCCTTCGAGCCGCGCATCCCGGCCGCGGCCGTCACCGTCCTGGAGGCCGCCGGGTACCGGGTGGTGCTCCCACCCCGGACTGTCTGCTGTGGACTGACCTGGATCTCTACCGGCCAGCTGGACACCGCCCGCCGGGTACTCAAGCGGAGCCTGCGCATCCTGGCCCCGCTGCTCCGGGAGGGCATGACGGTGGTCGGGCTGGAGCCGAGCTGTACCTCGGTGCTGCGCGACGACGCGGTCAACCTGCTCGGCCCCGACCTCGACGCGCAGCGACTGGCCCGGCAGACGAGGACGCTGGCCGAACTGCTGGACGAGGACGCACCCGACTTCGCGCCCCGGCTGCCGGGCGACCGCGAGGCGATCGTGCAGACGCACTGCCACCAGCACGCGGTGCTCGGTGAGGCGGCCGACCGCAGGCTGATGGAGCGCGTCGGGCTGCGGGCGCGGGTACTCGAGTCGGGCTGCTGCGGGCTGGCAGGCGACTTCGGGCTCACCGCCGACCACCGCGAGGTGTCCCTGGCCTGCGCGGAACGGGTGCTTCTGCCGGAGGTACGGGCGGCGGACCCGTCGACCATCGTGCTGGCCGACGGCTTCTCCTGCCGGTACCAGATCACCGACGCCGGTACCGGACGGCGGCCGCGGCACCTGGCCGAGGTGCTCGCCGCCGCGGTCGCGGCCGGCCCGCCGCGATGATCGTCGACGAGGTCCAGGCGGCGGCCTACGCGATACCCACCGCCGGGCCGGAGGCGGACGGGACGCTGAGCTGGAGCTCCACGACCGTGGTCGTGGTGACCGCGCGCTGCGGCGATGTCGTGGGCACCGGGTGGACCTACTCGCACCGGGCGGCCGCGTCGGTCGTCAACGACCTGTTCGCCGGCGTGGTCCAGGGGCGGGACCCGATGGGTGTACCGGCCTGCCACGCCGCGATGCGCATCGCCGCCCGCAACGCCTTGGTTCCCGGGTTGGCCGGCATGGCACTGTCCGCAGTGGACGTCGCCCTGTGGGAGCTCAAGGCGCGGCTGGTCGGGGTACCGCTGGCCGACCTGTTCGGCCGCGCCCGGACGGCGGTACCGGTCTACGGCAGCGGCGGCTTCACCACCTTCTCCGACACCGAGCTGCGCGAGCGGCTGTCCGAGTTGGTGCACGACCAGGGCGTGACCGCGGTGAAGATCAAGATCGCCGAGGGATGGGGGCACAACGAGCGGCGCGACCTGCACCGCATCGAGGTGGCGCGGGAGGCCGTCGGTACCGCGCCGGCACTGATGGTGGACGCCAACGGCGGGTACCAGGTGAAGCAGGCGGCCCGGGTGGCCCGGGACGCCGCGCAGTTCGGCGTGGACTGGTTCGAGGAGCCGGTCTCCTCAGACCACCTCGAGGATCTGGCCCTGCTGCGGGGAATCATCGAACCAGAGGTGACCGCCGGCGAGTACGGCACCGATCCGACGTACTTCCGGCGGATGTGCGAGGCCGGCGCGGTGGACTGCCTGCAGATCGACGCGACGCGGGCCGGCGGGTACACGGGGTTCCTGGCGGGTGCCGCGGTGGCCGACTCCTTCGGCCTGCAGGTGTCCGCGCACTGTGCGCCGACCCTGCACGCACCGGTCTGCGCGGCCGTGCCGAACCTGCGCCATGTGGAGTGGTTCGCCGACCACTGGCGCTGCGACCGGATGCTGTTCGACGGCTCAGGATCTGTCCGGGACGGCTTCCTGGAGCTGGACGACCGGCCGGGACACGGCGTCACCCTGCGAGCCGACGCGCACCGGTATCGCACCGCCTGAACCCGCGGCGGCTGTCGAGCGCTGGTCCGGCGCTGCTCCGCAACCGTCTCGGGTGCCGCACCCCGGGGAACGCGCCGCGGCCGCTGCGAACCCTCAGGGGCGTACCACGTACACGGTGGTGAAGGGCGTCGCGGCGACCCGGCGGAACCGGCCGAACCCGGCCGCCGCCGATAGCCGGTGGATCGGCTCCTCGCCGGCGTGGGCGTCGAGCGAGTAGCCGTCCGCGCCGAGCCGCGGCGGCCACACCCGTCAGGTTCGGCAGGTACCTCCCCGCCGCTATGCCACAGGATCGGGTTGGCGACCAGCAGAAACTCTGACCATTCTGTGTGTCCCACCATGGTCGCGGGACACGCTCCTATGTACATGTCGATGAGCCTGCGGCCGCGGGCCCGGTCGTTCCCCCACCCGACCGGACCCGCCGCATCAGGCCGTCCTACGAGGAGTAGGCGTTGAACTCGGCGATCGACCACCAGGACGACGAGCTGCCGGTCTGGGTGACCCGGATGTACCGGGCGCTGGTCGCCGGGAAGGTGACGGTCACGAGGGCGGCGGTACCGGCGCCGGTGGCGACCGGTGTGCCGAAGTTGACGCCGTCGGTGGACAGGTTCACCTGGTACCCGTGCGCGTAGTCGTTGAGGCTGCCCGCCGAGTCCATGGTGATCTGGTCGATGGTGTTCACCCCGCCCATGTCCACGGTGACGGTCTGCCCGTTCACCATCGGGGTACCTGTGCTCCACCGGGTCGCGGTGTTGCCGTCCAGCATCCGGGCCGGCACGTCGGTCGTGCTGGACACCGACGCGGACGCGGTCCATCCGGTACGCGGCAGCAGGGTCGGCCCGCCGCCTCCGGTCGAGCCGTTGGTGTAGGCGTTGAACTCGGCGATCGACCACCAGGACGACGAGCTGCCGGTCTGGGTGACCCGGATGTACCGGGCGCTGGTCGCCGGGAAGGTGACGGTCACGAGGGCGGCGGTACCGGCGCCGGTGGCGACCGGTGTGCCGAAGTTGACGCCGTCGGTGGACAGGTTCACCTGGTACCCGTGCGCGTAGTCGTTGAGGCTGCCCGCCGAGTCCATGGTGATCTGGTCGATGGTGTTCACCCCGCCCATGTCCACGGTGACGGTCTGCCCGTTCACCATCGGGGTACCTGTGCTCCACCGGGTCGCGGTGTTGCCGTCCAGCATCCGGGCCGGCACGTCGGTCGTGCTGGACACCGAGGCGGTCACGGTCCATCCGGTACGCGGCAGCGCGGTCTGCCCGCCGCCGCCCGAGCCCGCGACGGTCACCGACCCGGTCAGCCGGATGTCGCGCGAGGACGAACCGACGTAGATCGTGTGAGTACCGCCCGTGGTCGTCCAGGTCGTCGTCCAGGTCTGGAAGCTGCGCGCGTCCAGGGTCAGCGAGACGTGCTGGGTCTGGCCCGGGTTGAGCTGTACCCGCTGGAAGCCGCGCAGGTTCTTCGGTGGCTCACCGGCGCTGGCCGGTTGGCCGACGTAGACCTGTGCCACCTCGGCCCCGGCGCGGCTGCCGGTGTTGGTCACGTCGAACCCGACGGCGACGTTTCCTGCACTGTCCGGAGTGGACATCGTGAGGTTGGCGTAGGAGAAGGTGGTGTAGGACAGGCCGAATCCGAACGGGTACAGCGGTGTCTTGTTCTGCGCGTCGTACCAGCGATACCCGACCTGCAGGCCCTCGGAGTACTGGACCTGGTTGTTCTGGCCGGGCCACTGGGCGGCGGTGTGCGCCGGGACGTCGGCCAGCGACTGCGGGAAGGTGACCGGCAGCTTGCCGGAGAAGTTCACGTCGCCCCACAGCAGCGCGGCCAGCGCGTTGCCGTACTGCTGGCCCGGGTACCACGCCTCGATGATGCCCTTGACCGCGCCAGCCCACGGCATGGTGACCGCCGACCCGGAGTTCACCACGACGATGGTGTTAGGGTTGGCCGCCGCCACGTCGCTGATGAGGGTGTTGTCGCCCGACGCGAGGTCGATGGTGGACAGGTCGCTGCCCTCGCTCTCGCCCTTGTTCACCACGACAATGGCGACGTTGGCGGCGCGGGCGTTGGTCACCGCCGTGGCGGCGTCGGCGGTGTAGGTGACGGTGACCCCGCTGCCGGCGCGGCTCTGGATGCCCTGCAGCGGCGTGACGGTCGAGGACGGGTTGACCCCGGCGCTGCCGCCGCCCTGGTACATCACGCTCGTGCTGGCTCCGGCGCCGATGACCGCGATCGACGTGGTACCGGCGCCCAGCGGCAGGAGGCTGCCGCCGTTCTTGAGCAGCACGCTGCCCTCCTCGGCCGCCAGCCGGGAGGTGTTCACGTGCGCGCTGGTGGTGACCGTCGCGCCGGTGTTGCCGGTCTGCGCGTTGTCGAACAGGCCCTGCTTGAACATGGCCTGCAGGATCCGGTGCACGTGGTCGTTGAGGGTGGCCTGCGACACCTGGCCGGAGTTGACCGCGTTGGTCAGCGCCGTGCCGTAGAAGCTGCTGCCCGGCATCTCCATGTCCAGGCCGTTGGTGGCGCTGTTCACGGTGGAGTGGGTGGCGCCCCAGTCGGACGTAATGAAGCCCTGGAAGCCCATGTCACCCTTGAGGATGCCGTTCTGCATCGGCCCGTTCTCGCACGCGAACGGACCGTTGATGGACGAGTACGAGCACATCGCCGAGTCGGCGCCGCCCTGGTTGATGGACCTCTCGAACGCCGGGGTGTAGATCTCCCGCTCGGTGCGGGCGGACACGATCGCGTTGTCCGCAGGCGAGTTGCGGTTGGTCTCCTGGTTGTAGACGGCGTAGTGCTTCACCTGGGCCATCGGCCCTTGGCTCTGGATGCCCTGGATGTCGGCGCCGGCGATCTGGCCGGCCAGGTAGGGGTCCTCGCTGAACGACTCGAAGGCCCGGCCCCAGCGCGGGTCGCGCACGATGTTGATGGTCGGTGCGAGCACGACGTTCGTACCCTTGCCCCACTGCTCGGCGCCCAGCACCTGCCCGTACTGCTGCATCAGGCCGGTGTCCCAACTCGCCGCGCCGGCGACCGGCGCGGCCATCTGGGTGACCCCGGTGAAGCCGTCGCCGGCGCCGACCGGCCCGTCCTGCAGGTGCAGGGCCGGGATGCCGAGACGGGTGTTGCCGTCCACGCAGCCGACGTACCCGCAGGAGGCGCCGCCGTGCATCATGGTCAGCTTCTCGGCCTGGGTCATCGCGGCGAGCAGTTCGTCGGCCCGCTGCGAGGGCGGCTGGGAGGCGTCCATCCAGGGGTTGGTGGCGGCGTGCGCCGTGCCGACGCCGACCGTCAGGCCGCCGATGAGGAGCAGCGCGGCCGCACCGCCGCGCAGCAGGGAACGTCTGGAGATGGGCATGAGGACTCCCGAGGGACGGGTCGGGCGGCGCGGCCCGCGGGACGAGCCCGGCGAGCGCCTGAACATATAGAGGCTCGTCGGTGCCCGGAGCCGGTGTCAAGCGCTTGCCATCGGAAATTCTCGGACTTGAATAATGTCCCGTCCGGACAGGATGCGGACGCCGCCCGGAGACCGGACGGCGCCTGCGAGGCGACCGACAGACGCTGAAAGGGGGCGGCGGGACTGGAGGATGAGCCGCCGCCCCTTGCGTGCGGGGAGCGTCAGGCGCGGTGGTCGCGCACTACTCCGGGCGTTCCATCCCGTGCCCGGCCCGTTCCACGAGTCGAAGGGACCGGCTCAGCCGGACACCTCCGTCAGCCGGGCGCGCTGCGCCCCGTGCTCGGCGTCCAGTGCCATCGGCCGCCCGCGCACCCAGACCCGGTCGACGTGTATTGCGTCCCAGCCCTTGGGCAGCACGACCGGCCGCTCGAACCAGGTATCCGGGGTACCGCCGTGCAGCCGCAGCCCGGTCAGTCCGTACAGGCAGCTGGTGAGGAAGCCGCCGAGGTTGGCGGTGAACGGTCCGGCCCGCGGGTGGTCCGGGAAGTACGTGGGACTGTACTCGGTGGTGATGGTGTACGGCTCGACCACGAAGTCGCCGTACCCCCACTCGAACATCGCCAGCGACCGGTC
>CAZYCD010000026.1:0-33753 GCA_964645345.1 uncultured Micromonosporaceae bacterium
AGCTCTATCCCGGGCACCCGCTCGAGGCCCCCCGCCCGATCGTGGCCCCCCCGGCCGCCCCCAACCCGGCGACCACGCCGGCCGCCGCCGGCCCGGCCGGGGCCGGCGGGCAGGTCGCGGGCGCGCCCGTCGCGGCGCTCACCGAGGCCGCGCCGCTGTTCACCGCGCTCGGCCGGGCCGTCGACCGGCTGCCCGACCTGATGGGCAACGGCGGACCGGGCATCGGCTCCAACTCCTGGGTCATCTCGGGCAGCCTGACCACCACGGGCAAGCCGATCCTGGCCAACGACCCTCACCTGTCGCCGTCCATGCCGGGCATCTGGTACCAGATGGGCCTGCACTGCACCTGCGAGTACAACGTCGAGGGCTTCACGTTCTCCGGGGTACCGGGCGTGGTCATCGGGCACAACGCCCGCATCGCCTGGGGGTTCACCAACCTCGACCCGGACGTCACCGACCTGTACCTGGAGAAGGTGCGCGGCGACCAGTACGAAGTGGACGGTCAGTGGCGGGACATGCAGGTGCGTACCGAGACCGTCAACGTGGCGGGCGGCAAGCCGGTGACGCTGAAGGTACGCACCACCGACCACGGGCCGCTGCTGTCGGACGTGTCGCGGGAGCTGCGCGACATCGGCGCCAAGCCGCCGGTCGACTCATCGGGTAACCCGGCCGCGACGGCGGCCACGGCGGCCGGTTCGGGCCCGGACGGCTACGCGGTCGCGCTGCGCTGGACCGCGCTGGACCCGGGCCGGACCATGGACGCGCTGTTCCTGTTGGACAAGGCCGGAAACTGGACCGACTTCCGGGCCGCCGCGGCGCGGTTCGAGGTGCCCTCGCAGAACATGGTCTACGCGGACGTCGACGGCAACATCGGGTACCAGTCGCCGGGGCGGGTACCGGTGCGGGGCAGGGGGGACGGTCGCTGGCCGGCGCCGGGCTGGGACTCCGCCTACGACTGGACGGGGTACCTGCCGTTCGAGGACCTGCCGTCGGTGTTCAACCCCGCCGGCGGGTATGTGGTGACCGCCAACCAGGCGGTGGTGGACCCGTCGGTGTACCCGCACTTCCTGACCCGGGACTGGTCCTACGGGTACCGCAGCCAGCGGATCGGGGACCTCATCAACGCGGCGACGGCGGGCGGCGCAAAGGTGTCCGTGGCGACCGTGCAGGCGATGCAGTTCGACAACCGCAACGGGTTGGCCGCCGCGCTGGTACCGGTGCTGCTGGCACACGCCGAGGACGGCGCGACCGGTCGCGCGCAGGAACTGCTGCGCGGCTGGGACCTCCAGCAGCCGGCCGACGGGGCGAAGGGTTCGGCCGCGGCCCGCAGTTCGGCGGCCGCCGCGTACTTCAACGCCGTGTACCGCCAGCTGATCCGGCTCACCTTCGACGAGTTGCCCGACGGGCACAAGCCGAACGGGGGCGACCGGTGGTGGGTCGTGCTCACCGACCTGGTGAACCAGCCCGACTCGCCGTGGTGGGACGACAGATCCACGCCGCAGGTCGAGACCCGCGACGACATCGTGCACCGCGCGTTGACGGCGGCCGACAGCGAACTGGTCGCCACGCAGGGCGACGATCCGCAGGACTGGCGCTGGGGTCGGATGCACACGCTGGAGGTACGCAACCAGTCCTTCGGTACCTCCGGCATCGGCCCGATCGAGTGGCTGTTCAACCATCCCGCCACCGGGGTCTCGGGCGGTAGCAACATCGTCAACGCCACCGGCTGGGACCCGTCGTCACCGGACTACTCGGTCGACGCGGTACCGTCGATGCGCATGATCGTGGACCTGTCCAACCTGGACGAATCGCGCTGGATCGAGCTGACCGGCGAGTCAGGACACGCGTTCAACGCGCACTACGCCGACCAGTTCGACCTGTGGCGCACCGGCCAGACCCTGCCGATGCGCTGGGCGGAGGCGTCCATCAAGCAGTCCACTGTGGACAGGCTGACGCTGCGGCCCTGACCGGGCCGCAGCGTCGCTCGCGCGCCTCAGGCGCGGTAGTCGGCCTGCACGAGGTCGGCGGCCTGCTTCTCCCACTGGGCGTACCGGTCGCCGAACGCGCTGACCTGGACCGCCTGCGCGGCGTCGGTCAACGGCATCTTCTGCCAACCGTCCACATTGGTCAGTCCCTTGAGGAACGCCTTCGTGGAGTAGTCCGGGTTGGTCAGCTGCTGCGGCGTACCCCAACCGGCTGACGGCCGCTGCTGGAACAGGCCCAGCGAGTCGTGGTCGTTGGCGGTACCGAGGTTGCCGTAGTTGTTCAGCTTCGTCTCCTGCATCGACGTGGCCACCGCGATCACGGCGGCGCGCGGCGGCAGGTTCATCTCCTGGGTGGCCTTCACGATGGCCTTCGCGTTGTCCCGCTGGGCACCGTCCAGCGCGATCTGCGACTGGCCGCCGGGAACGCCGGCCGGCATCAGCTGGGACTGCGACGGCACGTTCTGGCTGGCGAAGGCGCTGCCGGAGGTCGCGGCGGTGCCGGCGAGGGGGCCGGCGGCGAGCCCGGCGATGAGCGTCGCGGAGATCGCGGCGCGACGCGGTGTGCTCGCGATGGCGGGCAGGACCCGGCCCGGGTTGCCCGCGAGGGCGGGCAGGAACCGGCTGGGGACGTTGGCGATCGCGGGCAGGAATCGGCGTACGGACTTCACGTCGTGTCCTCTCCGTCGGGGGGTGAGCCGGGTTCAACCACCCGGGGCCGCCGGGCATTCCGCGGATTCGCGGCGTTATGTCCCCCGGCCGGCCCGCACGTCACCGGTGTCCGGATCGAATCCGGCGGGCCGCACGACGGTCAGGTGTTGAACAGGCGCTCGAAGACCTGGCGGGCGCGGCGCGCGGTGCGCAGGTAGTCGTCGACGAACTCACCCGGGTCGCCGCCGCCCAGTACCGCCACCACCGCCGCCAGCTCGGGACCGTGCCGGGGCAGCTGGTCCGAGGGCCGCCCGCGCACCAGCATCAGGGCGTTGCGTACCCGCGACGCCGACCGCCACGCGGTCGCCAGCGCCATCGCGTCGACGCCGTCGACCAACTCGGCCGCCCGCGCCGCGTCCAGCGCCTCGACGGTACGGGTGGTGCGCAGCCCCGGTACCTCGTGCCCGAACCTCAACTGCAACAGCTGCACCGTCCACTCCACGTCGGCCAGGCCGCCCCGGCCCAGCTTCGCGTGGGTGGCCGGATCTGAGCCCCGGGGCAGCCGCTCGCTGTCCACCCGGGCCTTGATCCGGCGGATCTCGGTCACCTGTTCCCGGGACAGCCCCTCGGCCGGGTACCGGACCCGGTCGGCCAGTTCGAGGAAGCGGGTGCCCAGTGCGGGGTCGCCGGCCACGAACCGGGCGCGCAGCAACGCCTGCGCCTCCCATACCCGGGACCACCGGGCGTAGTACTGCGTGTAGGCGGCGAGGCTGCGTACCAGCGGACCCTGCCGCCCCTCCGGGCGCAGGTCCGCGTCGACGCCCAGCGGCGGGTCGGGCGCGGGCGCGGCGAGCAGCCGGCGCAGCTCCTCGGCGATGCCGTGCGCCGCGCCGCTCGCCTCGTCGTCCCGCCCGCCGGCCCGCGGCTCGTACACGAACAGCACGTCCGCGTCGGACGGGTAGCTCATCTCGTAGCCACCGAGCCGGCCCATGCCGATGATGGCGAACGGCAGGCCGACCCGGTCGGTGACGGTCAGCGCGGCGGCGAGCGTGGCATCCGCGACGTCGGCCAGGGCCGCGCCGACCGCCACCACGTCGAGCCGGCCGAGCAGGTCGGCGCAGGCGATCCGGAACAGCTCGCGCCGGCGCAGCGCCCGCACCGCTGCGATCGCGGTCACCGGGCCGGCCGCGCCGCCGGGCACCCCGCCGCCGGGCTCGCCGCTCGCGAGGTGGCGGGCCGCCGCGGCCGCGAAGCCGTCCAGGAGGGTACCCCGGGGCCGCGGTACCAGCTCCGCGTCGTCGGCGAGCAGCCGCAGCGCCTCGGGATCCCGGCTGAGCAGGTCCGTCACGTACCGGGACAGTCCCAGCAGCCTCGCCAGCCGAAGCGCGACCGGCCCCTCGTCGCGCAGCAGCCGCAGGTACCACGGGGTGGTGCCGAGCTTCTCCGAGACCTGCCGATAGGCCAGCAGTCCACGGTCGGGCTCGGGCGCGTCGGCGAACGCGGACAGCAGCACGGGCAGCAACTGGCGCTGGATGGCGGCGGTACGGGACACCCCGCCGGTCAGCGCCTCGATGTGCCGCAGCGCACCGGCCGGGTCGGCGAACCCGAGCACCTCCAGCCGTTCGCGGGCCGCGTCCGGGGTCAGCCGCAGTTCGTCCCCCGGTACCCGGGCCACCGCCTCCAGCAGCGGCCGGTACAGCAGCTTGGCGTGCAGCCGGCGTACCTCGGCGGCGTGCGCGACCCAGTCCGCGCGGAAGGCGTCGACCGCGTCCCCGCGCGTGCTGCCCCGGTACCCGAGGGCCTGCGCGAGCCAGCGCAGCCCGCCCTGGTCCGCCGGTACCGTGTGCGTGCGGCGCAGCTTCTGGAGCTGGAGGCGGTGCTCGACGGTACGCAGGAACTGGTACGCCCGCTCCAGCGCCTCGCCGTCGGCCCGCCCAACGTACCCGCCGGCCGTCAGCGCGCGCAGACTGTCCAGAGTGGACGGTGAGCGGAGCGCCTCGTCGCCCCGGCCGTGCACCAGCTGCAGCAACTGCACGGCGAACTCGATGTCCCGCAGCCCGCCCGGTCCCCGCTTGATCTCCCGGTCGCGCTCGGCCGCCGGTACCGAATCGGTGATCCTGCGCCGCATCGACCGGATGTCGGCGACGGCCTCCGGCCGCTCGGCGGCGTGCCAGATCAGCGGCTGTAGTTCGTCGAGCCAGCGCTGCCCGAGTGACAGGTCGCCCGCGGCGGGCCGGGCCTTGAGCAGCGCCTGGAACTCCCACGTGCGTGCCCACTTCTTGTAGTAGGCGAGGTGGCTGGCCAACGTGCGTACCAGCGGCCCGTGCGCGCCCTCGGGCCGAAGTGCCGCATCGACCGGCCAGGCGACCTGGCCGCAGATGGCCATCAGGCTGGCCGCGACCGTGGTCGCCCGGGACAGGTCCTCGTCCGAGCCGGTCACGAAGATGACGTCCACGTCGGAGACGTAGTTCAGCTCGCCCCCGCCGCACTTGCCCATCGCCACGACCGCAAGCGAGCCGTCGTCGGCGCCGCCGGCCAGGCGGAATGCGGCGGCCAGCGTGGCGTCGGCGAGAGTGGACAGCGCGGCCATCGTCTGCTCCAGCTCCAGCGCGCCGGTCAGGTCGCCGGCCGCGATCCGCAGCAGGGTGCGCCGGTACGCCATGCGCAGCCGGGGCACCGAGTCACCGGAGAAGCGCAGCGTGTACCCGGCCGGGTCGGCCAGGGTCCGCCACTCCCCGGGGTTGGCCACCAGGTGGTCGCCGAGCGCGTCGCTGGCCCCGAGCACCGCCACCAGCCGGGACCGCAGGCCCGCGTTCATCCGCAGGCTGCGCAGCAGCCCCGGCCGGGAGCCGTCGGGCCGTTCGGTCTCGGTGAGCCGGACGAGCTGGCGCAGCGCGAGGTCGGGGTCAGCCGCCCGGGACAGCACGTCGAGCACGCCCTCGGCGCCCTCGTCCGCGGGCCGCTGCGCGCCGTCGTCCCACAGCCCCATCTGGCTCAGCCAGCCGCCGGCCCGGCCGGCGTCGACGAAGCCGTACCGCACGAGCCGCCTGGCCCCGCCCGGCTGGCGCGCCACCGCGCCGGTCCCGGGCAGGGTGCCGGAGTCACTCACCGGGCGCCGCCGTTCAGTGGCCGAGCAGAGGCAGGTTGCGGGGGCCTCCGGCGGGGGCCGGCGGTTCGAGGCGGCCGAGTGCCACCGCAGCGAACCGCTGCGCGAACGGCTGCCACGCCTCCTCCAGGTCCGTCATGATCAGGCTGCAGGCGTCCACCACCACCTCCGGGTCGTACCCGAGATCCTCCAGCAGCCCGGCATCCGCCGCCACCCAGTCCTCGACCATCGCGGTATCGCACTCGATGTGGAACTGCACGCCCCAGGCCCGGGTACCGACCCGGAACGCCTGGTGCGGATACCGCGTCGAGGCGGCCAGCAGGGTCGCGCCGAGCGGCAGCTCGGTGATCTCGTCACGGTGCCACTGCAACACGTCAGGCGCCATCGGTACCGGCGCCCACAGCGGGTCCTTCTCGGCCACGTCCCGCTTCGCGACCAGCGCCGGACCGATCTCCGGCCCGGACGGGCTCGGCTCGACCAGGCCGCCGTGCGCAGTCGCGAGAAGCTGCCCGCCCAGGCACACGGCGAGGGTGGCCACCTCGGTGCGCACCGCCTTGCGCAGTAGCCCCTCCAGCGCCGGGAACCACGCCTCCGCCGGCCGGCCGTCAGGCCCCGGGTACGCGTCCTGCCCGCCGCCGAGCACGACCATCGCCGCGTACCCGTCGAGGGCCTCCGGTAGCGGGTCGCCCGCGTGCGGCCGGACAACCTCCAAGGCCAGCCCGGCGCCGGTCAGCCAGTCGCCGAGGCGCCGCGCGTCGTCGCTGGGGTCGTTCTCCACCACCAGGGTCCTGTTGTCCGCCACACCGACCAGGCTACAAAGCCACCGGTTAGGGTGCCGCTGTGACGCCCACGGTCTACCCCGCTGCCCTCCGCCCCGGCGACACCGTGGCGCTGGTCGCCCCGTCCGGTCCGGTACGCGAGGAGCGGACCGCCGGAGCCATCGCGCTGCTGTCGAGCTGGGGGCTCGTGGTGGTGCCGGGGGTGGACGTGTACGCGCGGCACGGGTTCCTCGCCGGTACCGACGCGCAGCGGCTGGCCGGGCTGAATGCGGCGCTGGCCGATCCCGTGGTACGCGGGGTGGTGTGCGCCCGCGGCGGGTACGGCGTGCAGCGCATCGTGGACGGCCTCGACCTCGACGCGGTACGGAAGGACCCGAAGCTGGTCGTCGGCTTCTCCGACATCACCGCGCTGCACCTGGCGCTGTGGCGCGGCGCCCGGCTGGCCAGCCTGCACGGCCCGGTGGCCAGCCAGCTCACCGACGACTTCGCGCCCGAGTCGGTGGCCTCGCTGCGCTCCGCCATCGGTACCGGCGATCCGGTGGTGCTGGTCGCCGACCCGGCCGGGGACAGCGGCCCGCTACGGGTACCCGGGGCGCCCGTCACCGGTACCCTGATCGGCGGCAACCTGTGCCTGCTCGCGGCCGGCGTGGGTACCCCCGACCAGCCGGTCCTGCGCGGTGCCGTGCTGCTGCTCGAGGAGGTCGACGAGCCGCCGTACAAGATCGACCGGATGCTCACCCAGCTGCGCCGGGCCGGTGTGCTCGACGGGGTGGCCGGGATCGCGCTGGGGCAGTTCACCCGGTGCGAGGACGAGTGGCCGATGTCCACTGTGGACGTTCTCGCCGACCGCCTCGGCGACCTCGGGGTACCCGTGCTCGGCGGTCTGCCGGTCGGCCACGGACCCGGGGCGCTGACCGTGCCGCTCGGCGTACCGGCGACCCTGGACGTGGCCGCCGGTACCCTCACAGCCGCCGCGGCGGTTACGGCTCAGCCCGCGGGCGGCGTGTAGATCCCGAACAGGTTGCCGGCCGGGTCGAGGAGGTCGGCGAAGGTCAGGCCCGACGGTGTGGTGGCCGGCTGCACCAGCACCCGGCCGCCGGCCGCTTCGGCCGCCGCGCAGGTGGCCGCCACGTCCTCGACCATCACGCAGAACATCGCGTGCTCCTGCTGCTCGGATTCGGCCCGGAACAGCCCGCCCCTGATCGAGCCCTCGGCCGGCGTGGTGATGATGCGGTACCGCGACCCGGCGTCCCGGTCGTCGGCGAACTCCCAGCCGAACAACTGGCCGTAGAACTTTCCGACGGTGTCCGGGTCCTGCGCGCCGATCTGGAACCAGCCGATGCCGTTGATCATCGAGGACATCTCACTACCTTTCGTGTCGGGTGCGATGCCCGAAGCCTCGCGCGCACCCGCGACAGCCCTATGTCGGTGTTTCGCGGTCCACAGCGCCAGGCGGGGCTCACACCAGCGCGGGCATCCGGAGTTCGCGCGGCAGGCCCAGCTCCGTGATATCCAGCTCGCGGTGCGGCGCGACCTCCCCGGTCGCCTCCGGCGACACCATGCGGTCCAGCCGGAAGGCCCGGTGGGCCTGGCGCAGCCGGCACCACCCCACCAGGTACCAGTGCGAGCCGCCGCCGATGTAGCTCAGCGGCTCGACCTCCCGCTGGCTCACCGCGCCGGTGCGGTCGATGTAGCCGAAGCGCAGCACCCGCCCGTCGGCCAGCGCCCGGGCGACCGCCGAGGGCACCTCGGCCGGCGCGGCGCCCAGCAGGCCGATCCGCCCGGCCATCGCGGTCGCGTCGCGGGCCTCCCGCTCCGGCATCACGGCCACCACCTTGCGCATCGCCGACCGCGCCGCCGCGTGGAACGGCGTGCCGCGCAGCAACTCCAGCCCGACCGCGATCGCCACCGCCTCCTCCGGCGACATGTTGACCGGCGGCAGGGTGCGGTCGCGGTCCAGCGTGTAGCCTCCGGTGCGCCCGGGCTCCGCGTAGATGGGCACGCCGGCCTGCTGCAAGGCGCTGATGTCCCGCTCCACGGTCCTGGTGCACACCTCGAAGCGCCCGGCCAACCAGGTGGCGCTGCGCGGCCGTGGTGCGACGGCCCGCAGCTCCTCGACCATGGCGTAGAGCCGATCGGTCCGGTTCATGCCGCGGAGCATAGGACCAGGGTGTGACATACCGGTCAGGACAGCTTGTGGACCAGGATGACCTTCCCGCCCGGGGGCATCCCGGTCACCGCAACCTCCTCGCCCGTGGGCTGCCCCACCCGGTACCGGTAGAACCGCTCGTCGAGGCCCTGCGTGATCATCGTGTCCGGCCCGATCCAGCTGCCCGGATACTCCAGCGGCCAGGAACCGTCGACGTTCGGTTGCTGGAACACCGTGGTCAGGTCGACAAGCGTGGTCTGCGTCCGGCCGTTGGCTTCGTTGATCGTCTGGTAGCCCAGCCAGTGCCCGTCCGGTGACACCGAACCCCACTCGCGCGCCTCCGGCAGGCCGCACGCTCGGGCGACGACGCGCAGGTTGTTCAGCGGGTCGATCCGGCCCAGGCAGCTGCTCTTGCCGCCGCTGCCCGGCGCCGCCAGGACGTTGCCGATGAGCCAGCGGCCATCGGCCGTGGCACCGAAGATGCCGACGATCCCGTTGGCCTGGGCGCGGTCCCACGTCGCCGTGTACCGGCCCTGCTGCGGCACCCACACATCGAAGTTGTCGTACCCGCCGCCTGTCGACGAGTACCCGAGCAGGACGGCAGAGCCGGCGTACGCCAGCGGGTACCCCTGCTCCGGCGCCTGGGTCGTCGTGTCGGTCACCACCGCGCCGGTACCGTCCAGGTGCCCCACGTGGAGTTGGCCCCCGGCGAGCCAGGCAAGTCTGCGCCCGTCCGCCGAGAACACCGCGCCGTCCGCGCCGCCCACGTGGTCCAGCAGCAGCCGGGCGGACCCGTCCGGGCGCAGCAGCCAGAGCTGGTGGCCGTCCGTGAAGGAGCCGTTGACGCTGGCGTTCACCAGCCAGCCCCCGGAGAACTGGTAGGTGACGCCCGGACTGGCACCGATCTTCGACAGCGACAGCAGCGTTCCGCCCGGTGTCAGCAGGTAGTTCTGGTTCTCCACGATCGCGGACAGCCCGATCATCGGCAGCGACGCCGCAGCGCTCGGGGATACCGGCGGGCTCGGTGACCCGGCCGCCGACGGGCTGGTCGCCGGTACCGGCGCGCCGGTCGACGGTGGGATGCTCGGCCCGGTACCCCTGCCCCGCAGCGCCACCCCGCCCCACACGACGGCGACCACCACGACCACGCTGACGCTCACCCCGAGCGCCGCGTGCCGGCGGCGCAGCGCCCGCGCCCCGGAGATCGCCCGCTCGGCCGGCTCGGTCATCGCCGGCTGCCGGCGCACCTGGTCGTGCAGCACCCGCCGGACCACCTCCTCGATTCCGGTCATGGCCGGCTCCCCTCGGCCGCGAGGTCCAGCGACCCGTTCAGCCGCTCGCGCAGGGCGCCCAGTGCCCGCGCCGTGTGGCTCTTGACCGTGCCGACCGAGACGCCCAGCAGGTGCGCGGTCTGCGCCTCGGTCAGGTCCTCGTAGAAGCGCAGCACCAGCACCGCGCGCTGGCGGGAGGGCAGGCTCAGGATGGCTCGCCACACCCGGTCCCGCTCGGCGGAGTCCTCGGTGCCGTCGGGTACCGACCGGTCGGGCAGCACGGCGGCCGGCCGCTCGCCGCGCCAGCGCCGCCGCCACCACCGGCCGGCCGTGTGTATCAGCACGGTGCGGGCGTACGCCTCGATCGCGGCCACCCCGTCCCTGCCCCGCCAGGCCAGGTACGTCTTGATCAGAGCGGTCTGCACCAGATCCTCGGCCAGCCCCCAGTCACCGACCAGCAGGTAGGCGGTGCGCTGCAGGGCCGGCGAGCGCGCCGCGACGAAGTCCCGGAACACCTGCTCGCCGGATGGGTCACGGGCCACCCCAACCCCCTCTCCCCGTCACCCATGAGGAGGCACCGGGCGGCACCGATGGTTGTCCACCCGGGCCGGGTATTTTCGCTGGCGTGTACCGACCCTTCGGCGGGCTGAGCCCCCGGCGCCGCGCTCTGGTGCTGGGCGTGTGCGGGCTCGCGGTCGCACTGCTGGCGGCGCTGGGCGCGGTGGCGCTGGTTCACCACGTCGGGCGGCGCGGGGTACCGGCGGCCGACCGGCCCGGCCCCGTGCTGCTGGTACCGGGCTACGGCGGCAACACCGGCTCGCTCGCGCCGCTGGCCGCCCGGCTGAGCGCGGCCGGGCACCGGGTGACCGTGGTGACCCTGCCCGGCGACGGTACCGGCAACCTCGCCGCCCAGGCGTCCACTGTGGACAGTTATGTGACCGCCGCGCTCGCCACGCCGCAGGGTCGGGCGGCCGGCTCGGTGGACATCGTCGGGTACTCGGCCGGCGGCGTGGTGGCCCGGCTGTGGGTACAGCGCCATGACGGGGTGCACAAGGCGCGCCGGGTGGTGACGCTGGGCTCGCCGCACCACGGTACGAGCCTGGCCGCCGCCGGTACCGTCCTGGCGCCAGACGCCTGCCCGACGGCCTGCCAGCAGCTGGCCCCGGGCAGCACGCTGCTGTCCGGGCTGGCCACGCCGGTGCCGGTACCCCCGGCCTGGCTCGCGGTCTGGACGGCCGACGACCAGACGGTCACCCCGCCGGACTCGGCGAACCTGGACGGCGCCACGGACCTGGAGATCCAGTCGGTCTGCCCGCAGCTGCAGGTCGCCCACGGCGATCTCCCGTCCAACGCCTTCGTCCAGGCCGCGGTGCTCGACGCGCTCGGTGCCGGCCCGATCCGCCTGCCCACCGCGGCCGACTGCGCCTGACCTTTCAGGACCCGTCGGGTGAGGTACTCAGCTGACGTCCTTGGTCGCGAAGTTGGCCCACGCCGCGCCGAGGAACACCACCACGTAGACGAGCTGGATGCCCAGCCCCCGCTCCACGTCCCGCCAGAGGATCGGCTCCCGGAACAGGTCCACCCAGGCCAGCCAGTACCGGGTCGGCAGGTACGGGCGCACCGAGCTGGCCGCGTCCAGCGTCACCAGGATCTGGCTGGCCACCATGACGGCCAGCGCCCCGAGCGCCGCGCCCAGCGAGGAGTCCGACAGCGTGGACAGGAACATCGCGATGGCGCCCACCCCGAGCATCGAGACCGCGACATAGCCGACCGCCGCGACGATGCGCAGGACGAGCTGGCCGGCGGTCAGCGACGGCCCGGAAACCGAGGTGACCGCGCCGGGCTCCGCGTGGAACAGGTTGACGCCGAGGATGTATCCGCTGACCGCCACCGCGATCACCGCGACGAGGACGAACACGGTCATCGAGACGAGCTTGGCCAGCAGCAGGGTGGTCCGGCGCACCGGGCGGACCAGCAGGTACCGCAGCATCCCGCTGCTCGCCTCGCCCGCGATGGCGTCCCCACCGACCACGGCGACCGCGACCGGCAGGAAGATCGGCAGCACAATGGCCAGCGCGGCGGCCGGAAAAAGGGCTCCGTTCGCGAGTACCGCGGCGAGGAACGCGGGCTGCTGACCCGGCTGCGGCCCGATGTGGGTGACCGCGAGGAAGATCGCCACCAGCGCCGGCAGCGCGATCAGCAGCAGGAGGCTCACCCACGTCCGGGGCCGCCGCCACAGCTTCACCAGTTCGACTGTGATCATCGGTCAGCCTCCGGCGCGGCGACCCGGTCCGAGCCGGCGGTGGTCACGGACAGCACAACCTCCTCCAGGGAGCGGTGCCACTCGCCGAGCTGCGCGATCCGCAGCCCCTGGCCGACCAGCATCGCGTTGAGCCCGGCCGGGTCGTCGTGCCGGACCAGCAGCGCGTCCCCGTCGCGCGCCTCGACCCGGCCGTCCAGCAGCGCGACCGCCCGGTCCGCGTCCGGCGTCCGTACCCGCACCAGACCGGTACCGGCACGCAGCGCGGCGAGGTCGTCCTGCAGCACCAGCCGGCCCTGGTTGACCACGCCGACCCGGGTACACACCTGTTCGACCTCGGTCAGCAGGTGGCTGGACAGGAACAGGGTGGTACCGGCGGCGTTCAGCGACAGCAGCAGGTCGCGGATTTCCCGGATGCCCTGGGGGTCCAGCCCGTTGGTCGGTTCGTCGAGTACCAGCAGCCGGGGCCGGCGCAGCAGCGCGGCCGCCAGCCCGAGCCGTTGCCGCATGCCCAGCGAGTAGTTCCTGACCGGCCGGCGGTCGATGCCCGACAGCCCGACCCGCTCCAGCGCCTCCCCGATCCGCGCCCGCCGGGTGCGCCTCCGGCCGTCGGGCCCCGCGGCGTCAAGCAACGCCAGGTTGGCCCGGCCGGACAGGTGCCCGTAGGCGGCCGGTGACTCGACCAGGGCACCCACCGACGGCAGGACCGCGCCGACCTTCCCCGGTACTGGGCGGCCCAGCACGGTGATCTCGCCGCTGGTCGCGTAGACCAGCCCGAGCAGCAACCGGACCAGCGTGGTCTTGCCCGACCCGTTCGGCCCGAGCAGCCCGTACCGGTCGCCCTCCCGCACGTCGAGGTCCACCGCGTCAACTGCGGTCACCCGCCCGTACCGCTTGGTCAGCGCCCGCGTGGTGATCATCGCAGCGGCTCCAGGACAAGCTCGGCGGCGGCGGTGCGCAGCACATCCGCGGTGACGAAGCCGGTCAGCAGGATGACCTGGCCGCGCCGGCGCTGCAGGACGAGCGCGGTCAGCATCGACGCGCCGATCTGGTACCCCTCGCCGCGCGGCAGCGCAACCGGCAGTGCGCCGCCCGAGCGCGCCGTGTCGATCACCCGGCCTCCCGTCCTGCCCGGCAGCGGTACCACCGCGAACGCGCCGAAGCCCAC
This sequence comes from uncultured Micromonosporaceae bacterium, assembly GCA_964645345.1. Classification (GTDB taxonomy): domain Bacteria; phylum Actinomycetota; class Actinomycetes; order Mycobacteriales; family Micromonosporaceae; genus Rugosimonospora. The sequence continues at coordinate 13,367 of CAZYCD010000026.1, forward strand.
GCCGTAGGCGCCGACCCCGGTGATGCCGCTCGGGCTAGGTTGGCGGGTACGGCCGGCCAGCGTCGCGGGCAGCCGCAGCGGCACCGCGGCGTTGACCGCGGCCGCCACGTCCGGCTGCGTGGTCACCGTGAAGCCGGCGGACAGCGACCGGGTCGGCGTCAGCAGCGACCGCGCCGGCGCCGTCTGGTCGAGATCGAGGAACTGGGTGGTCAGCACCGGCGTGTCCGAGGTGCGGCCGGCCACCTCCACGCGCACCGGCAGGCCGGTCCCCGGGTGGGCCCAGACGTCGACCCGGCCGACCGTGGTCCGGGGATCGGCCGGGCGCAGCCGCACGCCCGCGGCGGCCACCCCGGCGACCCGGCGGGCGGGCAGCGGGTCGAGCGGGTCGCCCGGCGCGGCGCCGCGCAGCAGCCGCCTGCCGAGGTCCGGGGGTACCAGATCGGCCGCCCACGGCAGGCGCACCGGCACGGTACCGGCGACCAGCGTGAGCAGGTTGCGCTGGAAGTCCCACACGTAGGTGCCGTCGCCGGTGCGGTAGATGTCCTTCTCGCCGAGCTGGTCCACGGCGGCAACCCGCCACGCGGCGGGTGACAGGTACCAGGCACGGATGCTGGTCTGCCCGGACAGCAGCCCCACGGTGTCGCCGAGCTGCGGCAGGTTGGGCAGCGTGAGCCGGCCGTTGCTGTCCACGTAGCCCTGGTACGCCACGCCGGTCGAGCCGAGGATCTTCGCCAGCAGCGCGGACGGCACGACCGGCGGGGTGGACACCGGCCACGCGGCCACCGCCGGGGGCAGGGCCCCGAGCGCCGCCACCGCGCCGCCCACGGCCAGCCACCGACGCCGGGTGTACCGGCGCACCACGCTCACCCGCCCCAGGCTAGGCGCTGCGGCTCAGAACGGTCTTACATCCAGCAGATCGGCTTGTCGGCCATCGGTCACGCCTGCATCCGGCGGGCGGCATCGTCGTTGACAGCCTTCGCGATTGCGGCCAGCACGTCCGGGTCCATCAGCACCGCCTTCAACGCGGCCGGGTCGACCGGGGCCGGCGCGGGGACCGAGAGGCCGTCGAGCTTCGACTCGATCCGTTTCATCCGCTGCAACGGCAGGTTCGGCAGCGGCAGGTTGGTGCCGTCGGGAGCGGAGTAGATGCCGGTGAGCGGATCCTGCTCCGTCATCGCGTCGTACCAGTACTGATCCGCGTTGGCCAACTGCCGGGCCTGCACGTCAGTCAAAGGCTGCGTCATTGCTCCTCCTATCATCGCGGCGTAGTCGGCGACGGTGCCGCGGTAGGCGTTCATGTCGATCGGTGTGCTGGTGTACTGCCACTGCACCGGAGCGGGTGCACCCGAGTAGTAGGGCGACCAGCCCGGGCCATTCTCGGTGTAGCCGGCGCTCGGGTAGTTCGACGACACCAGCCGCAGTCCGGCGTTGGTCAGCTCGCCGAGCCGGTTCGGGGCGCCCATCGGACCCGACCAGTACCAGAACGGCAGGTAGACCAGCGACGCGATCCCGCCCAACCTCCGGTACTCCGCGGCGAAGCCGAGGATGTCGTCGACCGCGAGCGGCCCGTTGTAGCCGGTGTTTCCAGCCTCGTCCTCCGCGTCGATCATCACCGGCACGTCCGCGCCGACATGCTGGAAACACCACTGCGCCTGGGCCGCGAGGTTCCCGTGGTTCAGCCAGTGGTAGGCGACGAAGACCTTCCCGGCCGACTTCTGCTTGTAGGCCGCGTAAGCGCTGTCGGCGATCCGGTCGGACAGCGTGGCGCGGGCCAGGACGATCGGGTACGGGGAGACGTCGACGTTCGGGGTGTACTCGGAGACGTCGGGGAAGAAGAGCGTCATCGGCAGTTGTTCCCGACGTCAGCCTGGGGGTCCACGCCCTCGACGCTGGCACAGCCCGCAGGGATGGGCAACCTGAACACGCCGGTCAATCGGGCCGCCGGCGCTCCCCAGTTACATCAGCCCGAGGTACCGCTGCCGTTCGTACGGGGTCACCTGGTGGCGGAACTCCTCCCACTCCTGGCGCTTGTTGCGCAGGAAGAAGTCGAAGACGTGCTCGCCCAGTACCTCGGCGACCAGCTCGGAGCCGGACAGCACGTCGATCGCCTCGGCGAGGTTCTGCGGCAGCGGCTGGTACCCCATCGCCTTGCGCTCGGCGGCCGACAGCGACCAGACGTCGTCCTCGGCGCCCGGCGGCAGCTCGTACCCCTGCTCGATGCCCTTGAGCCCGGCGCCGAGCAGCACCGCGAAGGTCAGGTACGGGTTGCACGCCGAGTCGGGCGAGCGCACCTCCACCCGGGCCGAGTTGGGCTTGCCGTAGGCCGGCACCCGTACCAGCGCCGAGCGGTTGAGGTGCCCCCAGGAGACGAAGGCCGGCGACTCGGTGATCTGGCCCGGCAGCGCCTGCGGGAACAGCCGCTTGTACGAGTTGACCCACTGGTTGGTGACCGCCGTGTACTCCCGGGCGTGTACCAGCAGGCCGGCGATGAACGCGCGGGCCACCTTGGACAGCTTCATCGGGTCGCTGGCGTCGTGGAAGGCGTTGCGCTCGCCCTCGAACAGCGACAGGTGGGTGTGCATGCCGCTGCCCGGCTGGTCGGTGAACGGCTTGGGCATGAACGATGCCTGCACGTTCTGGCTGAGCGCGACCTCCTTGACCACGTGCCGGAACGTCATGATGTTGTCGGCGGTGGTCAACGCGTCGGCGTAGCGCAGATCGATCTCCTGCTGCCCCGGCGCAACCTCGTGGTGGCTGAACTCCACCGAGATGCCGATGCGCTCCAGCGCGAGTACCGCCTGCCGGCGGAAGTCGCGGGCGACCGCGTGCGTGGTGTGGTCGAAGTACCCGCCGCTGTCCACCGGTACCGGCACCGACCCGTCGCTCGGCAGGTTCTCCAGCAGGAAGAACTCGATCTCCGGGTGGGTGTAGAAGGTGAAGCCCTTCTCCGCCGCCCGGGACAGCATGCGGCGCAGCACGTGCCGCGGGTCGGCCCAGGACGCCGACCCGTCGGGCAGCAGGATGTCGCAGAACATGCGCGCGCTCTCGCCGCTGCCGCCGCCCTCGAACGGGAAGACCTGGAAGGTCGTCGGGTCGGGCATGGCGATCATGTCGGACTCGTGGACGCGGGCGAATCCCTCGATGGCCGAGCCGTCGAAGCCGATGCCCTCGTCGAAGGCCGCCTCCAGTTCGGCGGGGGCCACGCTGACCGACTTGAGGGTGCCGAGCACGTCGGTGAACCAGAGCCGGACAAAGCGGATGTCGCGCTCCTCCAGGGTGCGCAGTACGAACTCCTGCTGACGATCCACGGCCAACCCCTCGACACCCGGACTCATCCGGACAGATCGCGATGCCGGGCAAGTGTCTCCCGGCCCGGTTACGCAGACGTTACGCTGTCCGGTCGGCAGGGACGACTCGGGCCGCTGGCGGGGGTTGGGAGCCAGATCACCGCCGGGAGCGGTGGTCGCCCCGGCGCGGTGAACACCGTGCTGAGAGAAGATGGACACATGCAGCCCAGTAGTGACCGGCCGCGTGACCGCAGCGCCTCGTCCCCCGGTGGCGCCGGCGGCCGGAGGACCATGCGTATCGCCCTGGCCCAGGTCGACTCGACCGTCGGCGACATTCCCGGCAACGCCGCGACCATCCGGGCCTGGTCGCGCCGGGCCGCCGAGGCCGGAGCGCACCTGGTCGCGTTCCCCGAGATGATGCTCACCGGGTACCCGGTGGAGGACCTGGTGTTCCGCGAGTCCTTCGTGGCGGCGTCCCGCTCGGCGCTGTCCCGGCTGGCCGCCGACCTCGCCGAGGACGGCCTGTCCGACCTGCCGGTCGTCGTCGGGTACCTGGACGCGGACGGGCCCGCGCGGCTCGGCTCCGACGCGGCCGCCGACCGCGGCCCGCGCGACGCCCTCGCACTGCTGCACGGCGGCCGGATCGTCACCACCTACTTCAAGCACCACCTGCCCAACTACGGCGTCTTCGACGAGGACCGGTACTTCGTGCCCGGCGACACGCTGAACGTGGTGCGGATCGGCGGCGTGGACGTGGCGCTGACCGTGTGCGAGGACATCTGGCAGGCGGGCGGCCCGTTCGCGGTGGCCCGCGCGGCCGGCGTCGGGCTGGTGGTGAACATCAACGCCTCCCCGTACGAACTGAACAAGGACGACGTGCGGCTGCCGCTGGTGGCCCGCCGGGCGCGCGAGGCGGGCGCGGCGGTCGCCTACGTGAACATGGTCGGTGGCCAGGACGAACTGGTGTTCGACGGCGACTCGCTCATCGTGGACGCGGACGGCAACGTGCTCGCCAGGGGCCTCCAGTTCCAGGAGCAGTTGCTGGTACACGACCTGGACCTGCCCGAGTCCACTGTCGACCTTTCAGGCGCGGCGGGGCACGACGACGAGGTGGACACGGACGCGCGGGTACGCGATGCCATGCGGGTACACCGGCTGAGCGTCCCCGCCGAACTGCCCCCGCCGCCCGGTCCGCCGGCCGACGCCGGGGTGGCCGACCGGGTCGCCGACGAGGCCGAAGTGTGGCAGGCGCTCGTCCTCGGGCTGCGCGACTACGTCCGCAAGAACGGCTTCCCGTCGGTCGTCGTGGCGCTCTCCGGCGGCATCGACTCCTCGGTCGTGGCGGCCATCGCCGTCGACGCCCTGGGACCGTCCAATGTGGTCGGTGTCTCGATGCCCAGCGGCCACTCCTCCGAACACTCCGTCAGCGACGCGGCCGACCTGGCCAAGCGCACCGGCCTGGACTACCGAAGCCAGCCGATCCAGTCGATGGTGGACGCCTTCCTGTCGCAGATGTCGCTGTCCGGCCTGGCGGTGGAGAACCTCCAGGCGCGGGTACGCGGCGTGGCCCTGATGGCACTGTCCAATCAGGAGGGTCACCTGGTCCTCACCACCGGCAACAAGAGTGAGCTGGCCGTCGGGTACTCGACGCTCTACGGCGACTCGGTCGGCGGCTTCAACCCGCTCAAGGACGTGTGGAAGACGCTGGTGTGGAAGCTGGCCCTGTGGCGCAACGCGGAGGCCGTGCGGCGCGGCGAGCAGCCGCCGATCCCGGAGAACTCCATCAGCAAGCCGCCCAGCGCCGAACTGCGCCCGGGCCAGCTCGACAGCGACTCGCTGCCCGACTACGCGCTGCTGGACGCGGTGCTCGTTGGGTACATCGACGGGGACGCGGGGCGCGACGAACTGGTGGCCGCGGGGCACGACCCGGCGATGGTGGACCGGGTGCTGCGCATGGTGGACCTCGCGGAGTACAAGCGGCGGCAGTCCGCACCGGGTACGAAGATCTCCATCAAGGCGTTCGGGCGGGACCGGAGGCTACCCATAACGAACCGGTTCCGCGAGTCGGTCGTGCCGATCACCACGCCGGCACACGACCCTGTGAAATCTTCCACTCAAGCCTGACGCACCGTGCACCGGCGGTGCGACTATCTCCCCAAGACCCGGGGACCGCAGTGGAGCGGCCTCGAGGAGCCACAAGGAGACAATGATGTCCTCTGATTCTGTCCCGTCGCTGTACGGCGGGCCGGCCACCCGGCGGGTGCGGGTACGCGACCTGCTGCTGGCCAAGGAGCGCGGCGAGAAGTGGGCCATGCTCACCAGCTACGACCAGTACACGGCGGGCATCTTCGACGCCGCGGGCATCCCGGTCCTGCTGGTCGGCGACTCGGCCGCCAACAACGTGTTCGGGTACCCGACGACCCTGCCCATCACCGTCGACCAGCTGATCCCGTTGGTACGGGCGGTGGTCGGCGGTACCCAGCGGGCGCTGGTCGTCGCGGACCTGCCCTTCGGCTCCTACGAGGAGGGGCCGACCCAGGCACTGCGCACCGCGGTGCGGTTCATGAAGGAGGGCGGGGCGCACGCGGTGAAGCTGGAGGGCGGCCGCCGCAGCGCCCCCGCGATCGAGGCGCTGACCGCCGCCGGCATCCCGGTCATGGCGCATGTCGGCTTCACGCCGCAGAGCGAGCACGCCCTCGGCGGGTACCGGGTGCAGGGGCGGGGGGACGCCGCCGAGGAGGTGGTGGCCGACGCGCTCGCGGTCGCCGGGGCCGGCGCCTTCGCCGTGGTGCTGGAGATGGTGCCCGGCGACGTGGCCAAGCGCATCACCCACGACATCGAGGTGCCGACGATCGGTATCGGTGCCGGCCCGCACACCGACGCGCAGGTGCTCGTCTGGCAGGACATGGCCGGCCTGCGCACCGGCGGCCACCAGCCGCGCTTCGTCAAGCGGTACGCCGACCTGGCCGGGGTGCTGACCGACGCCGTCGACCGGTACGCGCGGGAGGTCCGCGACGGGGTGTTCCCCGGCCCGGAGCACACCTTCTAACTGACCAACTGCTCAGTCAGGATCCGGCGCGCCTCGACCAACGACGGCCCGTACCACGTGAGGTGCCGGCCGGACACCAGCGCGCAGGGCAGCCCGGGGAACGCCTCCGGGCCGTCCTGCGCGCTGAACGCGTAGGGTTCGTCGGGCAGCACGACCAACTCGGCTCCGGCGTCGTTCAGCTCACTCGGCGACGGCCTCGGGTATCGGTCCGCCGAGCCGGCGTAGACGTTGAGCACACCCAGTCGGGACAACAGGTCCGAGGCGAACGTGTCGCCACCGAGCACCACCCACGGCCGGCGCCACACCGGTACCACGGCCCGGCGGCAGGGGCCGGCGTGCGGCGCCGCCCAGGTCCGGCGGGCGTCGGCGAGCCAGCCGCGCTCGGGGGCGTCGAGCAGGTCGAGAAGGTCGGCGAGCGTGCCCAGCGCGTCCGGCACGGTACGCGGGTAGCTGACCCAGACCGGTACCCCGGCGGCTCGCAGGGCGGCAACATCGGACTCCCGGTTCTCCTCGACGTTCGCGAGTACCAGGTCCGGAGCGAGCGCGAGAACGGCGTCCACCGACGGGTACTTGGAGCCGCCGACCCGCGCGACGTCCAGCGCTTTCGGGTGCGTGCAGTAGTCCGTCGCGCCGACCAGGAGGCCCGGCGCGCTGACGGCCACCGCCTCGGTCAGCGACGGTACCAGCGACACGACGCGGCGGGCGCTCACACGTCCGTCAGCCGGATCCCGGCGTGCACCTTGTACCGCCGGTTGACCGCGATGAGGTTCGCAGTCAACGCCTCGACCTGTCCCGCGTTGCGCAGCCGCCCCGCGAAGACGCCCCGCATCCCGTTGATGCGCGCGGCGAGCGACTGCACCACCGCGGTCGCCTCGCGGTCGTCGCCGAGCACCAGCACGTCGAGGTCGACGCGGGAGACGTCGGGGTCGGCCAGCAGCACCGCGCTGACGTGATGGAACGCCGCGCACACGCGGGAGTCGGGCAGCAGCGCGGCGGCCTGCTGCGCCGCGCTCCCCTCCGGTACCGGCAGCGGGTACGCGCCCTGCTTGTCGAAGCCCAGCGGGTTGACGCAGTCCACGACGATCCGGCCGGCGAGGTGCTCGCGCAGTTCGGCGAGCAGTTCCGCGTGGCCGTCCCAGGGGACGGCGACGATAACCACATCGGTCGCGCAGGCCTCCTGGTTGCCGCCGCCGGAGACCACCGCCGCCGGTACCCGTGGAAGGTTGGACAGCTCCTCGGCGGCGGCCCGGCCGCGCGACACGGTCCGGGAGCCGATGACCACGCGCTGCCCCGCCCGGGCCAACCGGTAGGCCAGCCCCCGCCCCTGGTCGCCGGTACCCCCGAGGATGCCGACAGTGAGGCCGCTGACGTCGGGCAGGTCGGTCATGTCTGCTGGCATCCCACCATCCTCGCAGACCGCCTGTGGGGCCGGCCGCGACCTGCGTCACGCACCCGCGCGCTCGAACAGCACCCGACGCTGCCGGGGGTCGGCGACCGTGAGCACCACGGGGATCCGGCTGCCCAGTTCGAACCGGTCCCCCTCGCACTTGGCCTGCACGGCCGGGTCGTCGATGGCCACCACCGCGCGCGTGGGCCGGTCGTGCCCGCCGGGCTCGATGTCCAGCACCGCCGCCTCGAACTGTTCGCCGACGCGGTTCTCCAGCAGCACCGCCTCGGTGAGGTCGATCGCGCCGTGGTTCGCCGCGCCGGCCCGGTGCCCGCTGCTGGCCATCGCCTCGGGCAGCTTCGGCAGGGCGGCGCGCGCCCAGTCCGGCACCGGCGTCCCGGCGTGCAGCGCGAGGCACACCTCGGTGGCGTACCGGTCGGCAAGGCGCCGCAGCGGCGCGGTCACGTGTGCGTACGGCGCGGCGACGGCCGCCTGCTCCGGCTGGTCGGGCACCGCGCCGTCGAACGCCGTGTACCCCGCGCCGCGCATCAGCTCCGCGGCGTGGTCGAGGAACGCCGCGCCGCGCGGCTGCCCGGCGTCCACCGCCGCGATGACCCGTCCCGCGCTGGCGCCGTCCGGCCACGGGATGTGCAGCGACGCGGCCGCCTTGCGCAGGTTCACCAGGGCCGCCGGCAACGGCGGCGGCATGGTGCGCAGCAACCCCACCTTCCCGTCGAGCATCAGGCGTGCCGCGGCCATCCCGGTGAGCAGCGAGATCTGCGCGTTGAAGTCCTCGACCGGCTCCGGACCCTGCAGCACCAGCCGCCAGCCGGAGCCGTCGGTCGCCGGCTCGACCTCCTGCGCCGGTATCGGCAGGTTGATGGCGCCGCGGTCCAGCCCGCGCTCGATGAGCAGCCGGCCGAGCTCGGGCAGCAGCGCGATGGGTTCGGCGATGCTCCCCCGGCCGACATCCGCCTGCACGGAGGGGTAGTTGAGCTTGGCGCGGCTGCGCACCGCCGCGCGCTCGACCCGCACGCCGGTCATCGCACCGTCCGCGTCCAGGTCGATGGTCCACACCACCGCCGCGCGCACCTGGTCGGGCAGCAGGCTCGCGGCGCCCTCGGACAGCACGGTCGGGTACAGCGGTACCTTCCCGTCCGGCAGGTAGATGGTCTCCCCGCGCGCCCAGCTCTCCGCGTCCAGTGCGCCGCCCGGCTGGACGTGGCTGGCGACGTCGGAGATGGCGTAGTGGACGCGGTACCCCCGGCCGGCCCGTTCCAGGTACATCGCCTGGTCCAGGTCCATGGAGGTGGGCGGGTCGATGGTGACGAAGGGCAGGCCGGTGAGATTGGTGAGGTTCCCCGGTACGGCGGCGGCCGCCTTGTCCGCCTCGGCCTGTGCCTCGGGCGGGAACTGCTCGGGCAGCCGAAGCTCGCGGCGCAGGGCGGTGAAGTCGATCTGGGGGGCGTGGACACGACGGATCACGCGTCAGTCATACCAACGCCGCGCCACCCGCGCAGCACTCGGGCTGCGCGGATGGCGCGGCGCATTCGCGGTCAGCCGGGCAACCGGCTGCGGTGGTGGCGTTCGGCGCCGGTCAGACGCCTTCCGGCCGCGGTGCTGGGCGTCAGACGCGCTTGGTCGCGGTCGCGCGCTTGGCCGGTGTGCGTTTGGCCGCCGTGGTCGTGGTCTTCTTGGCAGCGGTGGTGCGCTTGGCCGGAGCGGCCTTGCGGGCCGTGGTGGCCTTGGTCGCGGTCTTGCGGGCGGTCGTCGTCTTGGCGGCCGCGGTCTTCTTCGCGGCCGCCGTCTTCTTCGCCGCGGTCGCCCGGGTGCCGGTGGTCTTCGCGGCGGTCGTCTTCTTGGCGGTGGTGCGCTTGGCCGGGGTCGCGGTGGTGGTCTTGCGGGCCGTCGCGCGCTTGGCCGTGGTGGCCTTCTTAGCCGGACCGGTCCCGGCGGTCGTGGTCTTGCGGGCGGTGGTCCGCTTCGCCGGCGCCGCCTTCGCGGCGGTCGTGGTCTTCTTCGCGGCGGCGCGCTTGGCCGGCGCTGCCTTGGCAGCGGTCGTGGTCTTCTTGGCGGCGGTCCGCTTGGCCGGCGTCGCCTTCGCGGTCGTCGCCTTCGTGGTCGTCTTGCGCGCGGTGCCGGTCCCGGCCGCCACCGTCTTCTTCGCAGCCGCGCGCGTGGCGGCCGCCCTCTTCGTGGCCTGCTTCGCAACGGCCATAGTTTCTCTCTCCTTACGGGGAACTGGATGCGATCGCCGGCTGCCGTCCCGGTCGGTCCGGGTATCGGTCACGGCTGCTCGCCTGACCAGCGGGCGTCCTCCGCATCCCACTCCGCGTTGCGCTCGGCGACCTTCTCGAGTGCATGCTGCGCCTCCGCGGTGGTGGCGTAGGGCCCGAGCCGGTAGCGCTCGGCGCACGCGTTGTCGTCGGTCTCGACGCGGTTGTGCCGCAGGCACCAGTAGTACCTGGTGGCGGACCCGCTGCTACTCATGACATCACTGTGCACCGCAAACCTCCCAAGCGCCACCGATTCACACAGAAAGTCGAGGCGGCTCCACAGTAGACGTACCCGCGTCGGGCCGCCCGCACCTTACCGGTACCCGACCGTAAGAGATCGGAAACCATTGGTACGCAAGAGATGCCGCCACAAGTGTCCACATCGGTCAGTCGTGCGCCACGGTGCGGCCGGCGCCAAAAAATTTTTGCGCCCGACACGGCGGCAAACGCGCGTCGTCCCCTGTGGAGGGTCGGTGGCTACACTTCCGGACGTGACATTCCGCGGCTGGCCGGCCGAGGCACTGGACTTCTACGAGGGCCTCGAGGCCGACAACTCGAAGACGTACTGGACCGCGCACAAGGCGGTCTACGACGACATGGTGCGCCGTCCGATGGACGAGCTGCTCGCCGAGCTGGAGCCCGAGTTCGGCGCGGGAAAGGTCTTCCGCCCGTACCGCGACGTGCGCTTCAGCGCGGACAAGACGCCGTACAAGACGCACCTCGGCGCGTGGTTGGAGCGCGGCGGCTACATCCAGCTCTCGGCGAGCGGGCTGGCCGCCGGGCGCGGCATGTGGATGATGTCCCCCGAGCAGCTCGACCGGTACCGGCGCGCGGTCGCCGACGAGGGCGCCGGTACCCGACTGGAGAGGGCCGTCGCGGCGGTCAAGGCACGCGGCATCGACATCGTGGGCCACGGCGTGCTCAAGACCGCACCCCGCGGGTACCCGCGCGAGCATCCCCGCGCCGAGCTGCTGCGGTACAAGGGGCTGACGGCGTGGAAGGAGTGGGAGGTGGCGAGCTGGCTGGGTACCGCGACGGCCAAGCGCCGCATCGTGGAGTTCCTGCACGGCGCGCGCCCGCTGGCCGACTGGCTCGGCGAGTACGTCGGCGGCGCATCGGGAGCCGAAGACTGACGGTCCGCTGTGGACTGAGTCAGGACTCAGTCGGGCGTAGACCCTCCCAGGGGTCGTAGTCGACCTCCAGCGCCTCCTGCGCGGGACGCTGGTCCTCCGGTACGTTGCGCAGGTTGAGCCGGATGCGGGTCCACGTGCTGCTGCGTCCGCGCATGGAGTCCACCAGGATGTCGGCGGGCGCGAGATGCGGCCAGACGTCGGGGTGCTTCGCCTTCCACCGCTCCAGGCCGGCCATCGCCTCGTCCTTGCCGGCCGCGCGGGCCACCTCGATGAGCGGCATGCTGCTGCGCCGCCGCCCGGTAGGTCCGCTCGTCTTGCCGGGTGCGGGCGCCGGTACCGTACCGGCGCGACGCCTCGATGGCTGTGCCCGGGTCGGTTCGTCCGGACCCTTCTCGAAGTGCGGCGGCCACGGCGCGTCGGCCAGGCCCGCGTCCTTGTGCCGCTCGGCGAGCTCCAGCAGCGCGTCCAGCGATCCGGGCTCGTCGTCGATGCCGGCCCACGGATCGCCGCCCGAGGCCACCCGTGCCGGTACCGTCGCGACGGTGAACTGCTCGGGCGTGCAGTCCGGTACCTCGTCCCAGTGCAGCGGAGTGGACACCCGCGCGTCCGGCGTCGGCCGTACCGAGTAGGCACCTGCGGTGGTGCGGTCCTTGGCGTTCTGGTTGTAGTCCACGAACACGCCGTGCCGCTCCTCCTTCCACCACCGGCTGGTGGCCAGCGCCGGTACCCGCTGCTCGACCTCGCGGGCGAGCGCGACGGCCGCGCGGCGCACCTGGGTAAAGGTCCAGCGCGGCTGGATGCGGCAGAAGATGTGGAAGCCGCGCGAACCCGAGGTCTTCGGCCAGCCGACGAGCCCGAAGTCCGTCAGCGCCCCGCGCACCGCCAGCGCGACGCTGAGCACGTCCGACCACGGCACGCCCGGGATCGGGTCGAGGTCCACGCGCAGTTCGTCCGGGTGGTCGAGGTTCTCGGCGCGCACCGGGTGCGGGTGCAGGTCGACGCAGCCGAGGTTGACCACCCACGCCAGTTGGGCCGGGTCCCGCAGCACGATCTCCTTGGCCGAGCGGCCGGACGGGAAGCGCAACTCCACCGTCTCGATCCAGTCGGGTCGGTTCTCCGGCGCCCGCTTCTGGTAGAACGCCTCACCCTCGACGCCGTTGACGTAACGCTTCAGCGCCATCGGCCGGCCGCCGTTGCCGCGCAGCACGCCGTCGGCGACAGTCAGGTAGTAGCGCACGAGATCCAACTTGGTCATTCCGGACTGGGGGAAGAACACCTTGTCCGGGTTGCTGACCGTGACTTCCCGACCGGCGATGTCCAGGACTTCCTTACGGGTGGCCATGGCGGCACCTTACGACACGGGCGGCCGGTTGGTATGCCGGCGGCCGTCGCCGAGTGGTGAGTCCGGTACGTCAGGTGGTGCGACAAGTCGTGCCGGCTTGGGTGTCGACACGTGTTGCGGGGTCAAGTAGCGTATGAGGAGCAGGGGCCGACCGCCTTCCCCCGTGGGTGATCGGCCCCTCGCCATGCCCGGGTGCTGCGTGCCCTATCCGGCCGCGCCCCGCTCACGTCACGACGTGCGAGACCATGTCGCTCAGGCCGTTGGCCGCACCGGCGAGCAGCGCGGCGAGGAACCGGATGACCGCGGCGGCCGCCGCCGGACGCCTGGCCGCGAAGAAGATCAGGAACGCCACGAACAGCCAGACGAGTATCTTCCTGACCACGCCGATCAACACCCCCCGTTGCTGCGTTGAAACTCACCGTAACAGTGAATATCGCTTCTTTGGGGTACTCCCGGCAAAAGGACAGAGGCGGGCGCCCGGCCGACGGCCGGCGCACCCGCCCCTCCGGGTCGCTGACTACTTGATCGTGTACGAGTCGCCGCAGACCTTCCAGGTCAGTGGCGTGTTCAGGTCGAGGTTGCCGTTCTTGACGAAGACCCGCTGCTCGGTGTCGACCCGGCTCGTGTCGTGGGCGGCATCCTTCTTCATCGCCGCCACGCCCACAGGCCGTCCTTCTTCGCCTGCGATACCGCCGGATTGAGATAGACCCGGTCGCGCTCGTCGTTCTGGCACTGCTGGAAAACGGAGTCCGCCGCCGCGGTCTTCCAGTCCGTGCTGAAGTTCGGGTCCAGGACCTTCTGCGAGTCGGTGCCGTTGACCTTCGTCAGGGCGGACACGTACTTCGCCAGGACGTTGCCGGGCTTGCGCTGCACGTACAGGTTCACCAGGTCGAGCATGTCTCCGGTACCCGAGCAGAAGCCGATGATCCCGCCCGTGTACCCGCGCCCGTCCCCGATGTCCTCGGTGTACTTGTACTGCGCCTTCCAGTTGAGCGAGGAGTTCTCCGCGCGGGAGACCAGCTCCATCGCGATCTCCTTCTACTTCGGGTTGGTCAGGTCCAGGTGCGCGGCCCGTGAGATGACGAAGGGAACCCAGGCGGCCGCCGCTGCGAGGGCGGCGATACCGATGGTCCGGCGCGAGATGTTCACCGATGGCCTCCGTGGGGGAAAAGACAGGCAGCCTGCCTGACCGGTAGGAGCATCGACGGCTGTCGAAGACAATGGGGCTCACCCGGACCGAGGGATGCCGACTCACTCGCCCGGCCGCGATGGTGTGGAAATGACGACGAGTGCGACCGACCGGTTCTTCGAGACCCTGGCCAGCCGGGGGCACGAGGAACTGCTGGAGAAGGCCAGCGGCTCCGTGCGCTTCGACATCGCGAACGGCCAGCAGGTAGACCACTGGATGGTCCGGATCAGTCGCGGTGACCTCGAGGTGAGCCGCGACGATTCGGACGCGGACAGCATCGTGCGGGCGACCCGCGCCAACTTCGAGAAGTTCGCCAGCGGCCAGATGAACGCGTTCGCCGCGCTGCTGCGCGGGGAGGCGTCCGCCGAGGGCAAACTCGAGCTGCCGGTACTGCTGCAGCGGCTGCTGCCCGGGCCGCCGCGCAACCAGGAGACCCGCCCGGAGGCCACGCCCACGCCTCCGCCCGGTGCCGCCGTGACGGCCGGGACCCATGCCGGGGCCGGCGCCCACCCCGAAGCCACTGTCGAGAGTGGACGGAGGTAGGCCATGACAACCACCTCTCTCGTGAAGATCCTCGACGGCAACACCTTCGTGGTCAGCGACACCAGCGGCGACATCGAGGCCGGCGCCAGCGACCCGACCGGCATGTTCTCCTACGACACCCGGTTCCTGTCCGACTGGGTACTTACCGTCAACGGCCAGCGGTTGAGCACGCTGTCCGTCGACGACGTGCACTACTTCGAGTCGCGGTACTTCCTGGTGCCGAGCACCGGGACCATCTACACCGACGCGAAGATCGCCGTGGTACGCGAGCGGACGGTCTGTGAGGGGTTCCACGAGAAGCTGACCATCCTCAACCACGACGAGGAGCCCGTCGACCTGACCATCCGGCTGCAGGCCGGCTCGGACTTCGCGGACATCTTCGAGATCAAGGACGCCCTGACCAAGAAGGGCAAGTACTACACGCAGGCCGAGAACGACCGGCTCGTCCTCGGGTACGAGCGGGAAAGCTACCACCGGCTCACCGAGATCACCGCCAGCACCCCGGCCCAGTTCGACGGCCAGGGCCTGACACTCACCGCGCACATCGAGCCGGACCAGGAGTGGACCACCGACATCCAGGTGGACGCGGAGATCCGGGGGCTGGGGGGCAAGCCGATCCACATCGGGCACGCCTGGGGCTCGGCGCGCAGCCGGTCGACCGACGAGATGCAGCGGGACCTGGAGCGGTGGGTCGGCCACGCACCGCGTCTGGAGTGCGACTGGGACCCGCTCAAGCGCACGTACCGGCGCAGTCTGGTCGACCTCGCCGCGCTGCGCTTCTCGCCGACCATCGCGGGCGAGCGCAGCCTGCCCTCGGCCGGCCTGCCCTGGTTCATGACGATGTTCGGCCGGGACAGCATCTTCACCAGCCTGCAGACGCTGCCGTTCACCCCCGAGCTGGCCTCCACGACGCTTCAGGTGCTCGGCGCGTGGCAGGGCAGCCGGATCGACGACTTCCGCGACGAGGACCCCGGGCGGATCCTGCACGAGCTGCGGTACGGCGAGATGACCGCGTTCGAGGAGCGCCCGCACTCGCCGTACTACGGGAACGCGGACGCCACGGCACTGTTCGTCGTGCTGCTCGACGAGTACGAGCGGTGGACCGGCGACAGCAAACTGGTACACAGCCTGGAGCACGAGGCGCGCGCCGCGCTCAACTGGATCGACGAGTACGCCGACCTGACCGGTCGGGGGTACGTGTCCTACCAGCGGCGCAACGAGGAGAGCGGCCTGGAGAACCAGTGCTGGAAGGACTCGTGGGACTCGCTGTCCTACCGGGACGGTTCCCTTCCCGGGTACCCGCGCACCACCTGCGAATGCCAGGGGTACGCCTATGACGCGAAGGTGCGCGGCGCCCGGCTGGCCCGCGAGTTCTGGCACGACGAGGAGTACGCGAAGAAGCTGGAGGCGAGCGCGGCCGACCTCAAGCGCCGGTTCAACAAGGACTTCTGGGTCGAGGACGGCGAGTACTTCGCGCTGGCGATCGACGAGAACGGCCGGCAGCTCGACGTGCTGTCCTCCAACATCGGGCACCTGCTGTGGAGCGGCATCGTCGACGACGACCGCGCCCACAAGATCGCGGCGCACCTGCTCGGTCCGCGCCTGTTCTCCGGGTGGGGCGTGCGTACCCTCGCCGTGGGCGAGGTGCGGTACAACCCGATCGGGTACCACGTCGGGACCGTGTGGCCGTTCGACTGCTCGTTCATCGCGCAGGGCCTGCGCAGGTACGGCTTCAAGGACGAGGCGGCCCGGATCGCGGCCGGCATCCTGGACGCGGCGGAGTTCTTCCAGGGCCGGCTGCCGGAGGCGTTCGCCGGCTACGAGCGGAGCATGACGTCCTACCCGGTCGAGTACCCGACGGCGTGCAGCCCGCAGGCATGGTCGACGGGTACCCCGATGCTGCTGCTGACGACCATGCTGGGCCTGGAGCCGCTGGGCAACCACCTGGTGGTGGACCCGGCGCTGCCGGCCGGCATCGGGCACATGGAGCTGCTCAACATCCCGGGCCGGTGGGGGCGCATCGACGCCTTCGGTCGCGGCCGGCTCGAGGTCGCCGGCGGCCAGTCGGCGATCCGGCCGCAGCTCGGCGCGACGCTGCCGGAGCTGCCGCACACACCGTAGCGCTGGCCACAACTCCGCGGCGGGTCGCTGGCCGGCCCGCCGCGGCCGCGGGGCATGATGGGCCGGTTGATCGGAAGGGAGCGCGATGGCCGTCGTCACCCGAGGCTTCACCGGCCGGGGCCGGACCGACCCCAAGCTGCCGCCGGGCCAGTACCTGACCGAGGACTTCCCGGTACTGTCCGCCGGCCCCACACCACGCGTAGACCTCGGTCGATGGCAGTTCAGCGTCATCACGGAGACGGGCCAGAAGCACACGTGGAGCTGGCAGGAGCTGCTGGCGCTGCCCGCCGAGGACGTCACCGTCGACATCCACTGCGTGACCAAGTGGTCCAAGTTCGGTACCCGCTGGCACGGGGTACCGGTGGACACGCTGCTGGCCGACGTCGAGACGACCGCGGACCACGTGATGGCACACTCCTACGGCGGGTACACCACCAACCTGCCGTTGGAGGACCTCACCGACGGGCAGGCGTGGATCGCCTACCGGTACGACGGGGAGGACCTCGCACCCGAGCACGGCGGCCCGGCCCGGCTACTGGTACCGCACCTGTACTTCTGGAAGAGCGCCAAGTGGGTCAACGGGCTGGAGATGATGCCCGAGGACTCCCCCGGTTTCTGGGAGAGCGCCGGCTATCACAACTATGGGGACCCGTGGCGCGAGCAGCGGTACTACGGCGACTGAGCTGGCAGGCCGCCTCGATCGTCGAGATCCGCGCGGAGACAGACACCGCCCGGACCTTCGTCCTCGACCTGCCCGGCTGGCCCGGGCACGAGGCGGGGCAGCACGTCGACATCCGGCTCACCGCGGAGAACGGGTACAGCGCCCAGCGCAGCTACTCGATCGCCTCGGCGCCGGACAACGACCGGCTGGAGGTGACGGTCCAGCGGGTACCCGACGGCGAGGTGTCCGGGTACCTGGTGGACGTCGCGCAGCCGGGCGACATGGTCGAGGTACGCGGGCCGGTCGGCGGGTACTTCACCTGGGACCCCGAGGACATGGACCCGGTGCTGCTGATCGCGGGCGGCTCGGGCATCGTCCCGCTGATGTCGATGGTCCGCGCCCGGGGCGCGCTGCACAGCCGGGTACCGTTCCGGCTGATCTACTCCACCCGCGGGCCGTCCGCCGCCTTCTACGCCGACGAGCTGCGCAGGCGGGTACGCGACGACCGCGGGCTGGACGTGGCCTACGCGTACACCCGGGAAGTTCCCGAGGGTTGGCCCCGACCACCCGGCCGGCTGGACGCGGCCCTGCTCACCGCGGCGGGCTGGCCGGCCGACCTGCGCCCGGCGGCGTTCGTCTGCGGGCCGACCGGGTTCGTGGAGACGATGGCAGACCTGCTCGTGGCGCAGGGCAACGATCCCTCGCGGATCAAGACGGAACGGTTCGGACCGACCGGAGGCTGACATGGACTACCTGGACGGCAACATGCTCGCCGGCGCGCTGCGGGAGATCTTCACCATGGACGTGACCGCGGCGCAGGGCCGCTGCGCCGGCTGCGGCCGCACCGGGATGGTCGCCGAGACCCGGGTGTACGAGCACGCGGCGGGCCTGGTCGCCCGCTGCCCGGGCTGCGATGCGGTGCTCATCCGGCTGGTACGCGCGCCCGACCGCGCCTACCTCGACCTGCATGGCATGTCGTTCCTGGAGATGCCGATGCGCTAGGCCCGGTCGGCGGCCGGCCGGCGGCGCACGAGGGCGGCGACCATCCAGGCGGCGGCGACGACCCCCGGTCCACAGTGGACAGCCAGCACACCCGGCAGGCTGGGGCCGCCCCAGTCGTTGCGGTAGGCGGCCGGGTCGCTCAGGTCGGTGACGAACGGCTCGGCGATCGCGCGGCCGATCAGGTACAGGCCGAGGATGACGCCGAACACCACGAGGACGCGCCGCAACTGCTTCATGCCCCCGACGCTAGCCACGCCGCGCGGCGGTCGCCTCGGGGAAGGCCCGGAGCCGACCCTGGCCTTTGCCGACGCCTATTCAGGCCGCGGTCTCGTCCGGAGTGTCCGCAGCGTCCAGCAGCCCGCGGATGGCGCGCAGCGGGATCCACAGCCAGTCCGGCCGGTGCCGGGCCTCGTAGGCCGCCTCGTAGACCGCCTTGTCCAACTCGTACGCGCGCAGGAGCGCCGCGTCCGCGCGCGGGTCGCTGCCGGCCACATTCGCGTACCCCGAGCAGAACGAGTCGCGGTTGCGCACCACCCACTCCCGTGCCCGGTAAGCGAGCTGCTCGTTGTCCGGGTCACCGACCAGCAACTGGTTGGCCGCGTAGTCGAACGAGCGCAGCATGCCGGCCACGTCGCGCATCGGGGAGTCCGCCCGGCTCCGCTCGGCCGCCGGCTGACCGGGCTCCCCCTCGAAGTCGATGAGCAGCCAGTTGTCCGGCGTGCGCAGTACCTGCCCCAGGTGCAGGTCGCCGTGTATCCGCTGGACTGTGATCGGCTCGGTGAGCGCCTGCCACCGCCGGTACACGTCGGCGGCGAAGCCGGACAGCTCGGGTACCACGGCGGCCGCCAGCTCGAACCGGCTCTCCATGGCCGCGACGGGCGCCGGCTCCGACCACTCCCCCAACTCCTGGGCGAGGCTGCGGTGCACGGACGCGACCGCCTCACCCAGCCGGTACGCCTCGCCGGCGAAGTCCCCGCCCACCTCGTCGGCGTGCAGGTCGGCCTCTGCCAACAGGTCGCGCACGCTGGCCCGGGCCATCGACCAGCCGTCGGCGGAGTTGGGCGCGAACGCGGTGACCATCGCCAGCGACGCCTCGTCCTCGGCAGTGTCGGGCGCGTCGGTGACGGGGCCGGGCCGGTCGATCGCGCCCAGCAGCGGCGCCACGTGCGGGTTGCCGGCCCGGGCGAGCACCCGGTTGAGCTCGACGTCCGGGTTGCGCCCCGGGGTTACCCGGCGGAACACCTTGAGGATCGCCGCGGTGTCGAAGATGACGCTGGAGTTGCTCTGCTCGCCGTCGACCACCCGGGTCGGCGCGTCGAGCGGGAACTTGGCCTCCGGCTCGGGCGTGAAGCGCAGGCCGTCCAGCTCGGTACCGGACTGGACCAGGCCCAGCAGCGTCCGCGCGGAGTCCTCGTCGTAGAGCGCGTCGAACGCGATGCGGTCGCCGTCGCTGCCGATCGTCGCCAGCCCGACGAACTCCGGCGGCAGCTCCCGGTCCCAGCCCAGGAACACCTGGTAGATCTCGCTGCCGCCGTCGGCGTAGCGCGCCCGGAGCAGGACGTGGTCCAGGTTTGGTGCGAGCGGGGTCACGGCGACGGGTACCGCCTCCAGGAGCGTGCGGGTACGGCCGGCGTACCAGCGCTGGCGGGTGATCCAGTCGGCATAGGGCAGCGTCACGGGCTCTCCTCGGGCGCGCACAGTTGCAGCCAGTAGAACGCGTGTCCCGGCAGGGTCAGCAGGTACGGCAGGTTGCCGATGCGCGGGAACGGCACCCGGCCGGTCAGCTCGATCGGCGTGTACCCCGCCCAGGTGGACAGGCTCAGCTCCAGCGGCTGCGGGAAGCGGGAAAGGTTGTTGACGCACAGCACGACGTCGTTCTCGTGCACGCGCAGGTACGCCAGTACCGACGGGTTGGAGCCGCCGAGATCCTGGAACTCGCCGATGCCGAATGAAGGGTGGCGCTTGCGCACGGCGAGCAGGGTGCGCGTCCAGTTGAGCAGGGACGCGGAGTTGTCCCGCTGCGCCTCGACGTTGATGGCCTGGTACCCGTAGACCGGGTCCTGGTTGATGGGCAGGTTGAGCCGGCCCGGGTTGGCGGCGGAGAAGCCGGCGTTGCGGTCCGGCGTCCACTGCATCGGCGTGCGCACCCCGTCCCGGTCGCCCAGCCAGATGTTGTCGCCCATGCCGATCTCGTCGCCGTAGTAGAGGACCGGGGAGCCGGGCAGGGACATCAACAGCGCGGTGAACAGCTCGATCTGGTTGCGGTCGTTCTCCAGCAGCGAGGCCAGCCGGCGCCGGATGCCCACGTTCGCGCGCATCCGCGGGTCCTTGGCGTACTCCGCGTACATGTAGTCGCGCTCCTCGTCGGTGACCATCTCCAGGGTCAGCTCGTCGTGG
>CAZYCD010000027.1:0-33678 GCA_964645345.1 uncultured Micromonosporaceae bacterium
TGCGTGGAGTACGCCCGCCGGTACGGGATGCCGATCCACGTCCGCTCGTCGTACTCGAACATGCCCGGCACCGTCGTCACGGGCTCGATGGAGGAACTTCCTGTGGAGCAAGCACTCATCACCGGCGTCGCGCACGACCGCAGCGAGGCGAAGATCACGATCGTCGGGGTACCCGACGAGCCCGGCGAGGCGGCCCGGATCTTCGAGACGGTCGCGCTCGCGGAGACCAACATCGACATGATCGTGCAGAACGTGTCCACCGAGGGCACCGGGCGCACCGACATCTCCTTCACCCTGCCCAAGAGCGACGGCGCCGCGGCCATGGCCGCGCTGCAGAAGGTGCAGGAGAAGGTGGGTTTCAAGGGGCTGCTCTTCGACGATCACGTAGGTAAGGTGTCGCTCATCGGTGCCGGGATGAGGTCGCATCCGGGCGTCGCAGCGAAGTTCTTCGCCGCCCTCGCCGAAGCGGGCGTCAACATTGAGATGATCTCCACGTCCGAGATCAGGGTCTCGGTCGTCTGCCGGGATACCGATCTGGACTCCGCCGTCCGGGCCGTGCACGACGCGTTCGAACTGGGCGGCGAGGAGCAGGCCGTGGTCTACGCGGGTACCGGGAGGTAGGGGACGTGAGCAACCGGGATCTGCCGAGCTTGGCGGTTGTGGGAGCGACCGGGGCGGTCGGCAGCGTGATGTGCGACCTGCTGTCTGCGCGCAAGAACGTGTGGGGCGAGATCCGGCTCGTCGCCTCGGCCCGCTCGGCCGGACGCAAGGTCGTGGTGCGCGGCGAGGAGTTGACGGTACAGGCGCTGGCGCCGGAGGCGTTCGACGGGATCGACGTCGCGATGTTCGACGTACCGGACGAGATCTCCGCCGAGTGGGCGCCGATCGCGGCCTCCCGGGGGGCGGTCGCCGTGGACAACTCCGGTGCGTTCCGCATGGACCCGGACGTCCCGCTGGTGGTACCGGAGATCAACCCGGAGCAGGTGCGCAACCGGCCCAAGGGGATCATCGCCAACCCGAACTGCACCACGCTCGCGATGATCGTGGCGGTCGCCCCGCTGCACCGCGAGTACGGGCTGCGCGAGCTGGTCGTGGCCTCCTACCAGGCGGTCTCGGGCGCCGGCAAGGTCGGCATCGACACGCTGCTCAGCCAGATCGACAAGGTGGCCGGCGACGCCAGCCTGGGCTCCCGCTCAGGCAACGTACGCCAGGCGGTCGGCGACGACCTCGGCCCGTTCCCCGCCCCGCTGGCGCTCAACGTGGTGCCCTGGGCGGGCTCGCTCAAGGAGCTGGGCTGGTCGTCGGAGGAGCTGAAGGTACGCAACGAGTCCCGCAAGATCCTCGGCCTGCCGGACCTGAAGGTCTCCGCCACGTGCGTCCGGGTACCGGTCGTGACCGGGCACTCGGCGGCGATACACGCGGTGTTCGGTACCGAGGTGGACGCCGAGGGCGCCCGCGAGGCCCTACGCCACGCGCCCGGCGTGATCCTGGTGGACGACCCGGCCGCCGGGGAGTTCCCGATGCCGATCGACGCCGTGGGTACCGACCCGTCCTGGGTGGGCCGGATCCGCCGGTCGCTGGACGATCCCCGGGCTCTTGACCTCTTCGTCACCGGCGACAACCTGCGCAAGGGCGCTGCGCTGAACACCGCGCAGATCGCCGAGGTGCTTGCCGCCGAGCTGACCCCCATGCGTTAACCCCTCCTTCCGCAGGGAAGTGCGGCCACCGTGTGACTTCGGGAGACCCCCGGAGGGCAGGGTGGCCGCACTGTCATGTCTTTCGGCCAGAGGGTCGGTGGGGCCGCACACAGCAACATCCCCCGCCGCACGTGGTGCGACGGGGGATGCCAAGAGTGCTGATGTGCCGGTCGCCTCTCGGCGAGTGGCGCGACGCGGCTCCAGCCGGACGGTATTCCGCGAAGGCAAATTAGGTGAGGCCCGGGGACACGGAGCACACCAGCGATGGGTACAACCGCCGCGCGCCCGCCGAGCATTCCGTGATGGCCGTCACATGGCACCGCCGGCGACCCGGGCGGCGTCGCGGCCGGTGCGTTTGGCCTCGTAGAGGGCCAGGTCGGCGCGGTGCAGGGTGTCCGCGGCGGACTCGTCCGGCGCGCGCAGCGCGACCCCGACGCTCACCGTGCGGCCGATCCGGCGGGCCGCCACGACCAGCCGTTCGGCCACGGCAAGAGCCTCCTCCGGTCGCTGCACCTCGATCACCGCCGCGAACTCGTCGCCGCCGATGCGGTACAGCTCGTCGCCGCTGCGCAGGGCGCTCTGCAGGGTACGCGCGAGGCTGACCAGTACTCGGTCGCCGGCCTGGTGCCCGTACTCGTCGTTGAGCTGCTTGAACTGGTCGACGTCGATGGCGAGCAGGGCGGTACGGGTGGCGGCGGCGGTGGCCAGCCGCTCGCCGAACGCGCCGTAGTGTCGCAGCCCGGTCAGCGGATCGGAGCTGGCCTTCTCGCTGAGCTTCCGCAGCGTCTCCAGCCGGTTCATGCTGGTCCACGCGTGCGCGGCGAGCAGCTCCAGGAGGTTGGGGATCGCTGGGTTCGGCCGGATGGCGCGCTCGTCGACCACCAGCAGTACCCCGCCCGCCGTGGCCAGGTCGGCGGAGGTGTCCCGGCCGGGTCCGACCGGTACCGAGATCATGGTGCCGACCCCGATCGAGGTGAGCAGCTCGAACCCGTGGGTGTCGAAGTCGGCCGGGTCGCCGAGGGTGTACGCCGCCCCGTGACGCCGCGCCCGTACCGCGATCCGACCCAGCGCCTCCCGGTCGAGCGAGGCCAGCCGGTCGCCGAGCGGCGTCGGGTAGCGGTAGTCCCGGTACGCGCGGGCGCCGCCGGGCCGGGGCAGCAGCACGACGGGCGTGGACAGCCCGGACACCTCCCGGGCGGCGACCAGCGAGTCGCCGAGCAGTTCCCGCTCGTCCCGGGCGGTACCGAAGGCCAGCGCGTGGCGCAGCAGCTTCTCGCTGGCCGACTCGGTCGGCGGGCCGCCGAGGTCGACCACCCGGGCGCCGATCCGGCGGGCCGCCTCCTCGACGACGCGCAGCCACCCGTCCGGGTCGCCCACCGGCTCGGTCCACTCCAGGTTCAGGGCGCCGGCCGGCCGTCCGTCCGGGCCGGGGACCGGCGCGCAGATCTCCAGCGCGACGGCGGGGCCGAGGGAGATGTAGTCGCCGTCGGTGGCCACGTCCGTCACCACGGCGGTGCGGCCCGTCCGGTACACCCGGCCGGCGACCCCGGAGGCGAGCGGGATGGAGGCGTAGACCTGCCAGGAGCCGGCGGCCGCGACGCAGCGCAGGTGGTCCTTGACCGGCAGGAGGACGGCGATCATCGCGGGCGTGTGCGCGGCGAGGACGTCCACCGCGCGCTGGCACGCCTCGGCCACCGTCACGGCCTCGTCGAGAGCTTCGGCAACGCCCTCGATGACCTGCTCGAGGGGCACGTCACCAGTCCAGATGGTCGGCGGGTATCCGCCGGAACGGCCGGCGGGTCTGGCCCCAACGGTACCTCCGGACGGTCCCTGCCCAGTCCCGCACGGCCCCAAGCGGCGAGCCGGGCGGTGGCCGCCACCCCGTTGGATCGAGGTGACGGCCGCCGCCGTTCGGTGTGGTGCGGGGTGGCCGGCCGGCTCAGAAGCCGACGGCGACCTCCAGCCACTGCGGGCTGCCGTGCGAGATGAACGAGGACTGGCCGGCGTAGTCGTCGTACGGGAAGCCGTACGCGAGGCCGCCGATCGCGTTGTCGTGCCAGAACTTGGCGTAGTAGTTCGCCGGCGCGGCCTGGTAGTACAGGCTCGGCGTCGACCACTGCGACTGCGGCAGCTGCGCGACGTGCCGGTTGAGCGCGGCGCAGTGACCCGGGTCGGCGGCCAGCGAACCCGCGCAGCCGAAGATGTCCGACGTCGCGGCGTTGATCCCGTTGGCCTGGGCGTAGGCGGTGAAGTAGTTCTGGTTCACGCCACCGGCCCGGAACGACGGGTCGCTGCCCGGTGCGATGATCCGGTACGGGGCCTGAGTCTGAGCCAGGACCTTGAACTCCTGGGGTACCGAGGCGATGAACCGGTTGAACGTCGCCGTCCGGCTCTCCGCGAACACCGCCTGGGTCTCGCCAACCTGGACGTCGTACCCGTCGTGGGCGTGCAGCCGCATAGCGATCTTCAAGCCGAATGCGTCGACCCGGGTGGTGTTGCCGTTGAACACCGACGCGCCGACCGTGAACTCGATGAAGTCGAAGTACTGGCTGTTCGGCGAGCCGACGTAGAAGTACATCCGGCCGGCCGAGTTCGCCGGCATGTCCAGGTACGGCGTGTCCGCGATGGAGTGGGTCTGGCCGTTGAAGCTCCAGTACACCTGGCTGTCCGGGTACGCGCCGTTGGTCCGGTTGAGGACCTTCACCTCGACGACGTTCTGTGCGGCCGGGATCGTACTGGTGTCGCCCCAGAAGGCGTCCGTGCCACCGGTCGGTGTCGGGCTCGTGGTGGTCGGCGGCGGCGGGCTCGTGGTGGACGTGCCGGTGCCCGTGTATACCGCGAACTCCCACAACGAGTACCCGTACTGGGTGGCCCGGGCGGTGCCGTACATCCGGATGTAGCGACCCGTACCGCTCACGTTGAGCGTCTGGGTGCCGCCGGTACCGGTCGTCGTGCTGAAGATCGTCGTCCAGGTCGCGGCGTCGTTGGACACCTGGATCTGGAAGGCCGTGGCGTAGGCCGCCTCCCAGGTGAGGATCACCTGGCACACGGAGACCGAGCTGCCCAGGTCCACCTGCAGCCACTGCGGGTCGCTGAACCCGCTGGACCAGCGGGTACCGGTGTTGCCGTCAACGGCGTTGGCCGGGCCGAGGGTGCTGTTCTCGTTGGAGGACGAGGTCGCCGGCCGGCCCTGCGCCGCATTGGTGGTACCGCAGCCACCGGTGCCGCCGATCGAACCGTAGACCTGGAACTCCCACAGGGAGTAGCCGTACTGGGTGCCGCGCGCGGTGCCGTACATGCGCACATACCGGCCGCTGCCGGTGACGTTGAGGGTCTGCACGCCGCCGGTACCGGTCGTGGTGCTGAAGATCGTCGTCCAGGTCGAGGCGTTGTCGGACGTCTGGATCTGGAACGACTTGCCGTAGGCGGCCTCCCAGTTCAGGACGACCTGGGTGATGCTCGCCGTCGCGCCGAGGTCGACCTGAATCCACTGCGGGTCGCTGAACGCGCTCGACCAGCGGGTACCGGTGTTGCCGTCGACCGCGGCCGAGGCCGGGGTGCCGGCGTTCTCCGTCGACGAGGCGGTCGCCGGCCGGCCCTGCGACAGCAGCGTGCTGGCCGCGTGCGCCTGGCCGGTGGTCACGGCGGCGTAGAGCGCCAGCAGGACGACGACGGCGCCTGCCGCAACGGCGGTCACCAGGATCGGTCTGCGCCTGCGCTCGAGGAGGGGGGATGGTGGGGACGCAAAGGACATGCCTGCTCCTGACGTGGGACGGGTCATCAGGTGATGCGGGAGAGAGAGCGCTCTCCCATCTAGCAGCTTTATAGAAGTTCGTCACATCGTCAAGATGGCCGGAGCGACGGAATATCAGGTGCGCGGCGGCCGGTCGGCGTCGAGACTCGCCGGGTGACGGAGATCGACGAGCACCTGGCCCGCCGCCTGGTGGCCAGCCAGTTCCCGCAGTGGGCGGACCTGCCCGTCGTCCCCGTCGAGGCCGGCGGCTGGGACAACCGAACCTTCCGGCTCGGCGACGAGCTGACCGTCCGGCTGCCCAGCGGCGACTGGTACGCGCTGGCGGTCGACAAGGAGCAGCGCTGGCTGCCAGTTATCGCGCCCCGGCTTCCGCTGCCGGTACCGGCGCCGGTCGCGCGGGGCGTGCCCGGCCTCGGGTACCCGTACCCCTGGTCCGTATACCGGTGGCTGGACGGGCGGGCGGCGAGCCCCGGCAGCATCCACGACCTCACCGCGTTTGCCACCTCGCTCGCCGGGTTTCTCGTGGCGCTGCGCGGGGTTGACCCGACGGGCGGCCCGGAGCCGGGGCGGCACAACTTCTTCCGGGGCGGCCCGCTGACCACCTATGCGGACGAGACACTGCGCGCGATCGAGGCGCTGGACGCGATCGGCGAGCGCGGCGCCGGAATTCCGCGCGACGATGCCCTGCGGACGTGGGACGAGGCCGTCGGGGCGACCTGGCGGGGCCGGCCGGTTTGGTTTCACGGGGACGTGTCAGTCGGCAACCTGCTGGTACGCGACGGGGCGCTGGCCGCCGTGATCGATTTTGGTACCTCCGGCGTCGGCGATCCCGCCTGTGACGTCGTCATCGCGTGGACGCTGCTGTCCGGGCAGAGCCGCGAGGCGTTCCGCCGCACGCTGCGCGTGGACGCCGGTACCTGGGCGCGCGGGCGCGGCTGGGCGCTGTGGAAGGCGCTGATCACGTTGGTCGGCGCGGGTACCGTGGCGGAGGCCGCCGTGCCCCGGCAGGTCATCGCGGAGGTGCTTGCCGATCGCGCGGCCGAGCGATCCTGACTTCCGACGGCTCAGGACTACTCGCCGGTCTCCCCGTCGATCGACTCCCGGATGAGGTCGGCGTGGCCGTTGTGCCGCGCGTACTCCTCGATCATGTGCAGCGCGATCCAGCGCAGGCTCGGTACCAGGCCGTCCGGCCAGGCGCGCTTGGCGAGCCGGTCGAGGCCACCGTCGGCCAGCGCCTCGGCGACCAGTTCGCGCGAGCGGACCACCGCATCCTGCCAGCGCGTGCGGAGCTGCTCAGGCGTGTCCTCCGCTGCGGAGTCCCAGTCCCAGTCGGGCGTGGCCTTCCAGTCCACGGTGGACCACGGCGGCTGCATCTCCCGGCCGTGCAGCGAACTGGAGAACCAGGACTCCTCGACGAGGGCCATGTGTTTGAGGATCCCCCCCAGCGTCATCGTGGACGCGGCGACCCTGGTGTTGAGGCCCGCGGCGTCCAGGCCGGCACACTTCCACGCGAGGGTCGCCCGCTGAAAGTCGAGGAAGCCCAGGACGCTGGCCACCTCGCCGGCCGCGACCGGAGGCTGCGGGCGGCCGTGGTCGTCCAGGATGACCGCGGACGCCTGGGCGTGCATGCTGCCGAGAATGGTCCACGCCAGTTCGTCGGGGCGGGTGAACTGCGGCCAGTGACCAGTGGGCAGGTCGACGTACCGGACGTCGCGGATCTTCGTGAACTCGCGTACCGGCTCGGCACCCGCGGCGATCCAGCCCTTGAGCGCCTCGGTGGTGAACTCGGTCGCGATGACGGTTACCGGTACGTCGTAGCGCCGCTCGTCGGACAGCCGCTGTGGCCCGGGGGGTACCTGCTCCGGCGAGGGGATCGCCCGCTCCCGGAACTCGGCGCGCGCGTCGTCGTCGAGCCCGACCAGGTCCTCCTCGGCAAAGGCCGACCAGTCCGGGAGCGGTATCTCCCCCTTCACTCCCGCGTGCCCGTCGCAGAGCGCGCCGCCGTCGCCCGTCGGGAAGCCGCCGACGAAGACCGCGCAGGCGATCCGGTCCGGCCGCGCGTCCAGGGCTGCGTACGCGATGCCGCTGCCGGCCGAGTGTCCGACCAGTGCGACCTTGCCGGCCGCCGGGTCCACGGCGTCGATCGCGGCGACCACCGCCTCGACGTGGTCCCGCAGGGTGATCCCGGACCGGTCGGCGTCCCGGGACTCCATGCCGGGCAGGGTCAGCGGGTGCGCGCGGTGCCCCGCACGCTCGATGACCGGTACCACCCGGTCCCACGACGAGGCGTCGAGCCAGAGGCCCGGTACCAGGATGACGTCCATGCTCGTGGCGTCCCTCCGCGTGTGATGCGGTTCCGGTGGACCCGCAGACTACAATCCACATTCACAGATCGTTTCAATCTAGCCGAACGGTCCAAGGATGTCGATCAGAGAACCGATACCGGATTACGACCTGGCCGAGGATGTTGTCGTGTCGACGCCGGCGCCGCTGCGCGCGATGGCCGACCCGCTGCGGTCGACGATCCTCGACCTCCTGCTGGAGCGCGCGGCGACGGTCACCGAGCTGGCGTCCGCGGTCGGCCGGCCGAAGAGCACGGTGGCCCATCACGTCAACGTCCTCGTGGATGCCGGCCTGCTGAAGGTGGTGCGCACCCGGCGGGTACGGGCGATCGAGGAGCGGTACTACGGCCGGACGGCCCGGCTGTTCCGGGTCGGTGTGGTCAACCAGCCGAGTGAGGGCCCGGCCATCGTGTTCGCCAACGACCTCGCGGTGGCCGCGGCCGAGGCCGGCCCGGCCCACGACGCCGACGACCTGCGCTCGATCCTCCGGCACGTGCGGATCCCGCGCGAGCACGCGAAGGAGTTCTGGGAGCGGGTACTGGCGCTCAGTCACGAGTTCGCCCGGCTTCCCCGCTCCGGCTCCACGGTGTGGGGTTTCGTGGCCGGCCTGTACCCGACGGACCATCCGACGTTGCCCGACGAGTAGGGATCGTTCGTGACCAATGTCCGCTATGCCGGGCCGGGCACCGCCACGGACACCGGATAAGTACGCTCCGGTCAACTACGGCCAGACGGGGATGTACATGAGAACCGCTTCACTCGCGCGTTGGGCGGGTGCCGCCAGCGTCACCGCGGGCCTGCTGCTGATCACCGTTCCGAGCCTGGCGGCGGTTACGCCGCAGACATCGAGCGGCAACACCATCCGTCCGTACCTCAGCGGGATCGCGGTCTCTCCTGGCGGCGACAACACCGGCCGGGGCTCGTCCGTCGGGTTCGAGGTCACCGGCCTCGGAAACACCCTGGTACACAACCTCACGGCCACCTTCGACACCAGCAAGCTGCCGCCGGGCGCGACCCTGAGCATCTCCAACCCGTTCGAGTGGAACTGCACGACGTCCGCCGGCTCGATCGCGTGCTCCGCGACGGCGCCGTCCCAGACCAACTCCTACGGCGGATCGACCGTCACCCTGAGCGCCTACCTGTCCCTCAACGTCTCTGCCGCGCCGGACGCGGCCTACGGGGCAGGCAGTCTGACCGTGTCCGCGGCGGCGGACGGCCTGACCGGCCAGAGCACGGCGGTACCGGTCGGGATCGCACAGCCGGT
Organism: uncultured Micromonosporaceae bacterium; assembly: GCA_964645345.1. GTDB lineage: Bacteria > Actinomycetota > Actinomycetes > Mycobacteriales > Micromonosporaceae > Rugosimonospora. Next base: position 9,058 of record CAZYCD010000027.1, read on the forward strand.
GACGCTGACCGCGGGGCCGGAAACGTCGTTCACCGGACCGCCCGGATCGACCTACTCCGACCAGTTCTCGGTCACCAACAGCGGGACCGCGACGGTTCACGGGGTACGCCTCTGGCTCGCCAGCGACGCGGGCTTCGACCTGACCAAGCGGTACAGCAACTGCATCTACTACACGCCGGACGGAAGCGGTGCCTACTGCACGTTCGACAACGATCTGGCACCGGGCGCGACGTACGAGGTGTCCGAGCCGGTGAGCGCCAGGATCGCCGCGGACCACAGCGCGCCGTTCCTGGGCGCCACGGAGGCCATCTGGGTCAGCCCGCTGGACTTGTCCATCTACCAGGGTGGCGGGGCCGGAACGTCCGGCAGCGACGGTCCGTTGAAGCTCGTCGTGCAGAGCACCCAGGCGCCGGCACCGCCGCTGACCCAGGCGGGCCTGCCTCAGACCGACTACGGCTTCGCGTCCGCGTCGGACCTCCTCGTATCGGTCTCGGGCGTGAACCCGGCCAATCTCGCCGTGATCGGCAGCCGGGTCCGCGTCCACGCGGGCGGCTCGGTCACGATCCAGGTCGGTCTCACCGATCAGGGTCCGGCAGCGGCGTCGATGAGCCGGTCAGGTGACCCGCTCAGCGTCCTCACGGTCGCGATTCCCACCGGTACCACGGCCACGGCGGTACCGGTCGGGTGCATGCCGTACGTGTCGGGCCAACCCGACCCGGCTCTGTTCGGCCTGCCGGGCTACAGCGAGTACGAGTGCCAGGTGTACCGGAACCTCGGAGTCAACGAGAACTACCTGTTGCCGTTCACCCTGCAGGTGCCCGCGGGCGCCCGGTCCTATCAGGGCTCGGTCACGATATCGAACCCGGGCAATTCGTCCGCCGGTACGGCGCCGATTGTCGTCGCCGTGGCGCCGCAGGTACCACCGGTGGAGCCCACCGGCCGGCGCCGTCCCACCGGCGCCCCCAGTTGGCCGATGCCGGTTCACTGAGTCTGCGTGTGGGAAAGGTGCCGCTCCCGGTTCTCCGGGGGCGGCCCTTCGCGTAGGTGATGCCGCTATGCGGAGGCGGCGACGGAGCTCTGGGGCCGTCCCCCACCTGATCGAGCACCCTCGAAACCGAGTCCCGGCTGTACGCAGCGGGGTAATTTCGGTGACATGGGCATCACCGGGGGGATAGCCTGCTGCGTTCTCATTGTCGCCATCGTGGCGCTCGTCGTGTTCTGGCAGTTGCGGAACCGGGCCGGCCCGAAGCAGTCGCCACCGCCGCCGCCGGACGATCCAACGGCACCGAAGCAGCCTGGCCGGCTCTGACGCGGCGAGCGACGGTCTCCAGACGTTCCGGCTTCGGCATGGAGAACGAGAGCAGGGCCGGGCTTCCCGGAGTGCCGACGTCCAGGGCGAGTAGCCCTGGCCGCCGGAGGCCAGATCCGGGTCGTAGGGGCGGAGCCCCTACCCGCCGGAGGCCGTGCTCTTGCCCCGGCTCCCGTGCGACTCATGCACCGGCTTGGTCTTCGCGTTCAGGGCCAGGACGTGACGCCGGCGACGCGCCTTCGCATTGGCCTGTCAGTCGTCAGCCGTCTCGCTCTTGCCGCTCCGACTACGTTTTCTCCGCAAGTAGGCCATCCAGGACACGCTGCCAGACGCGATGACCGGCGTGTCTTTGAAGGCGCGGCCGTCTCGCCAGTTGTCGCGAGCGCTGAGCGACATCTCGCTCCCGCTGCGCAGTTGGTGACCTTGCTTGCGTGCACGTCGGTCCGTAAGCGCCGCTGCGCCAAGGCCAATGGCCACCATCGCGCCAACGGCAACCAGGCACCATCCCATTCCGGTTCCCCCATGAATCTGCGTTTGCGATCAAGCTGTCACAAGATGATGCGTTCAGGCAAGGCGCTGCCGCTGCCCGCCATCGCCTGCGGCGTTTGCGGACATCGAGAGTGGCGCTGCCGCGTGGTCGCAGCGATCCGTGCTAGCCGCACGGTGTCGAACCAGCGTTCCGGTCGTGGCGTCGGCCGGGGTCGACCCGCACAGACGCCGCGTCTTCAGCACGCTGGGCCGCCCCTCGCTGCGACGCACTCGTTCCCGGCGGGTCGCGACGTGCAGATCCCGCCACCGTCCGCCGTAGCCGTCGCGATCGCCACACGGACAGAAGTTGCCCGACGTTTGCCTGCGCGAGGCGGCGTCGGGCTTCATGCTGTCCGGGTTCCCGTGCGGGCTGGGACGAGCCCGCACACGGGCCGCTTGCGGCCCGCTTGACCGGCTGCTGACGACTTACGAAGGAGGAGCGGGAGCGTGACCCGTGAAGATCGTCTCCAGAAATTCTCCAGAAACAGCCTGGAGAACGAGATCAGGACCGGTTCCCCGTTGGGGAGCACCGGCCCTGGCCTGCTGTTCCGCTCTGTCGGGGTGGCGGGATTTGAACCCACGACCTCTTCGTCCCGAACGAAGCGCGCTACCAAGCTGCGCTACACCCCGAGCGTGCCGGGCAATAGTAGCTGACCCGCCCCACCTGGCAAACCTGGGTATCCCGTGTCGCGGCTACCGCGGGATCAACGTGAGCAGGGAGGCCTCCGGCCGGCAGGCGAACCGGACCGGGGCCGTCGGATGCGTACCGAGGCCGGCCGAAACGTGCAGCCAGGCAGGGGAGCCCGGCCAGCGGTGCAGCCCGCGTGCCATCCGGCGGTCCAGTCCACAGTTCGTGACCAGCGCGCCAACCCCCGGTACCCGGACCTGGCCGCCATGGGTGTGGCCGGCGAGCAGCAGCTCGAAGCCGTCGCCCGCCATCGCCTCGAGTACCGACGGCTCCGGTGAATGGACCAGGCCCAGTCGCAGGTCGACCGAGTCGCTCGCCGGGCCGGCCGGGTACTCGTCGAGGCCGATGTGGGGGTCGTCCACCCCGACCAACTCGATCGAGCGGCCGCCCGCCTTGAGTACGGTCCTGGCGTTGTTGAGGTCCGCCCAGCCCCCGGCGACCAGCACCTCCCGCAGGTCCTCGGTCGGCAGTGCTACGCCCTGCACATACGGGCGGTCCCGGTCGAAGTAGCTGAAGGGGTTCTTGAACACCGGTCCGCGGTAGTCGTTGGAGCCGAAGACGAAGGCGCCGGGCCGGTCCAGCAGGGGCTGGAGCGCCCGGGTGACCGCTGTCACCGCGTCCGGGTGGGCCAGGTTGTCGCCGGTCGTGATGACCAGGTCCGGGTCGGTCGCCGACAGCGCGGCGACCCAGTCCTGCTTGCGCCGCTGCCCGGGGGTCATGTGCAGGTCGGAGATGTGCAGCACGCGCAGCGGTTCGGCGTCCGGGGCGAGTACCGGCACGTCGTACCGGCGCAGGGTGAACAGGTTCCGCTCAATCATCGAGGCATAGGCGAAGGTCGCCGTGCCCACCGCCGCGGTACCCAGGGCGAGCTTCAAACCAGTACGCGCACGCATGCCGGTAAGGGTAGTTTCATGCTCCATGAGCACGCTCAAGGACCGCCTCGAATCCGACCTTCGCTCGGCGATGAAGGCCCGGGACGAACTGTTGACCGGCACCCTGCGGATGGCGTTGACCGCCGTGCGCACCGCCGAGGTCGCCGGTGATCAGGCCCGGGAGCTGGACGACGACGAGGTGCGCGCGGTGCTCACGAAGGAGGCCAAGAAGCGGCGCGACGCGGCCACCGCGTTCGCCGACGCGGGTCGCCCGGAGCGGGCCGAGCGGGAGCGCGCCGAGGAGGAGGTACTCGTCGGGTACCTGCCGGCGCAGCTGTCGGACGAGGAGCTGGCGGGCATCGTGACGCAGGCGCTGGCCGGTGTCGACGCGACGGGCCGGGCGGCCATGGGCCAGGCGATGAAGGCGGCGCAGGCCGCGGTCGCCGGGCGCGCGGAGGGCGGCCGGGTGGCGGCGGAGGTACGCCGGCAGCTCGGCGCCTGATCCCAGCCGGCCCGGCGTCAGTGACCGGGGCCCGGCAGGCAGATCTGTCCGTGCTTGGGGGTACAGGTCGGGATCGGTATCGGTCCGCCACCGCCCTGGCCCGGGCCGCCCGGGCCGCCACCGCCCTGGGTCGGGCCGGCGCTGATGTTGAGCGTCACCACACCGCCCTTGCTGGTCGCCCCGCTCGGGGTGGTACCGGCGACGGTACCGGCCGGGCAGTCCGACGGTACCGGCGCGGTATTGATCACCACGTTGAAGCCGGCGGCCTTCAGGATGTTGGCTGCCGCGTCCGGCGGCTGGCACTTCACGTTCGGGATGCCCTGCCGTTGCCCGTACGCGAGGTGGTCGCTCTCCTTGGTGAACGCCACCGGGGTCTTGCCGTTCATCGCGTCGGCGAGCGTGTGCTGCACGGCGTAGTTGACCTGGTTGTGGCTGTACCCGTAGGTATCCGAGTTGTCCGGGTCGGCGACGATGCCGGCGATGGCCAGCTGCTTGGTCATTGCGATCAGCGCGGCGGTCCGGTCGTTGTCGGTGGTACCGGTCTTGCCGGCGATCTGGTAGTTGCGGTTGACGATGTCCCGGGTTGGGCCGGCCGTCGGCGTCGACTTGCACTCGCCGTAGAAGGACTGGTCGCCGACCGGGCAACGGGCCGCGTCAGCCGCCGCCCGCGCGACGTCCGGGTCGACGGCCTGGTGGCAGCGTGGGTCGCCAGCGGCCAGCTTCGCGCCGTTGAAGTCGTGGATCTCGCTGACCGGCGTCGGTTCGCAGTAGACGCCGTCGGCGGCGACCGTGGCGTACGCGTTGGCCATCTCCAGCGGCGATACCGAGGCCACGCCGAGCGTGAACGCGCCCCAGGTCTTGGAGTTGGCGGCCAGCCAGGCGTCGGTGTTCGGCGTGTTCGGGTCGCCGTTGAAGGTGATGCCGAGGTTCTTCGCCATGGCCACCGCGTTGTCCGCGCCGGCCTGCTCCTCCAGCGGCACGAAGAAGGTGTTCACCGAGGAGCCGAACCCGGTCCACATGTTGTACGGCCCGGCCTCTGACTTGGACGCGTTGCTCGGGCAGTAGTCGCTGGTACCCGGGCAGGCCGCCGGGCTCCTGCGGTCAATCGGGTAGTGCGAGTGGTACGGGTTGGTGGTGTTGATGGTGGTGGCTAGCGGCATGCCCTGCTGCAGCGCGGCCAGCATGGTGAACATCTTGAACGTCGAACCGAACTGGTACCCGCCGCTGTTCTCGTCCGGCGCTCCCAGCAGTGGCAGGGTGGTCCTAGGGTAGTTGCCCTTCTGACCCTTCTTGGCCGGGTCGGTGCTCGGGCCGTTCTGGCTCTGGTCGTTGCTGTAGATCCGGTTGACCGCCATCACCTCGACGTGGCCGGTACCCGGCTCCACGCCGGCCAGCATCAGCGCGTCAGACGCCTTGAGCTGCTTGGACTGCGAGTCGATGTTCTTCATCGCGGCCGCCTGGGCGGTCACGTCCAGCGTGGTGTAGATCGTGTACCCGCCGGTCATCAGCCGCTCGGCCCGCTCGTACTGGTCGGCGCCGAAGGCCGGCTGCTGCAGCCACCAGCGGTAGAAGTAGTCACAGAAGTAGCCCCAGGTGTTGTCGACCACCGAGGTGCAGCCGTTGGGCGTGGACTTCTGCGCGAGCTGCAGCGGCGCCTTCTTCGCGGCATCCGCCTGGGCCTGGGTGATGTACTTCATCTTGACCATGTTGTCCAGCACGTAGGTGCGCCGGTCCAGTGCCTGCGGCCGGCCGGTGTCGGTCGCGGGATCGAAGGCGCTGGGCGCCTTGACCAGCCCGGCCAGCAGCGCGGCCTCGGGCAGCGTCAGGTCCTTGGGGGTCTTGCCGAAGTAGACCTCGGAGGCGGCGTAGATGCCGTAGGCGTTCTCACCGAACGGGGCGAGGTTGAGGTACCGCTCGAGGATCTGCTGCTTGGTCAGCTGCTTCTCCAGCGCCAGCGCGTACCGCATCTCCCGCAGCTTCCGGCCGGGCGTGTCCGAGGTGGCGTCGACGACCTGCTGCGGCGTGGTCGCGGAGTACTCGATCGCCTGCCGCACGTACTGCATGGTCAGCGTCGAGGCGCCCTGCGCGGTCTCGCCCGCGCCCTGGTTGGCCACGAACGCCCGGGCCACACCCTTGACGTCGACACCGTGGTGCTCGTAGAAGCGCATGTCCTCCGCGGACACCATCGCCTGCAGCATTACCGGGGCGATCTGGGAGGCCGGGACGTCGCGCCGGTTCTCGTCGTAGAAGGTCGAGATGAGCGTCTTGTGGTCGGACGCGTAGACGTAGCTGATCTGGGGGGACTGCTGGACCGTGAGCTCGGTCGGCAGGCTGTCGAAGCCGTCGGCCCCGGCCTTGGCCGCCAGGCCCGACATCGCCACCGCGGGGAAGGCGGCGGCGGCTACGACGACCCCGGCCAGTACCCCGCAAACGAGCAGCGCCGTGGCGTTGGACAGCGGGCTGCGGTCACGCTTGCGCATCCGGTTCACCGTCTCAGGGTAACGCGACACAAAGATATGACCGCGTCCTGGACGGACGCGTCCTCGTTGTGTTAAACGCGCATCCCTGGGTGCCCGGTGTCCTCCCGTCGGCTGGAATCTCCTCGATCTCGATTGTCCCCCAGCCACTCGACGGTTGGACCGGGTTTCCGCGGATACCTAGGAAAACACCACCAAACACCGAATCGACGCCTTGAGCAATGCGGCCTCTGTCCGGTACGCGAATTTCAGTGACGACGTTGCGTAATCAGGTGACTACGGAGCATGATGGGTCGGCACACAAGGTACGCAAATCCTCGTGGGGTGTCAGGGGACGACTGCCGGACCGCGGGGAGCACAAGGGGGGACGTGCACAGATGGGGATGATCGCCGACTGGCCCAGTCAGGCTGCCTGTCGCACCGGGAATCCGGACGCGCTGTTCGTCCAGGGGGCCGAACAGAACGTGGCGAAGCGGATCTGCCGTAGCTGCCCGGTGCGGTACGAGTGCCTGGCCGATGCGCTGGACAACCGGATCGAGTTCGGCGTGTGGGGTGGCATGACCGAACGGGAGCGGCGCGCACTGCTGCGCCGGCACCCGCAGGTACCCAGCTGGCGGAAGATGTTCGAGGCCGCCATGCAGCGGGACCAGGAGAAGGAACTCGTGCCCGCCAGCTAGCAGGCGACGCCTGCGGAGTCGCTACAGTCAGCGGTTCTCGCGGCTGCCCGGATCCGCCAGCGCGGCGCCGATAGCCCGCAGCCCGTCGATGTCGTGGACATCGGCGGGCTGCGCCGCTACCGGTACCACCGGAACGTCCGGGTGCTCGGCGGTGAACCGCGCGGTGACCTCGGCCTCCCGCGCGACAGCGGCGGCCAAGCCGGCGTGGATGCGCAGCACGTCCGCCGTGGCCGGGTGTTCGCCGGCCGCGTCGAGCGCGTCGGCGGCGGCCACGCTGCCGGCCACGGACAGTTCGGCGCCGACCGCGTGCACCCGGTTGAGTACCAGCCCGTGCAGCGGCATCCGCTGCTCGGCCAGCCGCCCGGCGAAGAAGCTCGCCTCCCGGATCGCGTCGGGTTCGGGCGCGGCAACCACGAGGAACGCCGTCTCCCGGTCCTGGAGGATGCGGAAGGTACGCTCGGCGCGCTCGCGGAACCCGCCGAAGGTACTGTCCAGCGCGGCGACGAACCCGGACAGATCAGTCAGTAGCTGGCTGCCGAGGATCCGCTGCACCGCCCGGGAGAACACCCCGAAGGACGCCGTGACCAGGCTGAACATGCTGCGCCCGCCGGCTCTGGCCGGGGCCAGCAGCATCCGCAGCATCCGGCCGTCGAGAAAGCGCGCCAGCCGCTGCGGCGCGTCCAGGAAGTCCAGCGCGGAGCGCGACGGCGGGGTGTCGACCACGATCAGGTCCCACTCGTCCCGCGCGCGCAACTGCCCCAGCTTCTCCATGGCCATGTACTCCTGGGTACCGGAGAAGGTCGAGCTCATGGCCTGGTAGAAGGGGTTGGCGAAAATCTCCTCGGCGCGCCGGGGGTCGGTATGGGTGAGCACCACCTCGTCGAAGGTGCGCTTCATATCCAGCATCATGGCGTGCAGTTCACCGCCGGTACCCGCGTCGTTGCCGGAGTCCAGTTTGACCTGGCGTGGGCTGTTGTCCAGGGCGGTCAGGCCGAGCGCCTGGGCCAGCCGGCGGGCCGGGTCGATGGTCAACACGACGGTACGGCGACCGTGCCGCTCCGCCGCCCGCAGGGCGAGGGCCGCCGCGGTGGTGGTCTTCCCGACCCCACCGGCACCGCAGCAGACCACGATGCGTACCTCGGGATCGGCGAGGATGGCGTCCACGTCGAGTCGCTCGGGCTGCGGTTGACCTGGCGACAAGTCTCCTCCTGGGGCGGCCGGGGCGGCCGGTGACGGGGGTTAGGCGAGCGTAGCTGTGCGGGTACCAGCGGCGGCGAGAGCCTCGGCAAGGGTGAGCAGGCCGGCCGGCTCCGCCCCGCCGTCGGCCGTCTCCACGCCCCCAGCCAGCCACGGCAGTTCGATCAGCGGCCGGCCGATGGCGGCGAGGTCGGCCCGCAGCCCGTCCTCGATGGCCAGCCGGGTGAGGTGGGCGTCGGCCTCGGCCCGCAGGCCGGCGACCGTCTCCCGGTCCGCCGGCAGCCCCGCGGCGAGCAGGCCGCGGCGCAGCTCGGCCTGGCTGATGCGGCCCTCGGTGAGCAGCGGTGGCCGGCCGGCGTTGACGATGATCGAGCCGAGAGAGATGCCCAGCGCGGTCAGCTCCGCGATCGCGTCGGCCGTCTCCTGTACCGGCATCTCCTCGAGCAGCGTCACCACGTGCACCGCGGTCATCGGCGAGCGGAGGAAGGCGGCCACGCCCTCGCTCTGGTTCTTGATCGGACCGACCTTGGCCAGCCGCGCGGTCTCCGCGGTCACGTTGAGAAACCGGCCGATCCGGCCGGTCGGCGGGGCGTCGAGGATCACCGCGTCGTAGACCCGGTGACCGGCCTCGGTACGGGTCGTCGCCTCCTTGACCTTCCCGGTCAAAAGGACATCCCGGACGCCGGGCGCGATCGTCGTGGCGAAGTCGATCGCGCCCAGCTTCTGCAGCGCCCGCCCGGCCATGCCCAGCTTGTAGAACATGTCCAGGTACTCGAGGAGGGCCTCCTCCGGATCGACCGCGAGCGCCCGGACCTCGCCGCCGTCGGGAGCGCCGGCGATGCGGCGCTCCTTGTACGGCAGCGGGTCGGTGCCGAAGAGCTGGGCGATGCCCTGCCGGCCCTCCACCTCGACCAGCAGGGTGCGCCGCCCGCCCGCCGCCAGGGCCAGCGCCAGGGCCGCCGCCACCGTGGTCTTGCCCGTGCCACCCTTCCCGGTCACCACGTGCAGGCGAGCCGGCCAGGGCCGGTTGCGCTGGGCGGGCACGCGGCCGGCCGCCGCGCGGTGATCAATGGATCGCACAGCCCGACGGTACCCCCGGTGGGCGCCGATACCCGGCCGGCCTCACTCGCCTTGCTTCACCTCACACACCCACCAGCCGTTCTGCCTGGTGGTGATGAACACGAGTGGCTGGGCGGCATGCTGTTCGGTGCTGGTGCGCACAGTGACGATAGTTGCCAGCTCGGCCTCGTTGTCCGGGCCGTGGAACTCCGTCTGTCGCACGGGACCGGTCCAGCTGTACCTGGGCAGCTCGTACTGGCTGTTCTGCTTTTTGATCTCGTCGATCTTCGCGTTCAGCTTCGCCGAGTCGCGGGCCTGGGGGCAGACGAACTTGGCGGCCGCGGTGGCATCGCGGTTGGTGTAGACCGCGGTCAGGAAGCCGTCGACCGCGGCCTCGGGGGACGCCTGGCCCCTGCCGCTGTCGCGGGTGAGCAGGTAGACACTGACCCCGCCGCCGGCCAGCAGCAGTACGAACACACCGGCGAGGATGCCGATCAGCAGACCGCGACGCCTGCGGGGCGGCTGCTCCGGCGGGTACTGCAGGTAGGCCGTGGACGGCTGGGGCAGGAACGGCTGGGGGTAGCCCTGGGACGGCGGGTACTGCTGCGGGTAGCCCGGGGGTGGCCCGTACGGCTGGGGCGGCCCGTACGGCTGGGCCGGTGGGTACGCCTGGGTCGGCGGGTACGCCTGGGGCTGCCCGGGCACGTACAGCGGCTGAGCGGGGAGGGTCGACGGAGCCGGCATGGGCGGCATGGACGGCGGAGCCGAGAACGGCGGCGGGGTGGGCTCGGCCGCCGTGGGCGTCTCGTCGGGCTGGGCCGGGATGGCGGGCTGGGTCGGGTCGCCGGGCGGCTGGGTCATGGGTCACCTTGTCGGGGCGTGGCCTGGAGTCCCAGAGCGTAGCGGCAGGTGCCCCCGCCCGCAGCCCCGTGCCTCCTGCAAGATGAGGCCATGCAGAAGTGGGAGTACGCGACCGTGCCGCTGCTGGTACACGCGACAAAGCAGATTCTGGACAACTGGGGCTCCGACGGCTGGGAGCTGGTGGCGGTGATCCCCGGCCCGAACCCGGAACAGCTCGTCGCCTACCTGAAGCGTCCGAAGGAGGACTGATGGATCCGCACGCCAAGCTGGCCGAGCTCGGCCTCACGCTGCCACCGCTGGCACCCCCGGCTGCCGCGTACCTGCCGGCCGTCCGGAGCGGCAACTACGTCTACGTCTCCGGCCAGGTACCGATCGCGGACGGCCAGGTGCTCGCGACCGGGAAGGTCGGCGCGGCGGTCTCCGCCGACCAGGCCAAGGAGCTGGCGCAGCGGTGCGCGCTGAACGCGCTGGCGGCGGTCGAAGCCCTGGTCGGCCTGGCGAACGTGGTCAAGGTCGTCAAGGTGGTCGGCTTCGTCGCCTCGGCCGAGGGCTTCACCGGCCAGCCGCAGGTGATCAACGGCGCATCCGAGCTGTTCGGCGCGGTATTCGGCGAGGCGGGGCAGCACGCCCGAAGCGCCGTCGGCGTGTTCGAGCTGCCGCTCGGGGTACCGGTCGAGGTGGAGGCCATCTTCGAGGTTCGCTGAGCACAGCCCGGCGACTCGGCTGACCGGGGCCGCCGGAGGGGCGCCGTACCATCGTGAGCCATGGTGGTCGAACCGGCGGTGGACGTCGCGGACCAGCTCCCGACCTGGGCGACGCTGGTCCGCGCCGCCAACCCGGGGCCGATGACCCTGGACGGCACCAACAGTTGGGTCCTGAGGGGCGCCGAGGCGTCCGGATGCCTGATCGTGGACCCCGGCCCCTTGGAGGAGGAGCACCTCCGGGCGCTCGCCGCCCACGGTCCGGTGGACGGCATCCTGGTCACGCACAGCCACCCCGACCACGTCGAGGGGCTGGACCGGCTGGTCGAGCTGACCGGCGCGCCCGTGCTGACCGAGTCGCCGGGGGTACGGCGGATCGTCACCCCAGGGCACACCCGCGACTCGGTCTGCTTCCTGGTCGATCTTGACGGTCAGCCGGCGGTACTGACCGGCGACACGATCCTCGGCAGGGGCACGACCGTGGTCGCGTACCCGGACGGCGACCTCGGCGACTACCTGCGCAGCCTGCGGCTGCTGGCCGAGCTCGGCGGGGTACCGGTGCTGCCCGGACACGGGCCGGTACTGACCGACGCGGGGGCCGCGGCCCGCCGGTACCTGGTACACCGGAAGCTGCGGCTGGCGCAGGTACAGGACGCGGTCGCCGCGGGCGCCACGTCGCCGAGGGCCGTCGTGGAGATCGTCTACTCCGACGTCGACCGGTCGGTCTGGCCGGCGGCCGAGCTCACGGTACGGGCGCAGCTCGCGTACCTCGCCGAGGGCGAGGCCGGAGGCGAGGGCGGCGGGGCGGAATCTTCGCCGCCAAATGTGCGTTGGGACACACCGTGACCTGTGCTGTGTGTGGAACCGTCGCCGTACCCGGCGCGCGCTTCTGCCACAACTGCGGAGCGGCGCTGCCGGCCGCCGAGACCCTGCCGGCGACCGAGCGGCGCACCGTCACCGTGCTGTTCGGCGACCTGTCCGACTTCACCGCCTGGGCGGAGGACCTCGACCCGGAGCGGGTCGGCGCGGTCACCGACCGCGTGCTGGCCGCGCTCGCCGGGGCGGTCAAGACCTTCGGCGGGCACGTGGACAAGCTGACCGGCGACGGGATCATGGCGGTCTTCGGAGCGCCCGTGGCCCACGAGGACGACGCCGAACGCGCGGTACGGTCCGCACTGTCCATGCAGCGGGCGGTCCGCCGGGTACTCGACGACGAACGCGGCGGCGGCGCCCCGCTCGGCCTGCGGGTCGGGCTGAACACCGGGCCGGTGGTGGCGGGCGTACAGGCGGCGCTGGAGTACACGGTCATCGGCGACACCGTGAACACCGCGGCCCGGCTGGCCGACGCGGCCGCGATCGGCGCGGTCTACGCCGGCGAGCGGACCGTCGCCAGCAGCCGCCACCTGGCCTCCTGGCGCCAGCTGCGGCCGCTGCGGCTTAAGGGCAAGCGGTCGCCGGTCGAGGCGTACGAGCTGCTCGGCCTGCTGGATGCCCCGGGTACCCGGTCGGGGCTCGGGGACGAGGCGCCGTTTGTCGGGCGGGAGACGGAGCTGGCCCGGGTCGCCAGCCGGCTGGCCGAGGTGGTCGACCGGGCGGACCCGCAGGTACTCGTCTTCACCGGCGAGGCCGGGCTGGGCAAGAGCCGGTTCGCCGCCGAAGTGGAGCGGCACGTGGCGCGGTTCGACGGCGGCCCGCAGCCGCGGGTACTCAGCGTGCAGTGCGCGGCCTTCGGCGAGCTGCGCCGGCTCGCGCCACTGGCCGACCTGGTACGCATCGCGATCGGCCTACCCCGCGAGCGCGAGACGTCGGTGGTGGTCGCCCGGCCGGTGGTCGAGGAGCGGCTGCGCCGGTTGACGGCGAGGCTGGGCCGTACCCACCCGTCGGTAGCGGTGCCCTCGATCGAACTCCTGTTGACCCTTCTCGGGTACGGCGACGGTGACGACGACACCGACCCGGAGCAGCTGGACCTGGAGGCCATCCCGGCCGCGGTCGCGGACCTGCTGACCGGGCTCGCCGCGGAGACCCCGCTGGTGATGATCGTCGACGACCTGCACGACGCCACCCCGGAGACCATCGACGCACTGGGCGCCACGCTGTCCCGGCTTGCCGGTCGGGTACTGGTGCTGCTGCTCGGCCGGCCCGAACTGGTACGCGCCGCCGGGGTACTGACCCGGCTCGCCGACGCCGAGGTGACCACGCTGCCGGCGCTGCGCGGCGCGGACGCCGCCCGGCTGCTGGGCTACTACCTGGGCAGCGGCCGGCTGGCCCAACCCGACGAGGACCGGCTGCTGTCAACCGCCCAGGGCAACCCCTTCTACCTCGCCGAACTGGTGACGCTGCTGATGGAGCGGGGCGCGCTGACCGCCGTCAAGGCACCGGGCGGGTCAGGCTGGCGGCTGGCGCCCGGGTCGCTCGGCGGCCGGCTGCTGTCCCGGGACCTGGCCGCGGTACTCGCCGCGCGCATCGACGCGCTGCCGCCCGACGCCCGCTCGGTACTGCGGGACGCGGCGGTGGTCGGCGACGTGGTACCGGCCGGCGCCCTGGCCGCGCTGCGCGAGCGGCGAACCGGGCGCGACGTGCGACCGGCCGCGGTGGCCGCGGTCGAGCTGGAGCGGGCCGTCGAGGAGCTGCTGCAACGCCGGATGCTGCGCCGTACCCGCAGCGGGTACGCCTTCGCCACGCCGCTGATGCGGGAGGCCGCGTACGCCGGCATCGGTCAGGCCGACCTCGCCGAGCGGCACTCCCACCTCGCCCGGTGGGCGGCCGGCGCGCAGCTTGCCGGTCAGCGTTCGACGGAGGGCGACGGTCCCGCGGGGATGAGCCCCGAGGCGCGGGACGCCTTCGTCGCCGAACACGTGGAGCGGGCCGCGACCCTGGCCGACGCGGTCGGGCTGCGGACGGAGGCGGACGCGCGGATGGTCGCCCCGCTCGGGGTGGCCGCGCTCGGCCGGTCCGCGCGACGGGCCATCGCCTCGGGCGAACCCGCGCAGTCCGTGCAGTACTCCGAGCGGGCCGCCGTGCTGGCCGGCGACACGCTGACCCCGGCGGCGCGGTTGGTGCACGCCCGGGCACTGCTGCAGCTCGGGCGGGCGAGCGAGGCGCTCGGGTACGCGGAGAAGATCAGCGCCAACGCCGGCGAGGACGTGCCGAGCCGGGTCAGCGCGCTGCTGCTGGCCGGCCGCGCGTACCGGTTGCTCGGCGACGTCGACCGCTCATACACGACCTGGCAGGAGGCGCTGGCCGCGTCGCAACCCGCCGACCTGCCCGGCTCGACCGCGGAGGCGTTGCGGCGCCTGGGCATGGCCGACTTCCTGGCCGGCCGGCTCGCCGAGGCCGGCGACCGGTTCGCCGAGGCCTACCGGGTGGCGTCGACCGCCGGTGACCGGCGCAGCCAGGCGTGGTCGCTGCAGAACCTGGCCTGGGTCACGACCACCCGGGGCGACTTCCCCGGCGCGGAGGCCACGCTCGGTCGCGCCGCCCGCCTGTTCGCTGAGCAGCACGACCCGGTCGGGCGCGCCTGGCTGCGGGGTACCACGGCGTTCTCCCGGCTGCTGGCCGGCCGGCTGACCGAGGCGCGCCGGCTCGCCCGGGTCTTCCTGCCGTTTGGCGAGCGCGTCGGCGAGCAGTGGGCGGTCGGTACCCTGCGGGCGGTCGAGGCGTTCGCGGCCGCAGAGATGGGCGAACTCGCCGAGGCCGACCGCGAGGCCCGCCGCGCGTACCGCGACTTCGCGGCCGCCTCGGACGACTGGGGACGCGGCTTCGCCCTGGTGGTACGCGGGGCGATCGCCCGCGGGCTGGGCTCGCCGGAGCACGCCAGCGACCTGCTGACCGACGCGCTCGGGTACGGGGAGCGGACGGCACACCCGCTGCTGGTCGGCATGGCGCGGACGATCCGCGGCTTCGTCAGTCTGGACCGTGGCGACCCGGCCGCGGCCGAGGCCGATGCCCGCGCGGTACTGGCGGTGGTCGAGCCGCATGACGTTTTCGAACCGGCGCAGGTGGGGCCGCGGGTACTGCTGGGTGCGGCCCGGTTGGCGGCCGGCGACACCCAGTCGGCGCTGCCCCTGCTGGCGCCGGTGGCGGACGAGCCGGACGGCGCGGCGCTGCTGTTCCCGCGCCGCCAGGGTGTGGCCCTGTACGCGGCGGCGCTGCGCTGCTCGGGCCGGCTCGACGAGGCGCTGGCACGCGCGCGGCAGGCGGCCGCGATGCCGGGTGAGGACATCCGCAGCCGGGTGATCGCGCTGCGTGAACTGGCGACTACGCTGGCAGAGGCGGGCTGCGCGGCAGAGGCGCGGGAGGTCGCCGACCAGGCGGTGTCGGTGGCGTACGGCACGCCGCAGGCGAGCGAGCGGGCGGCGTGCGACGCGCTGGTGGCGCGGCTCGATCTGGAGCGCACGCCGGCCCAGTCCGGCCAGGACCTCGCCTAGCCGGCTCGACGCCGTTTGTACGATCGGCTGGCCGCCGGTTGACCGGCAGCCGACATCGGGTTGGGGTCGGGGCGGCGTATTTTCTTAGTCGTGAATGGTCCTGTGGCGCTCCCGCCGCCGGTGGTACCCGGGCTCACCGGGCTGAGCGTGCTGGCGCGGGGCGGGTACTCGACCGTCTACAGGGCCGTGCAGGTGTCGATCGGCCGGCCGGTCGCCGTGAAGATCGAGAACCGGGCGCTGGCCAGCGAGCACGACCAGCGGCGGTTCCTGCGCGAGGCGCGGGCGGCGGGCAGGATGTCCAGCCACTCCTACGTCGTCGACCTGTTCGACGCCGGGGTCACCGCCGACGGCCACCCGTACTTGGTGATGGAGCTGTGCGCGGGCTCCTACGCGGACGTGCTGAAGGTACGGGCACTGAGCGCCTTCGAGGTGCGCGACGTGGGCGTGAAGATCGCCGATGCGCTGGCCGACGCGCACGACGTCGGCGTGGTGCACCGCGACGTGAAGCCGGCGAACATCCTGATCACCGAGTTCGGCGAGCCGACGCTGGCCGACTTCGGGCTGGCGGTACTCGCGGAGATGCGCGACGTGTCGCTGACCCTGGAGGTGCTGACCCCGGCCTACGCGCCCCGCGAGATGTTCCGCAGCGGCTGCGAACCGTCGCCCGCGTGCGACGTGTACTCGCTGTGCGCGACCCTGTACGCGTTGCTGCGCGGAAAGCCGCCGCGCTGGCGGGACGACCGCAACCCCAGCCTGCTCACCCTGATGGAGCTGTTCGACCGGCCCATCCCCGATCTGCCGGGAGTGCCGACGGACCTGCTTGACGTGCTGCGCTCGGGCATGGACAACGACCCGGACACCAGGCCGCGGGCCGGCATCCTGCGCGACCGGCTCGCCGCGTTGACGCTGCGGCAGACCGACGAAACCGTGATGATCCCGGTACCGGCGAGGCCCGTCGAGCAGGTATCGGTCCGCCCGGGCGCGGTGTCCTCGACCGGCCCGACTGCGGCCGACTCGACGGTACCGCTCGACCCTGGCTGGGGTCAGTAGGACTTGTCCTGCCCCAGCACGTGCTGGGCGACGAAGTTGAGGATCATCTCGCGGGACACGGGTGCGATCCGCATGGCACGGGTGACGCCCAACAGCGTGGCGACACCGTACTCGGAGGTCATCCCGTTGCCGCCGTGGGTCTGGATCGCGGTGTCCACGGCCAGTACCGCCGCCTCGGCGCAGGCGTACTTGGCCATGTTGGCCGCGACGCCGGCCTCCAGGTCGTGGCCCGCGTCGTAGAGCCCGGCGGCCTTCGCGACCATCAGGCGGGCCAGCTCGACCTGGATCTGGGCGTGCGCCAGCGGGTGGGCGATTCCCTGGTGGGTACCGATCGGCCGGCCCCACACCGACCGGCCGGCGGCGTACCGCGACGCGCGGGCCAGGGCGTAGCGGGCCATCCCGATGGCGCCCGCGGCGATGGTGATCCGCTCCGGGTTCAGCCCGGAGAACAGCGCGGGCAGCCCCGACTCCTCGCCGCCGATGAGCGCATCCGCCGGCAGCCGGACGTCGTCGAGGTAGAGCAGCCACTGCTTCTCGGGCGACACGATCTCCATGTCCAGCTTCGACCTGGTGAGGCCGGGCGAGTCGACCGGTACCAGGAACAGGGCCGGCACCAGACGGCCGGTGGCGGCGTCGGCGGTGCGCGCAACGACGAGGATCTGCTCGGCCTGGTCCACCCCGGAGATGAAGCACTTGCGGCCGTTGAGGATCCAGTCGTCGCCGTCCCGCCTGGCCACAGTGGACAGCCGGTGCGAGTTGGATCCCGCCTCGGGCTCGGTGATGGCGAACGCGATGACCCGGGTCCCGTCGGCGAGGCCGGGCAGCAGTTCGGCGCGCTGCGCCCCGGTGCCGTGCCTGGCGATGATCGTCGCGACGATGGCCGGGGAGACGACGAGCAGCAGCAGGGGGCAGCCGGCGGCGGCGAGTTCTTCGCAGACGATGGCCAGTTCGGTGATTCCGCCACCGCCACCGCCGTACTCGACGGGCACGCTCACGCCGATGTACCCGAGCTTTCCGGCCTCGGCCCACAGCTCGGTGGTGTGTCCGCCCGACTTGGCCTTGGCCACGAAGTACTCGTGCCCGTACCGGCGACCCAGCGCCGCCACGGCCTCGCGGAGTTGTTGCTGCTCAACGGTTTCGGTCAGGTCCATGGTTCACTCCGGGGTGATGACGGCGAGCACGGTACCGGTGTCGACCGTGCTGCCGGCGCGTACCGGCAGCTCGGCGACGATTCCAGCGTCGGGGGCGTGGACGGGGTGTTCGAGCTTCATGGCTTCGAGGATCAGCAGCAGTTCGCCGGCCGCGACGCGTTGGCCCGGTGCGACGAGTACCCGGGCGACGGTCGCGGGCAGCGGTGCGACCAGTGACCCGGCGGCCAGGTCCGGTACCGGCGGCGGAAACCGGGGTACCTCGGTCAGCGTGACGCAGCCGCCGGTCGGCGAGTCCACATAGGACACGTCGCCGACCCGGTTGACGGTGAAGGCCTGCCGGACCCCGTCAACCACGAACGTCACGCGGTCGGGCGCCGCGGACAGCAGGACGGCGCCTGGTGACGATGACGCGAGGGCGCCGGTACGGTCGAAGCGGTACCGCACCTCGACCGTCCCGCCGCCGGTGGCGTACTCGACGACCTGTGGTGCGGAGGGCAGGTTGCGCCAGCCCGAGGGCGCGATCCGGTGCCGCCGCCCGGCGGCCGAGGCGAGCGCGGCCGCGAGCGCGGGCAGCCGGACATCGTCCACTGCGGACAGCAGCTCGGGGTGCGCGGGCAGGAACGCGGAGTCGGCGGTACCGGCCAGGAACTCCGGGTCGCGCAGTATCCGTACCAGCAGGTCGCGGTTGGTGGTCACCCCGTGCAGCCGGGCGCCGGCCAGGGCGGCCGCGAGCAGCCGGGCCGCCTCCGCGCGCGTCGGTGCCCAGGCGATCGCCTTGGCGAGCATCGGGTCGTAGTGCACGCCGACGGCCGAGCCGTCCTCGACGCCCGAGTCGAGCCGGACGCCGGGCCCGTCGAGCGGGCCGAACGCGGCAGCCGCCGCCGGTACCGCGAACCGGTGCAGGGTACCGGTGGACGGCAGCCAGCCCCGGGCCGGATCCTCTGCGTACAGCCGCACCTCGATGGCGTGACCGAGCATCGGCGGCGCGGCGTCGAAGGGCAGCGGCTCGCCGTCGGCGACGAGGAGTTGCAGGCGCACCAGGTCCAGCCCGTAGACGCACTCGGTGACCGGGTGCTCGACCTGCAGCCGGGTGTTCATCTCCAGGAAGTAGAAGTCCCGATCTGGACCGAGCAGGAATTCGACGGTACCGGCGCCGACGTAGCCGACCGTACGTGCCGCGTCGACGGCGGCGGCGCACAGCGCCTCGCGCAGCGCCGGGGAGACCGCGGGCGACGGCGACTCCTCGACAATCTTCTGGTGCCGGCGCTGGATCGAGCAGTCCCGCTCGCCGAGGGCGACGACGGTACCGTGGGCGTCCGCCACGATCTGCACCTCGACGTGGCGGGAGCGCTCCAGGTACCGCTCGATGAAGACCGTACCGTCGCCGAACGCCGCCTCCGCCTCGCGCCGCGCGGCCTCCACCGCGCCCGGCAACTCCGCCGCGTCGCGGACCACCCGCATGCCGCGCCCGCCACCGCCCGCGGACGCCTTCACCAGTACCGGGAACTGGTCGACGTCGACGGTGCCCACAGTAGAACGCTGGCCGGCTGGTCCGGCCCAAGTGCCGGCCCACGAGGACGGAAGGGTCGGCACGCCGGCGTCGGTCATCATCCGCTTGGCGGACAGCTTCGAGCCCATGGCGGCGATCGCCTTCGGTGGCGGGCCGACCCAGACCAGCCCGGCGTCGAGGACGGCGGTCGCGAAGTCCGCGTTCTCCGAAAGGAACCCGTACCCGGGGTGGACCGCGTCGGCCCCGGCCCGCAGCGCGGCGTCCACCATCAGGTCCGCGCGCAGGTAGGTGTCGGCCGCCGTCGCCCCGGGCAGCCGGACGGCCAGGTCGGCCTCGCGGGCGGCCGGCAGGTCGGCATCGGCGTCGGAGTAGACGGCGACCGTCTCGATGCCCATGGCGCGGCAGGTCGCGAAGATCCGGCGGGCGATCTCGCCACGATTGGCGACCAGGAGCCGGCGCACGGCGCTACACCCGGAAGACGCCGAAGCCGCCGGCGCCCCTGATCGGTCCATTGCGGACGGCGGACAGTGCGAGGCCTAGCACCGTGCGGGTGTCACGCGGGTCGATGACCCCGTCGTCATAGAGCCGGCCGGACAGGAACAGCGCGGTCGACTCCTGCTCGATCTGTTCCTCCACCATGAATCGCATCGCCGCCGCGGACTCCTCGTCGAACTCCTGGCCGCGCGAGGCGGCCGCCTGCCGGGCAACGATCTCCAGGGTGCCGGCCAGTTGGGCGCCGCCCATCACGGCCGATCGCGCGTTGGGCCAGCTGAACAGGAAGCGTGGCTCGAAGGCCCGGCCGCACATCCCGTAGTTGCCGGCGCCGTAGCTGGCGCCGATGTTGAGGGTCAGGTGGGGTACCGCCGAGTTGGCCACCGCGTTGATCATCAGCGCGCCGTGCTTGATGATGCCGCCCTGCTCGTACGCGGAGCCGACCATGTACCCGGTGGTGTTCTGCAGGAACAGCAGCGGGGTGTCGCTGGCGTTGGCCAGCTGGATGAACTGGGCCGCCTTCTGCGCCTCCTCGGAGAACAGCACACCGCGGGCATTGGCCAGCACCCCGACCGGGTACCCGTGCAGGTCGCCCCAGCCGGTGACCAGCGCCGTGCCGTACCCGGGCTTGAACTCGTCGAACTCCGACCCGTCGAGTACCCGGGCGAGCACTTCGCGCGGGTCGTACGGCACCCGCAGATCGGCGCTGGGGATACCGAGCAGCTCCTCGGGGTCGAACAGCGGCGGCGCCACCGGCCCGGCCGCAGCCGGCGGTCCGAGCCCGTCGGCCGGCGCGCCCGCGCCGCGGGAGGCGGCGACCCGGCGGACCACCATGCGCGCCAGACGGATCGCGTCGCGCTCGTCCTCGGCCAGGAAGTCGGCCAGGCCCGAGCGGGTCGCGTGCATGTGCGCGCCGCCCAGCGACTCGTCGTCGGTCTCCTCACCGGTCGCCATCTTCACTAGCGGCGGGCCGGCCAGGAACACCTTTGCCCGGTCCCGTACGAAGATCGTGTAGTCCGACATCCCCGGCAGGTAGGCGCCGCCGGCCGTGGCGTTGCCGAACACCACCGCGATGGTCGGCTGGCGGGCGGCGCTGGCGCGGGTCAGATCCCGGAACACCGCCCCGCCCGGAATGAAGATCTCCGCCTGGGACGGCAGGTCCGCGCCGCCCGACTCGACGAGATTCACCAGCGGCAGGCGGTTCTCCGCGGCGATCCGGCTCAACCGGCGGGACTTGCGCAGCGCGTACGGGTTGACCGCGCCGCCACGTACCGTCGGGTCGCTAGCGATGATCATGCAGTCGACGCCCTCGACGATACCGATCCCGCCGACGGTACTGGCGCCGGTCGGGTAGTCGGTGCCCCACGCGGCGACCGGGCACAGTTCGAGGAACGGTGCGTCGCGGTCCAGCAGAAGCTCGATCCGCTCGCGCGGCAGGAGCTTCCCGCGCGCCTTGTGCCGGGCGGCGTACCGCTCACCGCCACCGGCCCGGGCAGCCTCCAGCGCCTCGTCCAGTGTGGACAGTGCGGTCAGCATCGCCGCCCGGTTGTCCACATAGGACGAACTGACGGTGTCTACAGCGGATTCGAGTCTCACCGCAGCCCCTCCGGGATGTCCGCCAGCCGGCTGCGCAGCCACTCGCCGAGCGCCTTCGCCTGCGGATCGAAACGCGTCGAGCCGGCCACGCCGGGGCCGAGCAGCCCGTGTACCACGAGGTTCAGCGCCCGCAGGTTGGGCAGCTCGTACCGGTCGATCGGCAGCGGCGCGGTCTCGGGCAGCAGCTCGCGCACCCTCTCCACGGTCAGGAACCCGCGCAGCCACTGGTAGGCGGCCTCCGAGCGCGCCCAGACGCCCAGGTTCGCGTCACCGCCCTTGTCGCCGGAGCGGGCGCCGAACACCGTGCCGAACGGTA
Organism: uncultured Micromonosporaceae bacterium; assembly: GCA_964645345.1. Classification (GTDB taxonomy): domain Bacteria; phylum Actinomycetota; class Actinomycetes; order Mycobacteriales; family Micromonosporaceae; genus Rugosimonospora. The sequence goes on from CAZYCD010000027.1 coordinate 30,471, forward strand.
CCCGCAGGGTCGTCCCACCGGTCTCGGGCACGCCGCCGGCCCGGCCCGGTACCCGTGGCGGTGCGGCGCCCGAGGTCACCGCCGGCGGTGGAATGTCCACAGTGGATCCATCCGGCAGCACCGCCCGGTGGGGCACCTCGTCCTGCCCGATGCGCTCGGACGTGAAGACCCCGAACGGCGTCGCGTCGCCCGGCGGCGTGGTGAGGTGGCAGCCCGGGTACGAGCCGAGGGCGATCTCGACCGCCGCCTGCGAGAAGGCCCGCCCGGCCCGCTTGGGGTCGGCGTCCTTGAGGTGTACGTGCAGCAGGGCGCTGGCCGTCTCGGTGCTGTCCGGGTCGGGATGGTCGGTACGGGCCAGCTCGAACTCCAGCCCCTCCGCGCCGACCGCCTCGGTCAGCTGCGCGCGTACCAGCGCCGCCTTCGCCTCGATGTCCAGCCCGGTCAGCACGAACGTCATTCCGTTGCGGAAGCCGCCCAGCCGGTTCACGCCGAGCTTGAGCGTGGGCGGGGGCGGTGCGCCCCGTACCCTGCCGACCGCCACCCGATCGGTACCGTCCTGGCTCAGCGCGATCGTGTCGAACCGGGCGACGACGTCCGGCCCCGGGTACTCGGGCGCGGCGATCTCGTAGAGCAGCTGCGCGGTCACCGTCTCGACCGTCACCGCTCCGCCGGTACCGGGATGCTTGGTGATGACGCACGAACCGTCCCCGGCGATCTCGGCGATCGGGAAGCCCGGGTGGGTGACGTCGGCCAGTTCGGTGAAGAAGGCGAAGTTCCCGCCGGTCGCCTGGGTACCGCACTCCAGGATGTGCCCGGCGACCGTGGCGCCGGCCAGCGCGTCGTAGTCGTCCCGGCCCCACCCGTACCGGGCGATCGCCGGCCCGACCACCAGCGACGCGTCGGTGACCCGGCCGGTCACGACGATGTCCGCGCCGGCGTTGAGGCACTCGGCGATGCCGAACGCGCCGAGGTAGGCGTTGGCGGTCACCGCCCCCGGCCGGTCCACGGCGTCCCCGGTCACGTACCCGATGGCGGCGGTACGGCCGAAGGCGCCGGCCAGCTCGCGCAGGGCCCCGGCCAGCCCGGCCGGATTGACCCCGCCGGCGTTCACCACGATCTTCACGCCCCGGTCCAGGGCCAGGCCGAGGCAGGACTCCATCTGCCGCAGGAAGGTCCGCGCGTACCCGAGCGACGGGTCGCGCGCGGCGTCCCGCCCGAGGATGAGCATGGTCAGCTCGGCCAGGTAGTCGCCGGTCAGCACGTCCAGCTCGCCGCCGGTCAGCATCTCCTGGAACGCGGCGAACCGGTCGCCGTAGAAGCCGGACGCGTTGCCGATGCGGATCACCGCGCTGCCTCCCCGGCCGCCTCCGGGGAGCCGGTGGCCTGCGCGGGCAGCCTGCGCCGCGGTGGCCGGCCGGCGCCGGGCGGGCCGGCGAACGCCTGTGCCACGTCCAGCCACTCGTCTGCCACCGGGCCGGTCGCCTCCAGCCCGAGGTCGTCGCGGTGCCCGCGCTGCGTGACCAGCAGGCAGAAGTCCAGCGCCGGCCCGGTGACCCGGTTCTGCGCATCCGGCGGCCCGAGGGCCCAGGTGCCGCCGTCCGGCCCGGTCAGCTCGACGAAGACCGGCGCGTCCGGTGCCGGCCGCCCGTGTACCAGGAAGCTGTGGGCCATCGTGCGTACCCCGAGGTGCACGATGTGCCGCAGCCGCCGGGTCGGCAGCCGGAGCTGGCCGAGCGCGGTGGCCACATCCTCGCCGTGCGCCCAGGTCTCCATCAGGCGTGCGGTGGCTGTGGAGGCCGGCGACATGCTGGTACCGAACCAGGGCAGCCGGGCGCCCTTCGGTGCCGTCGCCAGTACGGCCGCCAGCGCGGAGCGGCCCTCCCGCCAGCGGCGCAGCAGCTCCGGCGGCTCGGCGAGGGCGCGCTCGGTGGCGGTGTCCACGAAGCCGTCGGGGTCGGCGGCCGCCGCGCCCAGCCAGCGGCCGAACTCGTCGGGGTCGGTGGCGGACGCGATCGCCGCCTGGTCGGTGGAGGCAAGGTGCGCGATCTGGTGGGCGACGGTCCAGCCGGGCGCGGGGGTCGGCCGCCGCCAATCCGCCGCGGGCAGGTCGGCCACGAGCCGGTCCAGCTCCGCGGACTCCTCGTTCAGGTCGGTGAGGATCTCGGACAGATCAACCATCGGTACCCCTCAGGATCTCGGTGAGCTGGCCGGTCCACGCGGCGAGGATCGCTCTCCGGCGCGGGGTGTCGTCGCTGAGCAGGTTGGCTACGCCGAGCCCGCGCAGCAGGTCGAGGGTGGCCTGGACGGCCTCGCGGACGGCGGGCCGGCGGTCGTCGGCGCCGAGCAGATCGACGGCGAGGCGGTGCAGCTCCCGCCCGACCCGGGCCTCGAGCGGCACGAGCGCGGCGCGCAGCGCCGGATCGGTACGCCCGGCCACCCAGACCTCGAGGGCGGCGACGTACAGCGGCCCGGTGAAAGCGGCGGCGAGCAGGTCGATGACGCGGTCCGTATCGCCCGGCGACAGCGCGGCGGCCTCGGTGCGGATCTCCTCGGCGCGGCGCATCGACAGGTGCTCAACGGCGGCGAGTACGAGCGCGGCCTTGGTCGGGTAATGGTGCAGTTGGGCGCCCCGGGACACCCCGGCCTTGCTGGCGATGAGCGTGGTCGTGGTACCCGACCAGCCGTGCTCCACGAGGCAGTCGACGGTGGCCTCCAGCAGCCGCCGCTGCGTGGCCCGGCTGCGCTCCTGCTGCGGCACCCTCGTCGGCACACCGACAGCCTGCCGCCCGCCAAACAAACAGTCAAGGCTGATTGTTTTTGGCTTTCTGCGTGGCGCCGGCCTTCATGCGCCCTGTTCCCTCGCCACCGCGCGGCGCGCTGCGCCCGGCGCCTCGACTCAGTCCAGAGGGCGCGGCGGCGCTGCTCCGCTCGCTACACCATCAAACCCGAGCGCGGCGCGCGAGGCGTTCGGGGTCGAGGATGATGACCGACTTGCCGTCCAGCCGCAGCCAGCCGCGGGAGGCGAAGTCCGCGAGCGCCTTGTTCACGGTCTCCCGGGAGGCACCGACGAGCTGGGCCAGCTCCTCCTGGGTCAGGTCGTGGGTGACCCGCAGCACGCCGCCGTCGCGGGTACCGAACCGGCCCGCCATCTGCAGCAGGTTCTTGGCGACCCGGCCCGGTACGTCCGTGAAGATCAGGTCGGCCAGCG
>CAZYCD010000028.1:0-33513 GCA_964645345.1 uncultured Micromonosporaceae bacterium
ACACGGTCTACTACGCCAACCTGGTGTTCAGCCGGGTCATCCCGACCGACGGTTCCCAGCAGGCCAGCGGCCTGGCGGTGTCCGTCTCGCACGACGGCGGGCTCACCTGGGGCGACCCGGCCATCCTGCAGTTGGACGGGGTCACCGCGGCCGGCACGCCGGTACCCACCGACGTGTTCAACGACAAGGAGTGGATCGCGGCCGACCCGGTCAGCGGCACGGTGTACGTCACCTGGACGAAGTTCACCTTCGACAGCAACGGCAACTACCTCGAGTCGCCGATCATGTCGGTACGCTCGACGAACTTCGGCCGTACCTGGTCGGCGCCCAGCCGGGTGGCCCCCGGTCGCTGACCGGGTTCAACGGCGGGATCACGCCGTTCGCGTCGGGCTCGAACCCGCAGGTCGGCAACGACGGCACGCTCTACGTCGCGTACGAGACGTCGGTGTGCAAGACGGCCGCGTGCGCCGACGCGGGAGACCACGACGCGGTCGTGGTGGCCACCTCGCGCGACGGCGGCCGGACCTTCCGCAACCAGGAGGTGTCCAGCGACTTCGACTTCCCGGCGACGCTGACCGGCGTGCACTTCCGGCTCAACAGCTTCCCGCAGATGGCCTACGACCGGCTCACCGACCAGTTGTGGATCACCTGGGCCGACGACCGCAACGGCCAGAACTCGGCCGCCGGCGCGTCGGTCAAGACCAACGGGGACGTGTTCGTCGTCGGTTCGAAGCACGGCAGCCAGAGTTGGTCGAAGCCGGTGAAGCTGGGCAGTGGCGCCGACGAGTGGTTCCCGGGCCGTAGCGGTGGTCGCCGACCGGGTGGCGGTGTCCTACTACACCCGGGCGTTCGACCCGAACGGTACGGGCGTCGACTACGCGTGGTCGACCGGATGGGGCGGCCAGTTCGGCGGCGTGCGCCGGATCACCACGCAGACGTCCGACCCCAGCATCCAGTTCGTGGGTACCGACGCGGCCGGCAACGTCCTGCAGGGCGTGTTCATCGGCGACTACAGCGCGATCGCGATGGGCGCCGACCTCGTGGCACACCCGTGCTGGACGGACTTTCGCGGGAAGCCCGGCACGACCGCACCGAACCAGGACGTCCACACGCAGAGCATCTCGGCTCTGTTCTGACGCCCTACCGCGGGCCGATGACCCGCGTGGCGCCCTCGGCCGCCGCGCGGGTCTCGACCGTTGCGGGGTTGAGGTTGGCGCACAGCACGATCGTGGCGCCGGCCGCCAGCGGGGCCAGCAGCCACTTGTACGGATGCTCGTGCTCGCCCGCGTCGACGAGCAGCCGGTCCCCCGGGTACAGGTCGAGCGAGGCGGCAACCTCCGCCGCCACCGAGCCCCACTCGCCGAACGTGGTGCCGTCGACCGTCGCCGCGTCGGTACGCCGCAGCGGTGCGTAGCCCGGCAGGCTCTCGGGGTACCGGCCGATCTCCGCGATGAAGTCGCGGTACCCGTCGGGTACCTCGTCCAGCGGGGTCGCGTCCCGGCCGAGGCCCAGGACGAACCGGTGCCGGGCGTCGGGTACGTCCTCCAGCCAGCTGTCCAGCCGGTGGCGCGCGGCGAACACCGCGTCCAGCGGCTCGCCGTCGCCGAGCCCCCGCGGCGGCAGGCCGGCGGTCGCGGCCAGCCGGAACGACACCGCAAGCCCCGCGGACCAGGCGCCGAGCAGCACCGCCGCGGTCTGCCAGTGCGGAGGCAGCAGCACGGCCACCCGGTCGCCGGCGCCCAGCCCGCACCCCTCGTGCAGCAGGCCCGCCGTGCGGGACGCCCAGCCGGCCAGGGCCGACGCCGACAGGTCCAGGCGCTCGCCGGTCGCGTCGTCGCAGTAGGTCAGCAGCGGCCGGTCGACCTCGGCCGGCGCCCGGCCGCCCAGCAACGCTGGTAGGCCGGCGACAGTGCTCAGCTCCACGCCGCCATCATCCAACGGCGGGCGCCGGTTGCGGCCGCGGGGCGGGCCGGATCGCGGCCGCGCACAGCGCGACGAACAACGCCAGTACCGCCGGGATCAGCAGGGCGTGCGGCAGCCCGACCAGCCGGGCGCCGAGCCCGATGACCACCGGCCCCACCACGAACCCGAGGAACCCGAGCCCGGCGACCCGGGCGATGGCCTGCCCGGCCACGGCCGGGTCCCGGCTTCCGGCGGCCGAGAAGACCTGCGGCGCGATGCACGACAGGCCGGCGCCCAGGCAGCCGAACCCGATGATGCCGCCGGCCGGGGCATCGACCAGCAGGCCGGCCGCGAGCCCGGCGGCGGCCAGCACTCCGCAGCCGCGCACCAGCGCCACCGGTCCGAACCGGGCGGACAGCCGGTCGCCGACCAGCCGGCCGGCGACCATCATCACCGAGAACGCCGCGTACCCGAGCGTGGCCACGCCCTCGGCGGCGCCGAGGTTGTCCCGCAGGTACACGGTGCTCCAGTCGGCGGCGGCGCCCTCGCCGACCAGGCAGCAGAACACCAGGACCCCGAGCAGCAGCACGCCGGGCGCGAGCAGGCCGACCCTGGCCGCCGGTCCTGCGGCGGCCGGCTGGACAGCGGCCGGCTCGACAGCGGCCGGCTCGACGGCGGGTCCGGCGACGGCCGCGCGCGGCAGCACGGCGACCCGGTCGACCGCCGCGACCACCAGCACGGCCGCCGCCACCGCGGCGAAGGTGGTACCCGCGCCGAGCCCGGCCCCCGCGAACAGCCCGCCGATCCCGGCGCCGAGGAACCCGCCGACGCTGTAGACGGCGTGGCACGACGAGATGATCGGCCGGCCGTAGGCCGCCTGAACCTCGACCGCGTTGACGTTCATCGCGACGTTGAGCGTGCCGTGCACCGCGCCGAACGCGACCAGGCAGCCGGCGAGCACCGCGAGGTTACCGGCGAGCGACGGGGCGACCAGCAGCATGGCGTCCAGGAGGACCGCCGGTACCATCACCGTCCGGCTGCCGAACCGGTCGACGAGCCGGCCGGACACCTGCATGCCGACGATGGCGCCGGCCGCGAAGGCCAGCAGCCCGATGCTCAGCGCACTGTCGCTGAGCCCGAGCCGGTGCTTCACCGCCGGTATCCGCGAGGTCCAGGTGCCGAGGATGACGCCGTACAGCAGGAACAACACGGTGACGGCGGCGCGCGCCCGCCGCAGCACCCGGGGTGTGGTCACGCTCCCATTCTGCTCGCCGGCCCCGACAGCGACCCGGCGCCGCCCGCGACCCGGGCGACCGGCCGGCCCGTCATTGGCGGCATTGGACGCTGCTACAGAAAATCCCGCCTCAAGATTCGGGGCCGGCGTCGAATGCCGACCTTCGAGTCGCCGGAAAGCCAGGCGTTGGACGGCAGAGCAGAATCATGGGGGCGGAAATTCTGCAGATCCCTCCAATGCCGCCAACGCACCGCCACGCCGGCCAGCAGGATCGGGACGCGGGCGGTGCTCTCCTGGCTGAGTCCCTTGACCTGCTCGCTGCGGTAGTCCCGGATCACCGTCCCTTGAGCGCAACGAATTACGGCGTCGCGACCCGGGTGCGCCGCGGGCGGGTGGCGGCGATCGCGGCCGCGTAGGTCGCCGTCGCCACCGCGAGGATCGCGAAGCTCGGCGGAATCTGCGGTACCAGGTAGCTCGCCGCCAGGCCCACCCACACGCTGCCCACCGCGATCCCCGCGGACAGGCCGAGGGCGGACAGCGGCCGGATCGACAGCCGCGACGCCGCACCGGCGGGCGCGGCCAGCAGGCCGAGGATCAGCAGCGCGCCGACCACCTGGGTGGACTCGGCCCCGGTAGGTCACCACGAGCGCGTTCGCCGAGCTGTACCAGTCGGTGATCACGTACGGGCGCGGTAGCACGAGCAGTACCACCACGGGTATCCCCTGGTTCTTGTAGCTCTGGATGACCGCGAGCTGATCGGCCGGCAGGTACGGCTGGGTGTTCGGCCAGTTCGTCGCGCCGGCCCCACCACAGCCAGCCGACCAGCACCCCGACGACGAAGGCCACCACGATGAACACGAGCGACTGGCCGATGAACCAGGCCACGGAAGACTCCAGCGGAGCCCATGCGCGAGACTGCGCGCAGCTTCGCACACCCCGGATGCCGTCGATACGGCGGAACGGTCAGTCCCTGTCCGCCGTATCGCGAGCCGACCGTGACGGGCGCCCGGCCGCGTGAGCTTGTCGACCAAGCCGGGAGGGAAAGTGGACAAGGCCGGCCGGTACCCGCAGACTGGCCGGATGAATCCGGTGCTGGCTCTCGCCGGTTTCGGCGTGGGCATCGTGGTGGGGCTGACCGGGATGGGCGGCGGCGCGTTGATGACGCCCATCCTCGTGATCTTCTTCGGCGTACCGCCGCTCGCGGCGGTCTCCAGCGACCTCGCCGCGAGCGCCGTGATGAAGCCCTTCGGCGGCCTGGTGCACGCCCGCAACGGCAGCGTCAACTGGGCGCTGGTGCGCTGGCTGTGCGTGGGCAGCGTCCCGTGTGCCTTCCTCGGCGTGCTGCTGACCCGCCTCCTCGGCCGGGCGCACGCCGTCCAGCAGGGCGTCCAGTACGCGCTAGCCGGCGCACTCGTGCTGGCCGCCGCCGGGCTGGTCGTCAAGGCGTGGACGTCCCGGCGCCGGGCCGCGACCGGTGCACCGGGCGAGCCCATTGTGGTGCGACCGCTGCCGACCGCTCTCCTGGGCGCCGTCGGCGGGCTGGTGGTCGGGCTCACCTCGGTCGGCTCCGGCTCGCTGATCATCGTGGTACTGCTCGCCCTGTACCCGACGCTGCGCGCCAACGACCTCGTGGGTACCGATCTCGTGCAGGCCATCCCGCTAGTGGCCGCGGCGGCCATCGGCCACGCGTTCTTCGGCGACCTGCGGCTCGACCTGACGGCCGCCGTGCTGATCGGCTCGGTACCGGGCGTGCTGCTCGGCTCGCGGCTGTCCGCCCGCGCGCCCGGCGGCTTCGTCCGCGCCGCGCTGGTGGTCGTGCTGCTGGCCAGCGCGCTCAAGCTGTTCGGCGCGCCCAACGCGGCCGTTGTCGGGCTCCCGGCGGTGGCCGCCGCCGTCGCGGCGACCCTCGCCGTGCGCGGCCGGCTGGCGACTCGGCGCAGGCCTGCCGAGCCGGCGGCCGCGGGGCAACCGGCCGCGGCGCGGTAGCGGCAAAGGGCGTTCCAGCCGACCCGGCCGCCCTCCCGTAGTCGCAGCATGTGCACACTCACACCACAGGCTGTAACGGATCCGGCTGTCCCGTTTTCGCTGCTCAGCGGGCGTGCGGCGAGCCGCGGGCCGGCCGGGACGGGTCGCCGGACGTTGCCGCGCCAAATCCGGCGGGTCTATCGTTCCAGACCACCGAATCAACGTCTCACACCATCGAACGCCGGTACCGCGGGGCCGGGGGGGCTGCGCGGTACCGGCGTCCACTGTGGACGGAGGTGGCGCGCGGGCCGGTCCGTTCTCCGCGACGGCACGGCGCGTCCACGAACAGTGGCGACTGCCGGACGACCCGGTCGGCCACCGGCGCGCGGAGGATCGCGTGGCCGTCGGCGCGCTGGGCGCGCTCGCGGTATCGGGCCGTTCCTCGACGTGCTGTACCGCCGCGACCGGGCCGGCGACTGGCTCATCGACAGCCGTGACCGGCTGGCCGGGTCCACTGTGGACGAAGCCGACCTGGGGCGCGAGGTGGCCGCCGCGATCGCCGTGCTGCTGCGCGACCGGGCGCCGGACCGGCTACTGACCTGCGCCGCGGTGCCGGCGACTACCGCGAGACGCTGCGCGCCCAGGCGGTACGGCGCGGCGCGGCGTTCGGCCACAACGGCGCGGCCGAGGTCTTCTGGTCGGTCCGGGCGGCGCCCCCGCGGTTCGAAATCCATACTTTCCCTATATTGCCCCGTTCGTCTCGTACCCGCTTGACCCGATGAGGTGCGATTCGCCGCGGCTCGGATCGACGCTCCAGCCGGATTTCCGCCACTGTGCGCCGGTACCGCGCCGGTACGCTCGCCGCCGGGAGAGCCCCTTACATCGATGCGAGGAGAGGCCCTGTGAGCCAACCCGCCCTGGTCTGCCTGCCGTTCGCCGGAGCCGGAGCGTCCTTCTACCGGCCGTGGTCCTCGGATGCCTTCCACAGCCGGCTGCGCATCGTGCCGTTGCAGTTGCCGGGCCGGGAGCGGCGCATCGATGAGGAGCCGCACCGGGAGGTGGGTGCGGCGGTGGACGAGTTGGCGGCGGCCCTGCCGGCGGCGCTGAACGGCGCCGGCCGGGTGGTGCTGTTCGGGCACAGTCTGGGCGCGGTGCTGGCCTACGAGCTGGCGGTGCGGCTGACCGGCGCCTCGGGCCCGGAGTTGGTGCGGCTGTTCGTGAGCGGTTCGCCGCCGCCGGACGCGCCGAGGCAGCAGCGGGCCACCGGGCTGCCGGGCGCGGAGTTCCTGGCCCGGGTCGCCGAGTTCGCGGGGTTCAACCACGCCGCGATGGACGATCCGGAGGTGCGGGAGATGATCCTGCCGACGCTGCGGGCCGACATCCAGATGCACGAGGACTACCGGCCCGGTACCCGGGAGCCGCTGCCCGTACCGGTGACGGCGCTGCGGGGTACCGGCGACAGGCTGGTCAGTGCCGAGGAGGCGATGGGGTGGGCGAAGTTCACGGGTCGCGACTTCGGGTACGCGGAGCTGCCCGGCGGCCACATGTACCTGACGGAGTCCTCGGCGCCGCTGCTGCGCCTGATCGAGAGGGCCGTGCGGTGAGGCCCGACTGGGGGCTGGGCGAGCCGGGCGCCGCCGGCCGCGCGACCGCGCTGCTCGACCTGCCGCGGGGCACCGACCGGGAGCCGGCCGGCTGGTTGAGGGCGCTGGCGGTCACGGTGAGCCGGTACGGGGGTGACGGGGCGGTAGCGTCCACTGTGGACCGGGCCGCCCCGGTCGGCTTCGTGACCGGCGGGCCGGACCCCGCGCTGCCGTTCACGATCGGCCTGGAACAGGTGGCCGACGGGCGACTCAGGCTGCGCGGTGACCATCTACTCAGCCACGTCGCACCCGGGATCGCCGCCCAGTTTCTGCGGCACCTGGCCCACGTCCACCGGCAACTGCGCGCCGCGCCGGCCACGCCGGTCGACGCCATCACGCTGCTGGACGAGCAGGAGACCACCAGGGTGGTCGCGCTGGGCCGGCCCACCCGACCGCTGGTCAGCACCCCGGTCTGCCTGCACGACGCGTTCCGCCGGGTCGCCACCCGTACCCCGGACGCGGTCGCGCTGACCGACGGCGACACCCAGCTGACCTACCGGCAGCTTGCCGAGCAGTCCGACCGCATCGCCGCCGGCCTGCGCGCGCACGGCGTACGCGACCGGGACCGGGTCGGGCTGTGCCTGGAGCGCTCCGCCGAGCTGGTCATCACTGTCATCGGGATCCTCAAGGCCGGCGCCAGCTACGTACCCACCGACCCCGCCTACCCCACCGACCGGCTCGCGTACACCGTGCAGGACGCCGACCTGCGCCTCGTCGTCACCCGCATGCCCGACCACCCGGCGTCGCGCACGGTCAGCCCCGACGACCTCACCAACGCCGGCACCACCCCGGCAACGAGCGAGGTCACCCCGGCCGACCCGGCGTACCTCATCTACACCTCCGGCTCCACCGGCCGCCCCAAAGGGGTCATCGTCCCCCACCACTGCGTGACCAGCCTGATCGATGCCACCCGCGACGAGTACCGCATCGGCCCGCAGGACGTGTGGACCCTGTTCCACTCCATCGCCTTCGACGTGTCCGTCTGGGAAATCTGGGGCTGCCTGCTCAACGGCGGCCGCCTGGTCATCGTGCCGTACGCCACCACCCGCGACCCCGAAGTCTTCCACCGCCTCCTGGTTGAGCGGCGGGTCACCGTGCTCAGCCAGACCCCGTCCGCGTTCAGCCAACTCCTGCCCGTCGCGCTCACCGGCCACGACCTGTCGACCCGGCTCGTCGTCTTCGCCGGTGAGCCGCTGGACGCGCCGATGCTGCTGCCCTGGTTCGACCGGTACCCGGAAACGGTCTGCCGCATGGTGAACATGTTCGGCATCACTGAGACCACCGTGCACAGCACCGAGACCACCGTGCTGCGCCGGCACGCCGCCGCCGCGTCCCGATCCGTCGGTACCGCCCTGCCCGGCGAACACCTCTACGTCATGGACCAGCGGGGCGGCCTGCTGCCCCCAGGTGTCGCCGGGGAAATCTACGTCGGCGGGGCGGGCGTGACCCAGGGCTACCTCAACCGCGACGACCTGACCGCCGCCCGGTTCCTCCCCGACCCGCATCACACCGGCGGCCGGATGTACCGCAGTGGCGACCTCGGCCGGCTACACCCCGACGGTACCCTCGACCACCTCGGCCGCATCGACAACCAGGTCAAGATCCGCGGCTACCGGATCGAACTGGACGAAATCCGCGCCGTACTCCTGGAAGACCCCGACGTCCACGCCGCCGCCACCATCGCGCGTCAGGACGACCCGCACGATCCGGCCGGAGCGCGGATCGACGCCTACGTCGTCATGGACGGCACCGACACCACCGGGCTACGCAAACGGGCCGCCGCCATCCTGCCGGACTACATGGTCCCCGCCACCATCACCGCGCTGGACGCGCTCCCGCTCACCACCAACGGCAAACTCGACAAGACCCGCCTACCATCGCCCAGCCTGTCCACCGGGCCGACTCCCGACAGCGAGCCGACGGAGGACGACGACCTGGCCGAACGCCTCCGCGACGTCTGGGCCGGACTGTTCGGCGACACCATCGGCATCGACGACGACTTCTTCGAACTCGGCGGCAACTCCCTGCTCGCCGTCCGGCTCAACACCGCCCTACGGACCCGCAACCTGCCGCCGGTACCGCTGCGCGACTTCTACCTCAACCCGACGATCCGTGGCATGGTGAGGCTCATCGTGGGCTGAGTCGCCGGTCAGAACGACTTTCGACGAACCCGAGCCTCAAGCCACGGCACTGCTGCCGACCCGCACCCGGGACCGGATGACCGCGCAATGCTCGGGGTGTCCGCCGGGCCGGCGCCAGGGCGACCTCCAGAGCCTGAATGCCGGCCGGTATCCGGGCCGAAGGTCCCGGGTACCCCGGGGCCTTGACCTCTGCTGCACGCGGCGCGCCCCGGCGACGATTTCCTCAGCGGACGACATGGAGCGTCCACCACACCGAGGAGCATCAGATGAAGCGCCGCACGCTGGACATTCTCTTCAGCACCGGAGGGGTGGTCCTGGCCGGGCTGCTCCTGATCGTCGGCATCGTCATGACGAGCAACGCCAACTTCGCCAGGAACTACGTCGCCGACCAGCTCGGTCAGCAGCACATCACCTTCAAGTCGGCCGCCACCCTGACCGAGGAGGAGAAGAAGGCGCCGTGCCTGATCCAGTACGCCGGGCAGAAGCTGACCACCGGCAAGCAGGCGGAGTGCTACGCCAACCAGTTCATCGGGCTGCACCTCCAGGGGATCGCGAACGGCCAGACCTACGCCGACCTCGGCGCCCCGCAGAGCGCCCTGCAGGCCCAGGTGACCGCCGCCCAGAAGAACAACGACCCGAACCTGGGCGACCTGCAGAAGCAGCTCACCACCATCACCACCCAGCGCAACACGCTGTTCACCGGCGAGACGCTGCGCGGGCTGCTGCTCACCTCGTACGGGTTCAGCGTCTTCGGTGAGAAGGCGGCGCAGGCGGCCGTGGTCGCCTACCTCGCGGCCGGGCTGCTGCTCCTGCTGGCCATCGCCGGCTTCGCCCACGCCCTGCTGACGCCGAAGACCAGGTCGTTCGCCGCGCCGGAGCAGGAGAGGATCCCCGCGACCGTCTGAGCCGCGGACCGACGTGCCGCCGCACCGTCCACACCGGACGGTGCGGCGGCGCCGTGTTCAGGCCAGGTTCCAGGTGACGGTATCGGTGTACGTGGCGGTCCCGCGGGTACCGGTCGCCTGGACCGTGTTGGCTCCGTGCGCGAGCGTGACGTTGGCCCACGAGTACACGTGGTTGGTCGATGTCTTCGCAGCGCCGAGCTGCACCCCGTTGAGCCGCAACACCACCGAGTCCACGTTCGCGTAGACCTTCACGGTCGTCACGGCCGCCGTCCGCGACGTCCAGCGCCGGCTGGTGATGTAGACGAACGGCGTCGCCGTCCAGTTCGCCTTGTACCAGTAGAAGGCGTCCTTGCGAGTGACGCGGTCGTAGGTGACCAGGCCCTTGTCGTTGCGCCCGGGGGTGTCCCCCTCGGCCCGGCCGTCCGAGGCGAAGTCGAACATGTTCCACAGGAACGTACCCCAAAGGTACGGCCGGGTGCTGATCTGCGACCAGTGCGACTCGTGCAGGATCGCCTGGTACTCCTCGGGGTGGAAGTTCGACGCCGGTTCCGGCTTCGGCGGGTTCTCCTGGTGCTGAATGATGCTCGCCCCGGCGCCGTACTCGCTGATCCCGATCCTGCGGGTCGGCTGGCTGCTGTGCAGGTTGTCGCAGAACGGTCCGAAGTCGGTGTACGAGCCGGAGTACCAGCCGCTGTACCGGTTGTACCCGTTGACCTTGGTGTGGTTGACCAGCCCGCTGGTGATCGGACCGTTGTGCGCGTAGGTGGACAGCCGGTCCGGGTCGTCGGCGGCGACCACTCCGTTCAGGGTCTGCAGCAGTGCGTTGGTCGCCGCGTCGTCGCTGCCCTGCTCGTTGCCGATGCCCCAGAAGACGATAGACGGGTGGTTGTAGTTCTGCTTGATGAGCTCGTGCAGTTGCTGCGTGGCGTTGGCCGTGAAGGCGCTGCTGTCGGTGATCGAGTTGACCACCGGGATCTCCGCCCACACCACGTACCCGCGCTCGTCGGCCAGGTTGTAGACCTTCTGGTCCTGCTGGTAGTGCGCGGTCCGCAGGGCGTTGACACCCATCTCGTCCATGATGTCGAAGTCCTGCGTGTGCTCGGCGTCCCCGATCGCCCATCCGTGGTTCAGCCGGTCCTGGTGGCGGTTGACGCCGTGCAGCGACAGGTGCGCCCCGTTGAGGAAGAAGCCGTTGTCGGGATCGACCCGCAACGAACGCAGCCCGAGCCGCTCGGTCACCACGTCGGTGACCACAGTGGACGATGTGTCGTGGATCTCCACGTTGACGTTGTAGAGGTACGGGTCCGCCTTGCCCTGCCACCGGCGGGGGTTCGCGATCGTCACCGTCTGCGTGACGTCGAACCCGGTCGACGCCGCGACACTCCGGGAGGCGGTGGTGGCGTCCGCGACCGCGTTGCCGGCCGCGTCGGTCACCACCACGCGCACCGCCACGCTGCGGGTGGACGCGCTGTTGTTCCACGTCCGGGTGGTCACGTCGACCGTCGCCGAAGTCGCGGTGACCGCCCGCTGGCGCAGGTACACGCCGGGGCCGGCGTAGTCGAGCATCCTGATGCCCAGCGGGTCGGTCACCTGGAGGCTGACGTTGCGGTAGATGCCGCCGAAGAACGTGTAGTCGGCGCTCAGCGGCGGTACCCCCGGATCGTTGGCGTTGCTGACCCGCACCGCGATCACGTTGTCCTGCCCCAGCTTCAGCGCGCCGGTCGCGTCGAACCGGAACCGGGCGTACCCGCCCTTGTGCTGGCCGAGCGACACGCCGTTGACCCACACGTCGGAGGTCTGGTTCGCGCCCGCGAACTGAAGCCACAGCTTCTTTCCGGCCAGGCTCGACGGCGGCGTGTAGTGCCGCCGGTACCAGCCGGTGCCCCGGTAGTAGTTGCCGCCGCCGTCCTGACCGTCGAGTGCGTTCCAGGTGTGCGGCACGGACACCACCGACCAGGAGCTGTCGTCGAACGAGGTGGCCTGCGCGCCGGTCGCGTCCGACCGCAGGAACCGCCATCCGGTGGTGAGGTCGATGCGCTGCCGCGGCGACGGCGGGGTGTAGAGCGCGGCGGGGACGACCGCGGCCGGCTTCGGTCCGGTCAGCGCGGCCACGCCCGCCGCCAGCCCGCTTGCCCGGATGAGTGAACGCCTCGAGATCACAGCCATAACGATAGACACAAGCGTCACTGAGCAGTCGATGGTTCCTTCCGCCGGGGGCGGTCGGCCAGCACGGCCGCGGCGAGCGTGGCCAGGGTACCGGCCACCGCGTACCCGGCGAGCACGAGCGCCGGCCCGGCCACTCCCACATTGTGGAAGTAGATGATGCCACGGACAGCCGTGGTACCGGCGCCCGGCGGCAGCCACGGCCCGATCGCCCGCCAGAACGGCGGCAGCAGCGGCCAGGCGTAGGCTCCCCCGGCGCTCGGGTTGCCGAGCACCACCAGGATCACCACGGTCAGGCCGACTCCGACCACGCCGGTCCAGGCCTGCAGCGCCATGGCGAACGCCCCGGACGCGAAGACCAGCAGCGCGCCGAGGGCGGACAGTGCCACGAGGTGGCTGGAGAACGCGCCGAGGATGTGCACCGTCACGATCGCGCCGAAGACTCCGGAGGCGACCGCGTAGAGGGCGAGCGCGGCCAACCTGACGACCGCCGCGGGCGGGTGGGCCGGCCGGGCGCTGCGGCTGATCGACAGCCCGGTGGCCACCAGGTACCCGCCGAGCATCCAGCCCACCGCGAGGTAGAAGGCGGACAGGCCGCGGGCGTCGCCGGTACCGGCCGGGATGACGTCCACCACGGTCACCTGGCTCTGGTTGGCGCGCTCGATCTGGCTGAGGACTTCGCTGAGCGCCTGGGACACGGACGCGCTGGCCGCGCTGTCGACCAGCAACCGGTCCGTGCCCTGTGCCGATGGCAGGAAGGCGCCGTAGACCTTGCGGTGGGCGAGTTCCTCGCGGGCCCGCTCCTCGTCGGGTACCAGATGGGCGTCCAGTGGCCCGGTGGGGATCGCGTTCAGCCGGTCGACGACCTGCTGGGCCGCCGCTGGCGGGGTACCGGCGGGGGCCACCACGGCCAGCGGCACCCGGTGCGGCCTGGGGTTGTGGAAGGCGCCGAGGTAGCTGCCGATGAAGCCGAGCTGGATGCCGAGGATCGCGACGACCAGCAGCGTGTTGCGGGCGTTGAGTCCGGAGCGCCACCGGGCTCCGGACCGCTCGTCCACCCGTGCCTGCGCGCCCGGACTACCCATGGGCGGGCCGGTACCCGCCGGTACCGCAGGCAAACGAGCCGGAGCGCACCCGGCCGCGAGAGCGCTCCAGATTCGCAAGCCGCGGTACCCATCGGGCCCGGTCGATGGGATGGGCGGCCGGGCCCGGCGAGTCGATCACTACCTCAGCAAATGCTGCATCAGACAACAAATACCCTGACCAGCCGCAGGGTTCCTGTCAGTGGCGCGGCCGAAGGATCTGACGTTGTCGAAAATGACAACTAGGGTGCTTTTATACACCCCTGCGGATCCGGTGAGCCGGACTCCCGCAGAACGCGCTCTCTCGGCACGGCACGGCGCCCGTACCGGCCGAGGAGCCTCCGATGCGGTCGACAACAAGCCAGCGGCGGGCGCCCGTTTGTGCTCAGCGGCGCCGGGTCAGCGCGCGCAGGCTCAGCCAGGTGACGGCGCCGTAGGCCAGGTGCGGCAGGATGTCGCTGATCCAGTCGGTCCTCGACCATGTGCGCGGGTCGCTGATCCCCAGCCCGGCGAGCGGCACATCGCTGGCCGCCATCGCGGCGGCGCCGACCAGGACGGTACCGATCAGGGCCGGCGGCCGCACGCCCACCGCCCGCAGCAAGCCGACGGCCGCGCCCACCGCGACGCCGGTCGCGATGCCGGACAGCGCGCCCAGCCCGCTGACCCGGTGCTCGTGGACCTCCCCCTCGCCCGGCACCCGACGGCCCAGCCGCTGCGCGATCGTCTCCACCGTGCGCTCCGGGATGCTGCTGGGCGCCCGGCCCCGCATCGTCATGTCGACATAGGTCACCGTGTTCAGCGCCGTGGTACCGGCCGCACCGGCGGCGGCGCCGTAGAACAAACCACGCAACATGACCGGGCGGTACCCGCCGGCAAACCGCCCAAACGGGCGGGACTCTCCCCGCACCGGTATCCACCGACCGGTGTGACGGATGGGCGCGCGGGGTAGGGCACCGTCATGAGTCGAGCGGACGGGTTCGTGCGCGCCGGGGAGGTGCTGCTGGGCGCGGCGGTGACCGTGGCCGCCCTGCGCGCCATGCGCCGGCGGCGGCGCGCCTGGGTGGAGGCCGGCCGCTACGAGGAGCGGGAGGCGGCCGGCCGGATCGTGGTCGACGGCGACCGGACCCGGATCTACTGGCTGTTCCGCGACCCGCGGCGGGTGGCCGACCTGCTGGGGCCGCGGGTACGGGCGGAGACCGTGGACGACACCTGGTCGCGCTGGTCGGTACCGGAGCCGGGTGGCGTGGAGCGGCTGTTGACGGTGGAGATGGTCGGCGACATCCCCGAACTGCTGCTGGCCTGGCGCGTGGACAACGGCTGGCTGCCGCACGAGGGTACCGTCCGGTTCGCCGAGTCCGGTACCGGCCGGACCGAGCTGGCGGTCACCCTCCGGTACCGGTGGTCTCAGCAGTGGGCCTCCCGGGCCGGGGTACCCAGGGATCCGGTGGACGCCCTGCTGGCGACCGCGCTCGACCGGGTCGCGGCGGCCTCCGGTACCGCCGTCACGCGCTGACCCGCTCAGTCCGCCACCTGTGACTGTGCTCGCCTCCGCCACAACCCGGCTCCGGCTGCGCTCAGTCCGCCACCCGCGACTGTGCTCGCTCGGGAAGGCGGCGCGACCATGGGGCGTTGCCCCCGTGCGGGCGCGCGGGCATCCGGGAGGTAGGCGTGGTACTGGCACTGGCTCTGGTGGTGGGCGCCACCGCCGTCTCGTCGGCCGCCCGCCGGATCGGGGTGCCGCCGCCCATCGCTCTGGTGGTCGCCGGCATCCTGGCCAGCCTCGTGCCCGGGGTACCGCAGTACCACCTCGACCCCGAACTGGTACTGGTCGGGTTCCTGCCGCCGCTGCTCTACTCGGAGGCCATCGACACCAGCCTGCGCGACCTGCGGGCCAACCTGCGCCCGATCGTCTGGCTGTCGGTCGGCCTGGTACTGGCCAGCACGCTGGCCGTCGGGTACCTGGCGCACCTGGTGGTACCGGCGCTGCCGCTGGCCGCCGCCTTCGTGCTCGGCGCCGTCGTGGCGCCGCCGGACGCCCTGGCCGCCGCCGCGATCGCGCACCGGGTCGGGCTGCCCCGCCGGCTCGTCACCATCCTGGAGGGCGAGAGCCTGCTCAACGACGCGACCGCCCTGGTCGCCTACCGCATCGCGATCGCCGCTGTGGTCACCGGCTCCTTCTCCTACGGCCGGGCCGTGCTGTCCTTCCTCCAGGTCAGCGCCGTCGGCGCCGCGGTCGGCCTGGCGGTCGCATCGCTCGTGGTATGGCTGCGCCGCCGCACCGACGACCCGCTGACCGAGAACACGGTGTCGCTGGTCACCCCGTTCGCCGCGTACCTGGCCGCGGAGTGGCTGCGCGGTTCGGGGGTACTGGCCGTGGTCGTCGCCGGGCTGGTGGTCGCCCGGGCCGCTCCACTGATCGTGTCCAGCACCACGCGGCTGCAGGGCCAGGCGGTCTGGGAGATGATCGCGTACCTGCTGCAGGGCATTGTCTTCGCGCTCATCGGGCTGCAACTGCGCGGTATCCTCGCCGGGCTGCACGGGTACGCCCCCGGGGAGCTGGTCCTCTACGCGGCCGTGGTGACGCTGGCCGTGATCCTGGTGCGCTTCGCCTGGATCCTGCCCACCACGTACCTGCAACGGCTGCCCCGGCGGATCCGCGCCCGCGACCCGTTCCCGCCGTGGCAGGCACCGGTCATGGTGTCCTGGGCGGGGCTGCGCGGCGTGGTGTCGCTCGCCGCCGCGTTCGCGATCCCGCTGACTGTCCATAGTGGACCATTCCCCGGCCGCGACCTCATCCTGTTCCTCACCTTCGTGGTAATCGTCGCGACGCTGGTTGTGCAGGGGCTGAGCCTGCCCTGGCTGAGCCGGCGGCTGCACTTCGCCGGGATCACCGACGACGTACCGGCGATGGAGCAGGCGGCCGCCGAACACACCACCGCCCGGCTGGCCTTGCTGCGGCTGGACCAGCTGGCCGCGCAGGGCACGCTGCCGGAGGACGTGGAGCAGCGGCTGCGCCACGACCTGGAGGAGCGGGCCCGGCGGGCGCACGCGGCCCTCGGTCCGGGCGCGGACGACGAGCACCTGCCGGAGTTGGTCGACGTCGCGGTGGTGGCTGCGGCGAGCTACACCGAGGCGAGGCGCGAACTCCTGCGGCTGGAGCGCGACGAGTCGGTGCGCATGTGGCGGCGCGGTGAGATCGGCGACCAGGCGCTGCAGGCCGTGCAGCGCCGGCTGGACTTGGAGGAGCAGCAGATCCTGTGACCGGGCTCGGCCGGCGGCGGGTGGCGCCGCCCGCCGGGGCTCAGCGAGCCAGGACCGAGCCGCCGAACAGCGCCAGTGCCTCGCCGGTGATGTAACTTGAGTCGGCGTTGCTGGCGAAGAACAGGAACGCTGGTGCGATCTCCTCCGGCTGCGCCGGCCGCCCCAGCGGTACCGGGTCGACCTGCGCGCCGTACCCGGCCATCTGCTGCGGGCTGCGGCTGGACGCGTTCAGGGGTGTCCACACCGGACCCGGTGCGACGCAGTTCACCCGGATCCCGCGCTCCACGAGGCTTGTCGCAAGCGACTTGGTCAGGGTATGGATGGCGCCGTTGGTCTCCGCGTACCCGATGAGGTTCGGGTTCCCCTCGAAGCCCGCCACCGAGCCGCAGTTGACGATTGAACCGCCGGACGGCAGGTGCTCCACCGCGGCCCGGGCCATGTAGAAGTAGCCCAGCACGTTGGCGCGGAACATCTCGTCCAGCTCGGCGTCGGTGACGTCCCGCAGCGACTCGTGCTGGTACATCACGGCGGCGTTGTTGACGAGGATGTCCAGCCGGCCGAGGGCGGCCACGGTCCGCTCCACCGCCTCCCGGCAGAACGAGGAGTCCTTGATGTCGCCGGTGATGACCAGGCAGTCGCGGCCCTCCCGCTCCACCAGGTCCTTGACGTTGCCCGCGTCCTCCACCTCCTCGGGCAGGCAGACGATCGCAACGTCCGCACCCTCCCGGGCGTAGAGCACGGCGACCGCCGCGCCGATCCCGCTGTCCCCGCCGGTGATCAGCGCCACCTGGTCGGCCAGCTTGCCCGACCCGGTCAGGCGTGGCGCCTGGTTGTGCGGGCGGGGATCCATCCGGGCGTCCAGCCCCGGCCTCGACTGGTTCTGTTCGGGAAACGGCGGTTTGGGTTGGTCGTCGTACCTCACGCGGTGCGGTTACCCGGGACCGGAGCGGGCAAACGGCTGCCATCAGCGTCCGGAGGACACCTAGCCCCGCTCCTTCGCGCCGCGCGTGACGGACAGCGGTGCCGAATCAAATCGGAGACCCGCTTCGCCCGGGTCTGCCATGCTTGGCGCCCCGGTTGTGGACGAACGGTTCGTGCGGCGCTGGGTGGACCGGCTGCGCGCGCAGGTACCCGACGCGGTCGCGGTGTTCACCGGTACGTCAACGGGGCCGCGCTGTACGCCGCCGCCTCCTGTCTGGTGCGCGGGGTACTCGACCTGCTTGACGCGCACCTTTACACGGTGGCGCCGCTGGTACCGGCGGACGCCGCGGCGCACCTGCGCGACGGCACCCTGCGCAGGTACCTGAGCCAGCTCCCGTGACCTCACAGACCGCCCGGCAGCGCGGTGCGGTGTTGGTTTCCCGCACGTTGCGCGCGGCGAACGCCGGGGCAACCGGCCTTCCATAACGTCGGCACCCTGACCAGTGGCCGCGAGGCCCGACGCGAAGGACCGACGATGACGACGATCACCGAGCAGCAGCGTGACGCACCGCCGCCAGCGCGACCCCTGACCGGGCGGTGGATCGAGGACTGGCGCGTCGCCCACGTGCGCAACGAGAAGCGGCCATGCGCGATGCCGCCCGCGACCCGCACACCTGGATCCTGGCTGACGGCCGCCCGGCGAGGGCCGGCCGCCGAGTGCCGGCCCGGGGTCAGGTCGCCGCGAGCGTGACCTCGGCCGGCTCGCGGTCTGGCCGCAGACCCCGCCACGACGGGTGGCGCAGGTGCCGGTCCGGCGTCCACGAGCGGAACTCGACCTCGCCCACGACCCGCGGCTGCACCCAGTGCGCGTTGCGGGCATCCGGCCGGGGTACCGGCTCGTCGAACGGCGAGGTGTCCCGGGCCAGCGGGCGCAGCAGGTCCAGCAGGTCGCCGAGCATCCGCTGGGTGAAGCCGGTACCCACGCCGCCCAGGTACCGCAGCCGGCCCTCGCCGTCGTAGGCGCCCAGCAGCAGCGAGCCGAGGGTACCGGCGCGCCGCCCGCCGCCCGGCTTCCAGCCGCACAGCAGCACCTCCTGGGTACGGTTCAGCGGCGTCTTGACCCAGGCCGGCGAGCGACGGCCCGGCTGGTACGTCGAGTCCAGCCGCTTGGCGACGACGCCCTCCAGGCCCTGCTCCCGCGCCGCCTCCATGACCTCCGGGCCGGCGTCACCGGTCCAGCTCGGCGGCGTCTGCGCGACGTCCGAACGCTCCAGGTCGAGCGCGTCCAGCTCCTCCCGGCGCCGGGTGTAGGGCCGGTCCAGCAGCGACCGGCCGCCCCGCTGCAGCACGTCGAAGGCGTAGAACCGCACCGGTACCCGGGACAGCAGGACCTGGCTCGGCGTCACCACGTGCATCCGCTGCTGCAGCAGCCCGAAGGAGGGCGCCCCGTCGGAGCCGAGCGCCACGATCTCGCCGTCCAGGATGAGCTGGCCGCGCGGCAGCACCTCCAGCAGCTCGACCAGCTCCGGGTAGGACACGGTGATGTCCCGGTCGTTGCGGGACATCAGCCGCAGCCGGCCCCGCTCCAGGTAGGCGACCGCGCGGACCCCGTCCCACTTCAGCTCGTACCCCCAGCCGGGCGCCCGGGGCAGCGGCCCGAGCGTGGCCAGCATCGGGCGTACCAGCGGCAGCGGTTCGGTACCCATGGTCCGACAGTGGCAGCTCCTCGCCGCTCGCGCGCGCTGTTCCTGTCGGAGGGCGGCGGTACCGTGCCGGCATGGTGACCGTCGCCGACGTCCGGGCACTGGCGCTGACCCTGCCGCGCACTACCGAGCACCTGATTCACGACCGGGTCAAGTTCCGGGTCGGGTCGATCGTCTATTGCGCCTTCTCCCGGGACGAGGCGACGATGGGCTTCGGGTACCCGAAGGAGGAGCGCGACGCGCTGGTCGCCGCCGAACCGGACACGTTCTTCCTGCCCCGCCCCTCCGATCTGCGCTTCCACTGGGTCTGCTGCCACGTGGGGCGGCTGGACCACGCCTACATGACCGAACTGGTGAGCGAGGCGTGGCGGTTGTGCGTGCCCAAGTTCCTCGCCCGGGAGCGGCTGGGCGGCTGAGCGCCGCCGACGCCGGGTCGGGCCTGCCGGTATGACACGTATAGGTGTATTTGCGTGCTTCTCGCGTCGTCGTCTTGATCGCGTCCGTTTCCTGGTACAGGACGGGCAGGGACGCCGTCCGGCCGAGGAGGGAAGCTCACTATGAGAGCAGGTAAGGGTTCGCCAGCTGGATCGATCTCGCGTCGGCACCTGCTGACTTCGGCGGCCGGCGCCGGGGCGGCGGTGGTCGTCACCGGGGTGGCGGGAACGGCCACCGCCGGTACGGCGGCCGCCACGTCCGCGCCGTCCGCGGGCGGCACCGCGGCGGAGACCGCCGGCCCCGTGGTGGTCCATCTCCGGGATCTGGCCAGCGGCGCGATGGACGTGTTCCGCGGTACCGAGCGGATCCAGATTCTCGACAGGGCCCTGGCCGAGTGGATCGCCCGGGCCGCCGATCCTGACCAGACCAACAGAAGCCTGTGAGGGTACTCGTGTCATCGCATCGCGAAGCGCCGGAGATCTCCAAGGACCCGGTCGCCGACAGCACCGACCTCTACGCGTTCGTCAGCCCGGACCAGCCGGACAAGGTCACTCTGATCGCCAACTACCTACCGCTGCAGGAGCCGCCGGGCGGCCCGAACTTCTACCCGTTCGGTGACGACGTCCTCTACGAGATCCACATCGACAACAACGGCGACGCCCGCGCCGACATCACCTACCAGTTCCGCTTCGAGACCAGGCTGCGCAACCGGAACACCTTCCTCTACAACACCGGGCCGATCCTGAGCCTGGACAGCCCGAACTGGAACAGCCGCCAGTTCTACTCGGTGACCAGGGTCGACGGCATGGGCCACCGCAGGATACTGGCATCGGGACTGGCCTGCCCGCCCGACAACATCGGACCGCTCTCCACGCCGAACTACCCGGCGCTGGCCATGGCCGCGGTACACACCTTGGCCGGCGGGGCCAAGGTGTTCGCCGGGCAGCGCGCCGACGGCTTCTACGTCGACCTCGGCTCGATCTTCGACCTGCTGAACCTGCGCCCGTTCCAGAACCTGCACGAGCAGTTCGGGCTCAACGTGTTCCACAAGCCGGCCCCGGGCGTCAACGCTCTCAACAACATCAACGTGAAGAGCATTGCGCTGCAGGTCCCGACCCGGGATCTCGTCGGCGGTGGGTACGGCAGGCAGCGGCGGGACGACCCGCGCAACGTGATCGGGGTGTGGACCAGCGCCAGCCGCCAGCAGGTGAAGGTCCGCGACCACAACAGCGACGACGACGTCTGTACCGGCCCGTTCCTGCAGGTCTCCCGGCTGGGCAACCCGCTGGTCAACGAGGTCATCATCCCGCTGGGCAAGAAGGACCGGTGGAACCACGAGCAGCCG
Source organism: uncultured Micromonosporaceae bacterium (assembly GCA_964645345.1). Classification (GTDB taxonomy): domain Bacteria; phylum Actinomycetota; class Actinomycetes; order Mycobacteriales; family Micromonosporaceae; genus Rugosimonospora. Next base: position 20,701 of record CAZYCD010000028.1, read on the forward strand.
GCCGACGACAAGCAGTTCAGCAACTTCGTGCTGCACCCGGAGGTGGCCAGGCTGCTGCCGCCGCTGTACCCCGGCGTGTTCCCCAACCTCGCCGCGCTGGACGCCAGCGGCAAGCCCCGCACCGACCTGCTCGCGATCCTGCTCACCGGCATACCGGCCGGGCTGATCCCGGGCTTCCAGAACTTCACCGGCCCGGTCGAGGCGGACATGCTCCGGCTGAACACCGCGATCCCGCCCAGCAGCAGCCCGAGCATCTTCGGTCTGCTCGGCAGCGACCTGGCCGGGTTCCCCAACGGCAGGCGGCCGACGGACGACGTGGTCTCCATCGAGCTGCGCGCGATCGCCGGCGTCACCTTCCCGCTGGTAGACAAGACGTTCACGCCGGACGCAGCGGCAGGCGGGCTGACCGACGGGCTGACACCGAACAGCGTTACGTCGAAGTTCCTGGACAGGTTCCCGTACCTCGGCCTGCCCTACGACGGGTACCACACGCCGTCGTCCTGAGCCTCGACGGTCCGAGGGAGTCCACAGTGGACAAGAATCATCGCCATGGCGCCTCGGACCCGGGCACCGTCATGCTCGAACTGGGCGGCGACGTCGGGGCGCTGATCGTCCACACCGGACCCGAGCGGCACGGCGACGAGATCGAGATCGTCGCGTTGTCGGCCGGCGGCGCCCGTACCCATGCGGAGGTACGCGAGCGCCGCCTGCCCGACTCCAACGTCTACTGTGCCGTCTACTACGGCCTCGCGGCGGGTGAGTACACGGTGGAGTACGGCGCGGGGCACAACCCGACCGTCACCATCACCGGCGGTACGGTCACCGAGCTGCAACCGAGTTAGAGCACCGCCACGACGTACATGGCGCCGGCCCCGGTCGGGTCGGCCTCGGGGCCGAGCGCGACCGTTCCGGCGGGGAACGGCTTCTCGAACACCTCCAGGTACCGGTACGTGCTGCCGTCGAGGGCGACGAGCTGCACGCCGGTGTCCACCCAGGACGGATCCATCCACGGCCGCCGGCCGACCCGGGTGTCCAACGCTAGCGCGACCGTCGCGTCGACGTTCACGGTGAAGGTCACCAAGGGATCCACAGTGGACGGTCGGGATGCGTTGGGCGTGCGGATCCAGGGGGCGCCGGCGACCTCCACCGGTATTGTCGTGAACTTGACGGCTGGGGCGTCGGTGTTGACCCCCTGGCCCACGGACAGGCCCGGCTGCACCGACCAGAGCGCGGCCTCCGGCGCGTCGGCCACAGACAGGCCGCCGATCGCGATGTCCACCCCGCCGGTCACGGTGACCCCGACCGCGGCGTACTCGGTCGCGCCGGCGTCGGTACCGGCGACGGTCAGCGGGTAGCCGCCGTTGCGGGCGGCGGCGGTGGTACTGACCGTCATCGTGGCGCCCTGGCCGGGCCGTACGGTGGCCGGGCTGAAGATGGCCGACATGCCGGTGCGCAGCCCGGTGGCGTGCAGGGTCACCGGGCCGGGCCGGCCGGACACGACGCGCCTGTGCACGGAGAACGTCGCCGAGCCGCCGGCCGTCAGGGTCTGGGCGGGCTGGGTGGGGGTCAGCGCGAAGTCGTCCGGGGGCGGGCAGCACGCGGTGGACGTCGCGGCGCTGAACCGGGGCCGCCCGGACCCGCCGTCGGCCGGCCCGCCGCCGGCCCAGACCGGGCCGCCGCAGCGGTTGCCGGTCCGCCCACCCGTCATAGCCTCGCGTCAAGGCGACATCGTGCGCCGCGTGGTCACGGAAGGGTCACCGAGGATTGGCGCGTCCCCCCGGCGGGTAGGGGGGCCGCATCGCGCAGGGCGACGAGCGGTCACCGTTGGAGGTGAGACCCGTTGGACGACGGCGGTTCCACCGGCGTGGACCGCACACCGGAAGATCCGGCCGGGCTTACCTGGCAGGTCGACCGGGAGGGACCGGTGAACAGGCTCACACCGCGGGGACGGCTGGACGGCGCGTCCGCACCGGTCCTGCGCGACGGGCTGCTCCGGTGCCTCGCCGAGTATCCCGCCGCCGTCGTCCTGGACCTGTCCGCCCTGTGGGTCGGTGACGAGGCCATGCTCGCCTCGATCGTCTCCGCCGGTGGCGGGCTGCCGCCGGTACCTCTGCTGCTGGCCGCGGCCGCCGGCGATCTCGCCCGGCGCCTGGAGCGGCTCGACCTCGCCCCGCTGTACCCGACGCCCGAGACGGCCCGGGCGGCGGCCACCACCCCGGCGGCCCTGGCCGACCGGTTCGCGGAGGCGCTGCCCGACGACCGGTCCGCCCCGGCGCAGGGCCGCACGGTGGTCGAACGGGCCTGCCGCGCCTGGGGGCTGGCCGACCTCGTACCCCCCGCGTCGCTCGTCGTGTCCGAACTGTCCGCCAACGCGGTCACCCACGGCCTCCCGCCGCTGCGGCTGGTGGTGGCCCGGACGGGTACCGGTGTGCACCTGGTGGTCCAGGACGGCAGCCCGCGGCCGCCGCTGTTGCGGTCGCGCCCGGACGGGCAGCCGACGGAGTCCGGCAATGGCCTGCACCTGGTGGCCGCCTTCGCCGACGACTGGGGGACGCGGCCCACGGTGGACGGGAAGGCCGTCTGGGCGAGCATCTCGATCGGCGCCGGCTGAGCGTCGGTCGGATGCCCTGCGTCATGCGCGGCAGTGGACGATTTCCAGACGGAGTGCTCAGTCAGTCCCTGCCCGGGCCTGCCCGCACCGGCGCGGCCCGGGATGAGCCGCAATCAGGATGCCGGAAGCTGGAAGGTCGGCCGCAGCACGGCGCGGGCGATGGTGTGGAAGGTCAGGTTGAAGCCGACGAAGGCGGCCTGCGCCGAACTGTCCACGGACAGTTCGAGGACGTCCATCGCGTGCACCGCGAAGACATACCGGTGCGGCTTGTCCCCGGCCGGTGGCGCCGGTCCGTCATAGCGGGGTTCGTTGAAGTCGTTCCGGACGTGGAACGAGGTGGACGGCACGTCGCCGCCGGCGCCCTGACCGGCGCCCGCGTTGCGTTGCAGCCGGGTCGTGCCGAGCGGCACATTCACCAGCATCCAGTGCCAGAAGCCGCTGCCGGTGGGGGCGTCGGGGTCGAAGCAGGTGACCACGAATCCCATCGTTTCGGCTGGGAATCCGGACCAGCGTAGCTGCGGGCTGAGGTTGTCTCCGCCCACCGAACCGTGGATGAACCGCGTACCGATCTGCTGTCCGTCGGCGATGTCGGGGCTGGTGAGTTCGAAGGCGGGTACGGGCGGCAGGATGTCGTACGGGTCTGGCGCGTCTCCGCGCTCAAGTGACATTACGTGTTCCTCCTTTCGCGCCCTGTCACGGTCATTCTCACCCCGCCCCGCCCTGGTGAAAGTGTCAAAGTCACCGTGGATAGAGAGAATGGCACCCAACGTGAGGGTGCGAACGTCGGGCATTCACGATCGACGAGTGCCGGCCCGGTTCGGTCCATTGTGGACGGGCCCGCGACCCTCGCAGCGGCCGCCCGCCTCCGGTACCTCGCCGACCACCAGCACCTGCTGGAGTATGCCGGTTTCCACCGGCCGCGCCCGGGTAGCAGCCCCGGATGAGCCGGGTCCACGACCTTTTGGTGCGTCCCGACCTGCGCTACCTCGCCAACGGCTGGAGCACGCTGGTCACCGACGCCCACGGGCGGATCGGCGGTACCGGACCGCAGGGGTTCTACGCCAACAACACCCGGGTGCTGCACAACGAGCGGATCACCATCGACGGCCGTGAACCCATCGCGTTCAGCACCGCCTGCGTCGGCGCCCACGCCCAGCTGTCCTATGCCGAGCTGCGCGGCGGAGAGACCCTTCCGTCCGAGGGCCTGTACCTCACGCTGGAGCGGTTCGTCGGCCCCGGGCTGCGGTCGCGGCTGACCGTGCACAGCTGGGCCGCGCAGCCGACGCAGGTGGAACTGGGCCTCACCCTCGGCGGCGACTTCGCCGACTCCGTGGAGTCCGCGCTCGGCCGACGGGAGCAGTGTGCGGAGGTGGTCGAGGAGTGGGATGCGGGCCGCCAGGAGCTGCGGCTCGTGTACGCGCATCCGGACCTCGACCGCTCGGTGTCGATCAGGGTGGAGACCCCGGTACCGGTGGCCTACGCCGCCGGGGAGCTGAGCCTCACGCTGCCCGTCGAGCCGGGCGGCCGGGCGGGCCTGGATCTGGTGGTGGAGCCGGTCTTCGACGGGCGCCGGCTGACCGCCCCGGCCGGCCGGTACGCGGAGACGGACGACGCGGCCGGGCGCGCCCGCGCGGCGCTGGACCACGAGGTGACCCGGCTGCGCAGCACCAACCTGGCGATCGCCACGGCATGGAGCGTCGCGGTCGACGACCTGGCCGCCCTCCCGCTCGGCCAGCCGCCGGGACCAGCCGCGCCGATCGCTGGGCTCCCCGCCTACCAGGAGTTCTTCGGCCGGGACACGCTGACCGCCTCCTGGCAGGCGCTGCTGGCCGGCCCGACCATGCTGCGCGACAGCCTGCGCCTCAACGCCGCACACCTCGGCCGCCGGATCGACGACTGGCGCGACGAGCAGCCGGGCAAGCTGCTGCACCAGGCTCACCTCGGGCCCGTCTCGGTGCTCGGCATCGACCCGTTCGCCGCCTACTACGGCGACTGGGCCGCGCCGGTCGACTTCCTGGTCTTTCTCGGCCACTACCTGTCCTGGACCGGCGACCGGGACACCGTGCGCGACCTGCTGCCCGCGGCCCGGGCGGTGCTCGGCTGGCTGTCCCGGTACGGCGACGAGGACCGCGACGGCTTCCTGGAGTACCACCGCCGGTCGGCCGGTGGCGGGAAGAACCAGGGCTGGAAGGACTCGGACACTGCGATCGTCGACGAGTACGGCAACGATGTGGACAACCCGGTGGCCAGCAGCGAACTGCAGGGGTACCACTACGCCGCCCTGCGCAACGCCGCCTACGTGTTCGCCGCCTTCGGCGAGCCCGGTACCGCGGCCGGCCTGCTCGCCCGCGCGCGGGCACTGCGCCGCCGGTTCCAGTCGGCGTTCTGGATGCCCGAGCGCGGCTCGTACGCGATGGCGCTGGGACCGGACAAGCGGCAGGTGCGCTCGGTCGGCTCCAACGACGGTCACCTGCTGGCCGCCGGCATCGTGCCCGACCGGCTGGGCCGGGTGATCGCCCGCCGCCTGCTCGCGCCGGACATGTTCAGCGGCTGGGGCGTGCGCACGCTGTCCGCCGACCATCCGGCCTACAACCCGTTCAGCTACCACCGGGGCAGCGTGTGGCCGGTCGAGGCGGCGACCATCGGGTTCGGGCTGGCGCGCTACGGCTGCTTCGCCGAACTGCACCGGGTGGCCGAGGGGGCCTTCGCCGCGGCGGCCCTGTTCGAGGGCCGCCGGCTGCCCGAGGTGCTCAGCGGCCTGCCCCGCGACGACGAGCACCCGCACCCCGGCGTGTACCCGCGGTCCTGCTCGCCGCAGGCGTGGTCGGCCAGCAGCATCGTGGCGCTGGTACAGGCGCTGCTCGTCATGCGGCCCTTCGCGCCGCTGCGCACGGTCCTGGTCGACCCGCACCTGCCGGAGTGGCTGCCCGACCTGCACCTGCTCGGGGTACAGGTCGGCGGCGCGACGTTCGACCTCCGGGTGCGGCGCGGGCGGCGCGGCCGGGTGCGCGTGGACACGACCGGCGACCGGATCACCGTTCTGCGGCAGCCGACATGGCAGACCCGGCGGTCCGCGTACTAATCGCGGAGTAACTTGGGTCTCATGTCGTTGTGGGGGATTTTGGACCGGGTGGAGCGGCTGCGCGGGCTGGACCGGGTGGGCGACCCGCTTCTCAAGGGGGCGCAGGCGGTCTTCCGCGGCCGGCTGGCGGACCTGCTGCACGGCGTGTGGCTCGGCCATCCCCTGCATCCCGCGCTGATCACCGTCCCGTACGGTGCCTGGACGAGCGCGGGTGTCCTGGACGCCCTACCCGGCGGCACTCCGGCGGCGACCATCCTCATCGGCGTCGGCACGGCCACCGCCCCCGCCGCGGCGATCACCGGCGTCAACGACTGGTCCTCACTGACGCCCGAGCAGCGGCGGGTCGGCCTCGTGCACGCCGCGGCCAACGTCGTCGCGGTCGGCCTGTACGCGGGATCCCTCGCCGCGCGGCTGACCGGCCGCAAGTCCCTCGGCAAGCGGCTGTCCTACGCCGGGCTGGGCGTGCTGAGCATCAGCGCGTACATCGGCGGGCACCTCGCGTACCGGCAGGCGGCCAGCGTCAACGAGGCCGCCCCGCTGCTGCACCGGGTACCGCAGGGGTGGCAGGACGTCTGCGGGTTCTCGGCGCTGACCGAGGGCAAGCCGCTCGTGGCGCACGTCGGCGAGACGCCGGTCCTCGTCAGCCGCAAGGGCGAGGACGTGCACGTGATGGTCGAGCACTGCGGGCACAACACCGGCCCGCTCGGCGACGGCCAGGTCACTCAGGTCGACGGCGTCGACTGTGTGGTGTGCCCCTGGCACGGCAGCACCTTCCGGCTCGAGGACGGCGGCGTCGTCCACGGTCCGGCCGCAACCGGACAGCCGATGCTGCGCACGCGGGTGGTCGACGGACGGGTCCAGGCCGCGCTGCCGTAGCACCGGCCCCCGCCCGGCGGCGGGGGCCGTGCCGTCCGGGGTGTCGTTCAGGCCGCCGCCGGCGCGATCATCGCGGCGCCCACGATGCCGGCATCGTTCTGCATGGCCGCCGGTACCACCTCGGTGTCGACGTGGATCAGCGGCAGGAACTTGTCCGCCTTCTTGCTGACCCCGCCGCCGACGATGATCAGGTCGGGCCAGAACAGCTTGTGCACCAGTTGCAAGTACTGCTCCACCCGGTGGGCGAACTCCTCCCAGGACAGGTCCTCGCGCTCCCGCACCGAGTCCGCCGCCCAGTCCTCCGCGTCACCGTGGTGCAGGTGCAGGTGCCCCAGCTCGGTGTTGGGTACCAGCGCGCCGTCCACGAACAGGGCGCTGCCGATTCCGGTACCAAGGGTGACCATCATGACCACGCCCGGGCGACCCGCCCCGGCACCGAACTTCACCTCGGCGACCCCGGCCGCGTCGGCGTCGTTGACGACCGCCACCCGGCGCCCGGTTGCGGTACCGAACAGGTCGACCGCGTCCAGCCCGAGCCACTCCTTGTCGATGTTCGCCGCGGTGCGCAGCACTCCCCCGGTCACCACGCCGGGCAGGGTCAGGCCGATCGGCCCGGCGACGTCGAGCTGCTCGACCAGCGTGGCGACCACGCCCGCGACCGCCGCCGGGGTGGCCGGCAAAGGGGTCAGCAGCCTGATCCGCGAGGTGGTCAGCGCGCCGGTCGCGAGCTCGACCGGCGCGCCCTTGATGCCGGTACCCCCGATGTCGATTCCGATCACCGTTCCTGACGACATGACTACCTCCTCGGGGCACCGGCGCCCACTCATACCCTGCCGCAACAGGGCCGTAACCTCAGGTACCGGCGCGCCGTCGGCTACTTCCCCGGGCGTACCCGCACAGCCGCTCCCCGGACGACGCGCCGGTACCGTCCCAGGCGGCAGGCTTGGGTGCGTGACCGCACGCACCGCCGAGCGAGCCTGTTATGTCGTCGCCGCCGCGCTGATCGTCGCCGGCGCCTTCCACTTCGGCGTCTTCCTGGTCCGCGGCGGCAGGTGGGCGGGCCCGGTCTCCTGGCGCAAGCCGACCACCTTCGGCCTGTCCTTCGGGCTGACCCTGGCCACCGTCACCTGGGTCACCTCGTACCTGCGGCTGCCCGCGAGGCTGCGCACCGCGCTGCTGCTGGTGTTCGCCGCCGACTGCGTGGTTGAGGTCGGTGGCATCACACTTCAGGCCTGGCGCGGCGTCCCGTCGCATTTCAACATGACCAGCCCCACCAACCGCTCGGTATCCGCGATCCTCGCGATCGGAGGCGCCGTCCTGGTCGTAGCGCTCGGCGTCTTCGCCGTCGCCGCGCTGCGCGGGGATCCCGACCAGGCGCCGAGCATGCGGCTGGCGCTGCGGGCCGGCTTCGTGACGCTGCTGATCGGCCTCGCCTCGGGCGTCGTCATGATTGCCCGCGGCGTGACCCTGGTGAACACCGGCCACCAGCAACTGGCCTACCAACTGGGCGGCTTCCTCAAGCCAGTGCACGCGGTGAGCCTGCACGGCGTACTCGTGCTGCCCGCGGTCGCCTGGTTGCTGGCCCGCACCCCGTGGCCGGAGCGGCTGCGGGTGCGCACGGTGGCGGTGGCGGCTGCCGGCTACGGGCTGGCGATCGCCGGCGCGCTGGCCCTGTCGTTGCTTGCCTGACGCGCCGCGCAGGCGCCCCAGCGTCCGGGGTCACCCGCCGCGCGCGGGTCTCGGGCCGCCTTCTGTCGGCGATCCACTATCGGTACCAGCGGTGGTGCGTGAAGGACAGCCGGTCGACGGCGGCCGAAACACCGCCTGAGGCGGCCAGCCGCGTCCGGAGCCCGGCCGCCAGCCGTCGCGGTACTCAACGGCCGGTCCGCAGTCCGTGCGCAGGCGGACCTCGCCGTGCCAGGAGCCCGGCACCGGCTCAGTTTGGACGCTGACCGGGCGCTCCACGACCACGCAGACGTCCTCGCCCGGCCACCACCAGCCACACGAGCGCGCGACCGCCACCCAGTCCGCGAGGCGCCCCGCCTCCGCCGCCGGGTACCGGGCGAGGCCGATGCGGCGCACCACGTCGTGGTACCCGACCCACCACGACTCCTGCTGCCCGTACCAGCACACCGGCATCGACTGTGGATGCTGGGCGAGGGCCACGCGGACCGGATGGTAGAAGCCGTCGGCGAGGCTGGTGCGCAGCGCCTCCCGGACGCCCTGGCGCAGCACCTCGCGCAGCGGCACCCCCAGGTCCAGTGCCTGCAGCGGCGGCAGGACCGGCCAGGGCCGGTGTTCCTTCTTCTCCTTGGGCGACTTGACCTTCGGCGGCGGCGGGTTGGGGTCGGACGTGGGGAGGCAGGCGTCCAGCGCGCTGCGCAGCACGCAGCGGTCGGCCGCCAGGTCGCTCGCCAGCGGTGGATCGCCGGGCGGGGGCCGGCCGTTCACCCACCGGTACAGGTCATCCAGTGTGGACAGTCCGGCCACACCGGCGATACAGGAAAGGGCCTCGCGGGGCGAGTCGACCCAGACGAAGCGGGGTCGGGGACGGGACAGCCGCGCGTAGATGCCGGCGATCGCCCCCTCGGCGGCGGGCCGGTCGGCCGGCTCGGCGGACAGTCCACAGGCCAACCACTCCGAACGGATGGCGGCGGCGCGATGCCACAACTCGATGGCGTGTGCGCGGCTCGGGAGGATCTCGGAAACGGCGGCGGCACTGTGCCGCGCGGGCGCGGTCAACGCGCGAGGGCGGACACGCCCTTCCGGCAGGAGTGAATCACGCGCTCAATGATGCGGTACCCGACGGTGCGGCCGCAACCCGGTACTTCGACGGGCGGCCGGTCGGCGGCGGCCGCCCGTCGAGGTCTGTCAGTACCGGTAGTGCTCCGGTTTGTACGGGCCGTCCACGTCCACGCCGAGGTACTCGGCCTGGGCCTTGGTGAGCTCGGTCAGATGCGCGCCGAGCGCGTCGAGGTGCAGCCGGGCAACCTCCTCGTCCAGGTGCTTCGGCAGCAGGTACACCTCGCCGCGGTACCGGTCGGGTCGGGTGAACAGCTCGATCTGAGCCAGCGTCTGGTTGCAGAACGAGGTGGACATGACGAAGCTCGGGTGCCCGGTCGCGTTGCCCAGGTTGAGCAGCCGGCCCTCGGACAGCACCAGGACCGAGTGCCCGTCCGGGAAGCGCCACTCGTGCACACCCGGCTTCACCTCGACCTTCTCGATGCCCGGTACCCGCGCCAGACCCGCCATGTCGACCTCGGTGTCGAAGTGCCCGACGTTGCCGACGACCGCGTTGTGCTTCATCCGCGCCATGTGCTCGGCCCGGATGACGCCGGTACCGCCGGTGGCCGTGACGAACACGTCCGCCTCGGCGACGACCTCGTCCATGCGCAGCACCGCGAGACCGTCCATGGCCGCCTGCAGCGCGCAGATCGGGTCGATCTCGGTGACCACCACCCGGGCGCCCTGGCCGCGCAGCGCGGCGACCGCGCCCTTGCCCACGTCGCCGTACCCGCACACCACGGCGAGCTTGCCGCCGAGCATCACGTCGGTTGCCCGGTTCAGACCGTCCACAAGGGAGTGTCGGATGCCGTACCGGTTGTCGAACTTGGACTTCGTCACCGAGTCGTTGACGTTGATGGCCGGGAACAGCAGCCTGCCCTCGCGGGCCAGCTTGTAGAGCCGGGCCACTCCGGTGCTGGTCTCCTCGCTGACCCCGCGCAGGCCGCTCGCGATCCGGGTGAACCGCTTGCCGTCGGTGGCCAGGCTGTCGGCCAGCGTCCGCAGGATCAACCGGTACTCGGGGTGGTCGTCCCCGGTGGGCGCCGGTACCGCGCCGGCCGCCTCGAACTCGACCCCCTTGTGTACCAGCAGCGTCGCGTCCCCGCCGTCGTCGACGAGCAGGTCCGGTCCAGTCCCGTCACCGAAATCGAACAGTTGGCCGGTGCACCACCAGTACTCGGCCAGCGTTTCGCCCTTCCACGCGAACACCGGTACCCCGGCCGGCTCCTCGGGGGTACCGGTCGGCCCCACGACCACGGCGGCGGCCGCCTCGTCCTGAGTGGAGAAGATGTTGCAGGACACCCAGCGGACGCTCGCCCCGAGCGCGACGAGGGTCTCGATGAGCACGGCGGTCTGCACGGTCATGTGCAGCGAGCCGGCGATGCGCGCACCGCGCAGCGGCCGGACGTCGGCGAACCGGCGGCGCAGCGCCATCAAGCCCGGCATCTCGTGCTCGGCCAGCCGGATCTGGTGGCGTCCGGCCGCGGCCAGCGACAGGTCCGCCACCGCGAACGTCAAGCCTCCGGCGGTTCGCAGTCTTCCGTCCATGGAGCTCTCCTTCTCTGCGACGTGAGGAGGCGCCCGGCATCGCCGGTCGACACCGCCGGACCGTCGGCGCACGGCGGAGGATTCGACCGGGATAACGGAGAAGGGCACCTCCTCGACGGGAGGCGCCCTTGCGGAGAAGTCACAGGCCGAGCGTGGCGGATCGGATCCGTCGCAGCGCCTCTCGACCTGGACCACGCGCCGGTGTGGCGCGCTGGTCTTACCGGACAACGGTAACAACGCCGGCAGACAACGGTCAACCGGATGCGGTACGGGCTTCCCCCGACGGGTACCGGCCGGTAGCCTGCCCGCTCATGACCGACACGCCCGCCGTTGCCGAGGCCCCGCCGGCCCCGCGCCGGCCCTCCGCCCGCGCCGTCCCGAATCGGACGGCCGCCGTGTTGCTGGCAGTCTTCGGGCTGCTGTCGGTGGCCAACCTCGTAGCGGCGGCGGCGGGCAGCCGGCCCGGGGACGTGGCCACCAAGCCGCTGCTGATGCCGGCCCTGGCCGCGTTCGTGGTCGCCGCGTCCCGGCCCGGGCGTCCGGCGGTGCTGCCCGTCGCCGGCCTGCTGTGCGGCGCGGCCGGCGACGCGGCGCTGCTCGGTGACGGAGTCTGGTTCCTGCTCGGGATGGGCGCCTTCGCGCTCGGGCACGCGTGCTACCTGACGGCGTTCCTGCGTTCGGGCGCGGGCGCCGGGCTGCGCCGCCGGTGGTGGATCGGCGCCGGGTACCTGGCTGTGTGGGCCGTACTCATCTCGGTCATCTGGCCGGGGCTGGACGGCGGGCTGCGGGTACCGGTGCTCGTCTACAGCCTGCTGCTGACCGCGATGGCCGCGTCCGCCGCCGGTACCGGCCGGATCGTGGCCGCGGCCGGAGGCGCGCTGTTCCTGGTCAGCGACGGGCTGCTCGCGCTCGGGCTGTCCGATGTGGACTTCACCGGGCGGTCGGCCGCGGTCATGCCCACCTACCTCGCCGCGCAGGTGCTGATCGCGCTGGCGCTGCTGCCCCGGGAGGGGGGTACGGCGTGAAGGACCTGCCCGCCATCATCAGCTGGTCGATCCCCGGCTTCCTGCTGCTGCTCGTGCTCGAGCTGGTGTCCTACCGGGTGCACGGCGACGACGACGAACTCGGCTACGCGGCGAAGGACACGGCGACCAGCCTTACGATGGGCATCGGCAGCGTGCTGTTCGACGCGCTGTGGAAGGTACCGATCGTCGCGGTCTACGCGGTGGTCTACGCGCTGACCCCGCTGCGGGTACCTGACGCGGTGCTGTACTCGCTGCCGGCCGCCGTGCTGGCCTGGCCGGTCGTCCTTGTCGCGCAGGACTTCTGCTACTACTGGTCGCACCGGGCGCACCACATCGTGCGGATCCTGTGGGCCTCGCACGTGGTGCACCACTCCTCGCAGCGCTTCAACCTGTCCACCGCGCTGCGCCAGACGTGGACCGGCTTCACCTCGTTCGTGTTCTACCTTCCGCTCATCGCACTCGGCGTGCACCCAGGGGTGCTGGCGTTCGCCTCCTCGCTCAACCTGCTGTACCAGTTCTGGATCCACACCGAGCGCGTCGACAAGATGCCCCGCTGGTTCGAGGCGGCGTTCAACACGCCGTCGCACCACCGGGTGCACCACGCGTCGCAGGGGTCCTATCTGGACCGCAACTTCGCCGGCATCCTCATCGTGTGGGACCGCGCCTTCGGCAGCTTCGAGCCCGAGGGCGAGCGGCCGGTGTACGGCCTGACAAAGAACATCGGCACGTACAACCCGCTGCGCGTGGCGTTTCACGAGTACGCCGCGATCGGGCGGGACCTGCGCTCGACCCGCTCGGTGCGCGCCTGGCTCGGGTACCTGTTCGGGCACCCGGGTTGGCGGCCGGCCGGCGCGGCCGCTCCCGGCGCCGGGCCGGCCGGCGAGACC
>CAZYCD010000029.1:0-33474 GCA_964645345.1 uncultured Micromonosporaceae bacterium
TCGTGACCGTCGCGAACCCCGAAGGCATCACCAACCCGCCGATCGACGAGCTGCTTGACCGCACCTCGTCCAAGTACGCGCTGGTCATCTTCGCCGCCAAGCGTGCCCGCCAGATCAATGCCTACTACAGCCAGCTGGGCGAGGGCCTGCTGGAGTATGTCGGGCCGCTGGTCGAGACGACGCCGCAGGAGAAGCCGCTGTCGATCGCCATGCGCGAGATCAACTCGGGCCTGCTGGTCGCCGAGCCCGTCGAGGGCTGATCGCCCGACCGTGAACGAGCCTCCCGCCGTGGACACGCGCGTTCGGGTCGTGCTGGGCGTAGGCGGCGGGATCGCCGCCTACAAGGCCTGCGAGTTGCTCCGCCTGTTCACCGAGTCCGGCCACCAGGTCCGGGTGGTACCGACCGCCTCCGCGCTGAAGTTCGTCGGCGCGCCGACCTGGGCCGCGCTGTCCGGGCAGCCGGTCGCCGACGAGGTGTGGGCCGACGCCCACGAGGTACCGCACGTGGCGCTGGGTCGGGCCGCCGACCTGCTCGTGGTCGCGCCGGCAACCGCGGACCTGCTGGCCCGCGCGGCCCACGGGCTCGCCGATGACTTGTTGACCAACGTGCTGCTGACCGCGCGGTGCCCGGTCGTGTTCGCGCCGGCGATGCATACCGAGATGTGGGAGCACCCGGCGACCCAGGCCAACGTGGCAACCCTGCGGCAGCGGGGGGCGATCGTCATCGACCCGGCATCCGGCAGGCTGACCGGCGCGGATACCGGCAAGGGGCGGCTGCCCGAGCCCGGGGAGATCTTCACGATCGCCCGGCTGGCCATGGCGCGGGGCGGTGCGGCACCGTCCGACCTCGCCGGGCGCCACGTGGTGGTGACCGCGGGGGGTACCCGGGAGCCGCTCGACCCGGTGCGCTTCCTCGGCAACCGGTCCTCCGGGCGGCAGGGGTACGCCTTCGCCCGCACCGCGGTCGCTCGAGGCGCCCGGGTGACGGTCGTCGCCGCACACGTCGACCTGCCCGACCCGGCGGGCGCGTCGGTCGTCCGGGTCGGTACGACGGAAGAGTTGCGCAAGGCAACCGTCGAGGCCGCGGCGGACGCGGACGCGATTGTGATGGCTGCCGCACCCGCCGACTTCCGCCCCGTCGAGTACCAGTCGCAGAAGATCAAGAAGACCGACGACGGCACCGTGCCGACGATCGAGCTGACCACGACCCCCGACGTCGCCGCCGAGTTGGGCTCCCGCAAGCGACCCGGTCAGGTACTCGTCGCGTTCGCCGCGGAGACGCAGGACGCGATCGAGGGCGGGCGTCGCAAGCTGGTCCGCAAGCGCGCGGATCTGGTGGTCGTGAACGAGGTCGGGCCGGATCTCGGGTTCGGTACCCCCGACAACGCGGCCTGGGTGCTGCGCGCCGACGGGGGACCGGACGTCGAGCTGTCCCGCCGGTCCAAAGAGGAGTTGGCCGATGCGGTCTGGGACCTCGTGGCTGACCTGTGGCGGAGGTCTCCAGCCGGCTAGCAGCCGGTCGGTACCACGGACCGGTAGACCAGGGCGGTAGACGGGGTAGCGGGGCAATTTGCGACCGTTACACTGCGGGGAACTCGATTGAACCCGCGAAGGGGGCACTGTGGCACGCCGTCTGTTCACGTCCGAATCGGTGACCGAAGGGCACCCGGACAAGATCGCCGACCAGATCAGCGACGGTGTCCTGGACGCCCTGCTCTCTCAGGACCCGCGCAGCCGGGTCGCGGTGGAGACGCTGATCACGACCGGGCAGGTACATGTCGCCGGCGAGGTCACCACCCAGGCCTACGCGGACATCAACGCGATCGTCCGCGAGACGATCCTGCGCATCGGGTACGACTCGTCGAAGAAGGGCTTCGACGGCGCCTCCTGCGGCGTGAATATCGCCATCGGCGCGCAGTCGCCGGACATCGCCCAGGGCGTGGACAAGGCGCTGGAGATGCGCGCGGACGGCCGTACGGACACCGACGCGGACGCACTTGACTCCCAGGGTGCCGGCGACCAGGGCATGATGTTCGGCTTCGCCTGCTCGGAGACGCCGGAGCTGATGCCACTGCCGATCGCCCTGGCGCACCGGCTGGCCCGGCGGCTGGCCGCGGTCCGCAAGGACGGCACGATCCCGTACCTGCGACCGGACGGCAAGACGCAGGTGACGGTGGAGTACGACGGGCTGCGGCCGGTACGGCTGGACACGGTGGTGGTCTCCAGCCAGCACGCGCCCGACATCTCGCTGGAGTCGCTGCTGACCCCGGACGTGCGGGAGCACGTGATCGCCCCGGAGCTGGAGGGGCTGGGCCTGGAGACCGACGGGTACCGGCTGCTGGTCAACCCGACCGGCCGGTTCGAGATCGGCGGGCCGATGGGTGACGCGGGCCTGACCGGGCGCAAGATCATCGTGGACACGTACGGGGGGTACGCGCGGCACGGTGGCGGCGCGTTCTCCGGCAAGGACCCGTCCAAGGTGGACCGGTCGGCGGCGTACGCGATGCGGTGGGTCGCCAAGAACGTCGTGGCGGCCGGCCTCGCGGAGCGGTGCGAGGCGCAGGTGGCGTACGCGATCGGCAAGGCCAAGCCGGTCAGCCTGTTCGTCGAATGCTTCGGTACCGAGACAGTGCCGGTGGCACGCATCGAGAAGGCGATCGGCGACGTGTTCGACCTGCGGCCGGCCGCGATCATCCGGGACCTGGACCTGCTGCGCCCGATCTACCAGCAGACCGCGGCCTACGGGCATTTCGGTCGCGAGCTGCCGGACTTCACCTGGGAGCGGACCGACCGGGTCGCCGACCTGAAGGCCGCGGCGAGCCTCTGAGCAGCCCCAGCCGCGCGCCGGCCGCCCGCGTATCGAGCCCGCGGCAGCCGGCCGCGCGGTCGCGCGCGCCGAAGGTGGCCGCGGATCACCTCCCGGTGGCCCGGGTCTGCGTCGACCTTCCCCTGGCGCATCTCGACCGGCCGTTCGACTATTTGGTACCGGCGGAGGCCGCCGAGGCGGCGGTACCGGGGGTCCGGGTACGAGTGAGGTTCGCCGGCCAGCTCGTCGACGGGTACCTGCTGGGGCGGGCGGAGGAGTCCGGGCACGATGGCCGGCTCGCGTTCCTCGACCGGGTCGTCTCCCCTGAGCCGGTACTGAGCCCGGACGTCGCCCGGCTGGCCCGGGCGGTGGCCGACCGGTACGCGGGGACGCTCGCCGACGTGCTGCGACTGGCGGTACCGCCCCGGCACGCGAGGGCCGAGGCGACCGCCGCGACTGCCGGGGCCCCGGCCGACCGCGTCGCGGCTCCGGAGCCGGTCGGCTGGCGGGAGTACCCGACCGGGCCGGCCTTCCTTCGCGCGCTGGCCGACGGGCGGGCGCCCCGGGCGGTGTGGACCGCGCTGCCCGGTGAGGACTGGCCGGCCCGGATCGCAGCAGCCGTCTCCGCGACTGTCCACAGTGGACGAGGTGCGGTCGTGGCGGTCGCCGACGCCCGGGACCTCGACCGCCTGGACGCGGCCATGAGCGCCGCGCTCGGCCCCGAGCGGCACGTCGCGCTGTCCGCCGCGCTGGGGCCGGCCGAGCGGTACCGGCGCTTCCTGGCCGCGCGGCGGGGTCGGGTAGCGGCGGTCATCGGTACCCGGGCGGCCGTGTTCGCGCCCGTCGCCGACCTCGGGCTGGTGGCCATCTGGGACGACGGCGACGACCTGTTCGCCGAGCCCCGCGCGCCGTACCCGCACGCCCGCGAGGTGCTCCTGACCCGCGCCCAACTGGCCGGGGCGGGCGCCCTGCTCGGCGGGTACGCGCGCAGCGTGGAGGCGGCCCAGCTACTGGACACCGGCTGGGCCAAGGAGATCGCGGCCGACCGGGGCACGGTCCGGCGACGGGCTCCCGCGGTGCACGCCACCGGTGACGCGCCGGGCGAGCACCCGGCCGCCCGCCTGCCGAGCCTGGCCTGGCGGGCCGCTCGGGACTCGCTGGCCGCCGGCGCGCCGGTGCTCGTCCAGGTGCCCAGGCGTGGGTACCTGCCCGCGGTGTCCTGCGCGGACTGCTTCACGCCCGCCCGCTGCCCGCAGTGCCGGGGACCGCTGGCCCTGTCCGGTACGGGCGTGGCGGCCTGCCGCTGGTGCGGCCGGTCCGGGGCCGGCTATGCCTGCCCCGGGTGCGGCGGGCGCCGGCTGCGGGCTGCCGTGGTGGGTGCCCGCCGCACGGCCGAGGAGCTGGGGCGCGCGTTCCCGGGGGTACCGGTCTGGACGTCCGGCCGCGACGGCGTGCTGGCGACGGTGCCGGACGAGGCGGGCCTGGCCGTGGCCACCCCGGGTGCCGAGCCGGTACCGGAGGGCCGCGGCTACGGCGCCGTGCTCCTGCTGGACACGTGGGCGCTGCTGACCCGTGCCGATCTGCGCGCGACGGAGGAGGCGCTGCGCCGGTGGCTGGCGGCGGCAGCCCTCGCCCGGCCGGCCGGGGACGGTGGTCGGGTCGTGGTCGTGGCGGACGGCGGCCTGCCGGCCGTGCAGGCGCTGATCCGGTTCGACCCGGGCTGGCTGGCCGCGCGGGAGCTGGCCGAGCGGCGGGAGCTGGGCTTCCCGCCGGCCGTACGGATGGCGTCGGTCGTGGGGGTACCGGACGCGGTCGCCGACCTGGTGACCGCCGCGCACCTGCCCGACGGCGTGGTACCGCTCGGCCCCGTACCGGAGACCGACGGCCGGGAGCGCCTCCTGCTGCGTACCAGCCGGTCCGGCGGTACGGCGCTGGCCTCGGCGCTGCGGGAGGCGGCCGGGGTACGCAGCGCCCGCAAGGCCGCCGACCCGGTGCGCATCCAGATCGACCCGCTGGACCTCCTGTAACCGGCGGCCCTCGGAACCCGGCCCGGGCCCGCTCCGGTCAGCGGTTCGAGCCAGATCCGTAAACTGGACGGGTTGCCCGTCTTTCAAGGAGGTTGCGCGTGACTGTGACGCCGATCCGGCTCTTCGGTGATCCCGTGCTGCGCAGCCCCGCGGACCCCGTCGTGGACTTCGACAAGGAACTGCGCCGGCTGGTCTCCGACCTCATTGACACCCTGCTGGACGAGGGCGGCGCCGGCCTCGCCGCGCCGCAGCTCGGCGTCGGGCTGCGCGTCTTCGCGTTCGACGTGGACGACGTCGTCGGGCACATCGTGAACCCGGTCGTCGAGTTCCCCGACGAGGAGGAGCAGGACGGCCCCGAGGGCTGCCTGTCCATCCCCGGGGTCTACGTGGACACCAAGCGCCGGCTCAACGCCGTGGCCAAGGGCCTCGACCAGCACGGCGAGCCCATCCAGCTGGTCGGCACCGGGATGATGGCGCGCTGCGTGCAGCACGAGACAGACCATCTCGACGGGGTCCTGTTCATCGACCGGCTGGACGCCAAGGCGCGCAAGGAGGCGATGAAGGCGATCCGGGCCACCGACTGGTACGAGGCGGGCATGACGATCAAGGTGAGCCCGCACGCGGGTACCGGCAAGGCCGACTGATGCGGCTGGTCTTCGCGGGTACCCCGCAGGTCGCGGTACCGGCGCTGGACGCCCTCGCCGCGTCGCAGCACGAGCTGCTGGCGGTCGTGACACGACCGGACGCCCCGGCCGGGCGCGGCCGGCACCTGGTCCGCTCGCCGGTCGGCGAGTGGGCCGACGCGCGCGGCATCGAGGTGCTGACCCCGGTGCGCCCGCGCGAACCCGCCTTCCTCGAACGCCTCGCCGAGCTTGCCCCCGACTGCGTACCGGTGGTGGCCTACGGCGCCCTGGTACCACCCGCGGCGCTGGAGATCCCCGGGTACGGCTGGGTGAACCTGCATTTCTCGCTGCTGCCGGCGTGGCGGGGCGCGGCGCCGGTGCAGTACGCGGTGCTGCACGGCGACGAGCTGACGGGCGCCACCGTCTTCCAGCTCGAGGCCGGCCTGGACACCGGTCCGGTGTTCGGCACCCTGACCGAGCCGATCGGTCCGCACGACACCTCCGGCGACCTGCTGTCCCGGCTCGCCGTCTCGGGCGCGGCGCTGCTGGTGCAGGTGCTCGACGGGATCGAGGCGCGGACGCTGGCGGCGGTACCGCAGGCGGCCGAGGGGGTCAGCCTCGCCCCGAAGCTGACCGTCGAGGACGTCGAGGTGCGCTGGTCCGAGCCCGCCTTCGCGGTGGACCGCCGGATCCGCGCCGGTACCCCGGCGCCGGGCGCGTGGAGCACGTTCCGCGGCGAGCGGCTCAAGCTGGGCCCGGTGACCGTGGCGACCGATGCCGACCGGTTGCCGCCCGGGCGGATCGCCGTGCAGCGCTCGCGCGTCCTCGTCGGTACCGCGACGGAGCCGGTCGTGCTGGGTGAGGTGCGCGCGGCGGGGAAGCGGCCCATGCCGGCCCTCGACTGGGCGCGCGGCGTGCGGCCCGGGCCGGATGAGGACCTCGGATGAGCCGCCCGACCCATCACACCGAGCGCGGCGGCCCGGAGCGCGGCGGCCGTCAGCAGCCCGGCCGGGACCGCGACCGGGACGCGCGCCGGGAGCGCGGGGGCCGGCCGGTCGACCCGGCCCGGATGGCGGCCTACCAAGCGGTGGCGGCCGTGCACCGGGACGACGCCTACGCCAACCTGGTGCTGCCCCGCATCCTGCGCGAGGAGGGGCTGCGGGGTCGGGACGCCGCCTTCGCGACCGAGCTGACCTACGGCACCCTGCGGGCCACCGGTACCCTCGACGCCGTCGTCGCCGAGGCGGCCGGCCGCGAGGTCGAGCGGATCGACCCGCCGGCCCGGGACGCCCTGCGGCTGGGCGCGTACCAGCTGCTCTACATGCGGGTACCGGCCCACGCCGCCGTATCGTCCACAGTGGACACCCTGCGCGCCGTCGCGGGCTCGGCCGCCACGGGCTTCGCCAACGCCGTGCTGCGCCAGATCGCCAGCCGGTCGCTGGACGACTGGCTCGGCGCGCTGGCGCCCGACCGGGAGGCCGATCCCGTCGGGTACCTGGCGCTGACCCGAAACCATCCACAGTGGATAGTGCGGGCGTTCGCCGAGGCGCTCGGCGGCGACCTGACCGAGACCGAGGCGCTGCTGGCCGAGGACAACGAGCCGGCGGCCGTGCACCTGTGCGCGCGCCCGGGTCGCGCCGACGCGGTGGAGCTGGCCGACGAGGTGGGCGGGCTGCCGGGCGCGTTTTCGCCCTACGCCGTGTACCTGCCGGGCGGCGCGCCGGGCGACCTGGCCGCGATCCGGGACGGCCGGGCACACGTGCAGGACGAGGGGTCGCAGCTGGTCGCGCTGGCGCTGGCCGGGGCGCCGCTGGACGGGGTGGACGACCGCTGGCTCGACCTGTGCGCCGGGCCGGGCGGCAAGGCGGCGCTGCTCGGCGCGCTGGCCGCCGAGCGGGGGGCGCACCTGACCGCGGTCGAGGTGGCGCCGCACAGGGCCACCCTGGTCAGCCAGGCGACCCGGGGCATGCCGGTGACCGTACTCAACGGCGACGGGCGCGCGGTCGGCCAGGACATCGCCGAGGCGGCGTTCGACCGGGTACTCGTGGACGCACCCTGCTCGGGACTGGGCTCGCTGCGCCGCCGGCCGGAGTCGCGCTGGCGTCGGGTACCGAGCGACCTGCCGCCCCTGACCCGGCTGCAGCGGGAGCTGCTGACCGCCGCGATCCGGGCGGCCCGGCCGGGCGGGCTCGTCGGGTACGTGACGTGCTCGCCGCACATCGTGGAGACCCAGGTCACGGTCACCGAGGCGGCGCGCCGCTCGCCGTACCCGGTGGAGTTCGTCGACGCCCGGCCGCTGCTCCCGCAGGGGATGCCCGGCCTGGGTACCGGCCCGACCCTGCAGCTGTGGCCGCACCGGCACGGTACCGACGCGATGTTCATCGCCGTGCTGCGCCGGCTCACCTGAGGACGGCCCCGTCTCCGTACAATCATCGGGTGGCCGCCCCGTCACCGATAATCGCCCCCAGCATCCTGGCCGCCGACTTCGCGCACCTGGCCGACGAGGTCCGGGCCGTGGAGGGCGCCGCCGACTGGCTGCACGTCGACGTCATGGACAACCACTTCGTGCCGAACCTGACCATCGGGCTGCCGGTGGTGCAGAGCCTGCGCAAGACCAGCACGCTGCCGTTCGACGTGCACCTCATGATCGAGGAGCCGGACCGGTGGGCGATCGGGTACGCGGAGGCCGGCGCCTACAACGTGACGTTCCATGTCGAGGCCGCGGCCGACGCCCTTGGCCTGGCGCGCGACCTGCGCGCGGCCGGCAGCCGGGCGGGACTGGCTATCGACCGGGACACCCCGGTCGAGCCGTACCTTGAGCTGCTGCCGCACTTCGACACCCTGCTCATCATGACGATCAAGGCCGGTTTCGGCGGTCAGAAGTTCCTGCCCGAGCTGCTGGACAAGGTACGCACCGCACGGCGCCACGCCGACTCCGGGCACCTGGAGCTGCGCATCGAGGTGGACGGCGGCATCGCCGCGGACACCATCGAGCAGGCCGCGCAGGCCGGGGCGGACGCGTTCGTCGCCGGTACGGCGGTCTACGGCGCGGCCGATCCGGCTGCCGCGGTACGGGCGCTGCGCGCCCAGGTCCAGACGGCGCCGCGGTGAGACGGGCGGGGCGTCGCCGTGACTGACCCCGGTATCGGCGTTCCGGTACGGCCGGGCCGGATCCTGGTCGTGGACGACGACGAGGACATCGCCCGGTTCGTCGAGGTCAACCTGAAACTGCAGGGCTTCGAGGTGATGGTCGCGCACGACGGCGAGGAGGCCCTCGAGCTGGTCGCCGCGCCCCGCCCGAACGCCGCGCTCACCCACCCCGACCTGGCCATCGTGGACCTGATGATGCCTCGGATGGACGGCCTCGAGCTGACTCGCCAGCTTCGCGCCAACCCGCTGACCGCGTCGATGCCGATCATCATGCTGACCGCTCGCGGGCTGACCGTGGACAAGGTGCTGGGCCTGACCGCCGGGGCCGACGACTACCTGGTCAAGCCGTTCGACACGCTGGAGCTGGTGGCCCGCGTCAACTCCACGCTGCGGCGCAACCAGGAGTACCGCGAGGTGTCTCCGCTGACCGGGCTGCCCGGCAACACCCGGATCCTGCGGGAGATCGCGGAGCGTGCCCGCAGCGCCACCGACTACGCGGTGTGCCACGTCGACATCGACCGGTTCAAGAGCGTCAACGACGCGTACGGGTTCGCCCGTGGCGACGAGTTCATCTCGGCGCTGGCCCGGGCGATCCAGCGGGCCGTGGTCCAGGTCGGGCTGCCGCCGGCCTTCCTGGGCCACATCGGCGGCGACGACTTCGTCATCGTGTGCACGCCCGAGCAGGTGCGACCGCTGACCATCAGCGCGGTGGCGGACTTCGAGGCGGCGGCGGACACCCTCTACGACCCAGTGGACGGGCAGCGCGGATACCTGGAGCTGACCGACCGCAAGGGGGAGACCCGGCGGGCGCGGCTGGTCACCATCTCGATCGGGGTGGCGCTGTCCACCAACCGCAACTACGCCGACCCGCGCGAGGTGGTGGCGGCGGCCTCCGAGATGAAGACGGTGGCCAAGAGCCAGCCGGGCTCGTACGTCGCGGTCGACCGCCGCGCGGAGCGCTGAACCCGGCCGGCGAGCGGCATCCCCCGGAGGCCCGAGTGTGACGCGCGTCGCGCACCCGACGCGCCGAACCGTCCCGCGTGGGACAATGTCGGGAGTACCCACCACGCGCTGGCGGGACTCGGTGAAATTCCGAACCGGCGGTGATCCGGGGCCGACAGGCCCGGTAAGCCCGCGACCCGGCCGACCTCGTGTCGTCCGGTGGACCCGGTGAGACCCCGGGGCCGACGGTCATAGTCCGGATGGGAGGCAGCGCGCGGGCGGAGCGTCTCGTTGACGTTCCCGGGCTGCTCGGCAGTTGCCGACGCACCCGACCGGGCGGCCGCCGCGCCGCCCGCGCCCGCCGTGATCCGCCCGCCCGCCGCGCCCGAGGCAGGAGAGGCGGCAGGGGTGAGCAGCCAAGCCGAGCAGCGCGCGATGGAGCGCGCCATCGCCCTGGCCGCCCTGGGCCTCGGCGGTACCAGCCCGAACCCGAGCGTCGGCGCGGTGATCCTTGCCGCGGATGGCGCGGTGGCCGGGGAGGGGCGCACCGCACCGGCCGGCGGGCCGCACGCCGAGGTGGTCGCCCTGGCCGCCGCCGGAGAGCGCGCCCGGGGCGGCACCGCGGTGGTCACCCTGGAACCCTGCAACCACACCGGACGGACCGGCCCGTGCAGCGAGGCGCTGCTCGATGCCGGGGTGGCCCGCGTGGTGGTCGGCGTGCGTGACCCCGACCCGGTCGCCTCGGGCGGGCTGGACCGCCTCGCCGCCGCCGGGGTCGACGTCGAGTCGGGGGTACTGGCGGCGGAGGCCGGGTACGGGCTGCGGTACTGGCTGACCGCCGTGACCACGGGGCGGCCGTACCTGATCTGGAAGTACGCCGCGACACTCGACGGCCGGTCGGCGGCGGCCGACGGTACCAGCAAGTGGATCACCTCGGAGGAGGCGCGCGCGGACGTCCACGCGCTGCGCGGGACGGTCGACGCGATCATCGCGGGCGTCGGTACCGTGCTGACCGACAACCCGGCGCTGACCGTCCGGGTACCGGGGCTCGACCGGCGCCCGCTGCGCGTGATCGTCGACTCGGCCGGGAGTACCCCCGGAAAGGCCCGGGTCAACGACGGCGCCGCGCCCACCTGGGTGGCCACCTCCGCGGAGGTCGGCTCCGGCCCGGAGGGTCGGGTGGACCTGGAGAAGCTGCTCGCCGTGCTGTACGCCCGCGGCGTGCGGGCGGCGCTGCTGGAGGGCGGGCCGACGCTTGCCGGTGCCTTCCTCGCCGCCGGCCTGGTGGACGAGGTGGTGGGCTACGTCGCGCCGAAGCTGCTCGGCGCCGGCCAGCCCGCGCTCGGTCCGGCCGGCGTGCCGACGATCACTGCCGCCATCGATCTCGACCTCACCGGCGTTGCGCAGGTCGGACCCGACCTGCGGATCACCGCGACCACCCGACGGAGGGGCTAGATGTTCACCGGCATCGTTGAGGAGCTGGGTACCGTCGCCGACCTCGTCGACCTGGGCGACGCGGCGCGGATCACCGTGCGCGGACCGCTCGTGACCGGCGACGCGGGGGAGGGCGACTCGATCGCGGTCAACGGGGTGTGCCTGACGGTGGTCGACGTCGAGGACGGTTCGTTCACGGCCGACGTCATGCGGGAGACGCTGGACCGCTCGTCACTGGGCCGGCTGGCCGAGGGCGACCCGGTCAACCTGGAGCGGGCGGCGACGCTGGCCACCCGGCTGGGTGGGCACCTGGTGCAGGGGCACGTGGACGGGGTGGGGGAGATCCGCTCGCGCGAGCCGGCCGAGCAGTGGGAGATCGTCACGGTCTCGCTGCCCGCGGGGATGTCCCGGTACGTGGTCGAGAAGGGCTCGATCGCGGTGGACGGGGTGTCGCTGACGGTCGCACGGGTCGACGCCGACTCGTTCTCGGTCAGCCTGATACCGACCACGTTGAAGCTCACCACGCTCGGCCACAAGGGCGTGGGCGAACCGGTGAACCTGGAGGTCGACGTGATCGCCAAGTACGTCGAGAAGCTGGTGGGGAGCCTGTCATGACAGAGCTGGTGGCGGCCGAGGCGCACACCGAGTTCGGCACCATCGAGCAGGCGGTCGCGGACATCGCGGCCGGCCGCGCGGTGGTCGTGGTGGACGGCCCGGACCGGGAGAACGAGGGTGACCTGATCTTCGCCGCCGAGATGACCACCCCCGAACTGGTGGCCTTCATGGTGCGGCACACCTCCGGCTTCATCTGCGCCCCGCTGCTCGTGGAGGACGCCGACCGGCTGGACCTGCCGCCGATGTACCACGTCAACCAGGACCGCCGGGGTACCGCCTACACGGTCACCGTGGACGCCCGGGAGGGGGTGTCGACCGGGATCTCCGCGGCCGACCGGGCACACACCATCCGGCTGCTGGCTGACCCGAGCACGGTCGCCACGGACCTGGCCCGCCCCGGCCACGTGGTGCCGCTGCGCGCCAAGCCGGGCGGCGTACTGCGCCGGCCCGGGCACACCGAGGCGGCCGTGGACCTGGCCCAGCTCGCCGGCCTGCGACCGGCCGGCGTGCTGTGCGAGCTGGTCAACGACGACGGCACGATGATGCGGCTGCCTGAGCTGACCCTGTTCGCCAAGGAGCACGGGCTGACGCTGATCTCGATCGCCGACCTGATCGCCTACCGACGGCGCACGGAGCGGCAGGTGGAGCAGGTCGCCGCCGCCCGGCTGCCCACCCAGTACGGGCTGTTCACCGCGTACGGGTACAGGTCCACAGTGGACGGTGCGGAGCAGATCGCGCTGGTCTGCGGCGACCTGGGCGACGGTACCGACGTCCTGGTGCGGGTGCACTCCGAGTGCCTGACCGGCGACGTGTTCGGCTCGCTGCGCTGCGACTGCGGGCCACAGCTTCAGGCCGCGCTGCGCCGGGTCGCCCAGGAGGGCCGGGGCGTGGTGCTCTACCTGCGCGGGCACGAGGGCCGGGGGATCGGCCTGCTGCCGAAGCTGCAGGCGTACCAGTTGCAGGACCAAGGCAGCGACACGGTCGACGCGAACCTGCTGCTGGGCCTGCCGGCCGACGCGCGGGACTACGGTACGGGCGCGCAGATCCTCTACGACCTGGGTGTGCGGACCATGCGGCTGCTGACCAACAACCCGGACAAGCGGGCCGGGCTGGAGGGGTACGGGCTGGAGGTGGTCGGCCGGGTACCGCTGCCGATCCGCCCGCACCCGGAGAACGTGCGGTACCTGCGGACCAAGCGGGACCGGATGGGGCACCTGCTCGATGACCTGGACGAGGTAGCGGAGGGGCTGGGCTGATGGCTGGGTTCGGGGCGCCTGATCTGTCCACTGTGGACGCTGCCGGGGTGACTCTCGGTGTGGTCGCCACCCGGTGGCACCACGAGATCACCGACCAGCTCCTGGACCGGGCGCTGGCCGCGGCCCAGGCGTGCGGGGTGGAGAAGGTCTCCGTCGCCCGGGTGGCCGGCTCGGTGGAGCTGCCCGTACTGGCGCAGGCGCTGGCCCGGCGGTGTGACGCCGTGGTCGCGCTCGGTGTGGTGATCCGCGGGGACACAGCGCACTTCGAGTACGTGTGCCAGTCGGTCACGGACGGGCTGACCCGGGTCGCGCTGGACGAGCAGACGCCGGTGGCCCAGGGGGTACTGACCGTGGACACGGTCGACCAGGCGCTGGAGCGCGCCGGGCTGCCCGACTCCACCGAGGACAAGGGCTGGGCGGCCACCGTCGCGGCACTCGACGCGGCACTGGCGTTGCGCGCTTTGTCCTGATAGATGTTGGGTCGTGGGATCGAGCGACCTCGAGGCCATGGTACGGGCCGCCTTCGCGGCCGGGACGTGGTACGAAGCGGGCGGCAAGGTACCCGCGCACCTGCTGCGCGAGCTGCTCGTCGGGCCGTCTACTCCGGCGTCCGCGGTGCGGATCCGCAACGCGCGCATCGACGGGGAGCTGTCCCTGGCCTTCCTGCAGACGCGGGTACCGATCCTCCTGGAGCGCTGCGAGCTGACCGACCCGCCGGTGTTCTACTGGTCCCGGCTGGGCTACCTGAGCCTGCAGGAGTCGCGGATGCCGGGACTCATCGCCTCGGACGTCCGGCTGGACGGGCACCTGCGGCTGACCCGGGCGGTGCTGGACGGCGAGGTCCGGCTGCGCGGCGCGGCGATCACCGGCGGCCTGATGCTGGACCACGCGAGGCTCACCAATGCCGGCGGGCATGCGGTACAGGGCGAGCGGTTGCACGTGTCCGGCGACCTGGTCGCCAACCGGGCCAGCGTGGTCGGGGAGGTCGTGCTGCTGCACGCCGAGATCGACGGCAGGCTGGACCTGGACAACGCGCGGCTGGCCGCGCCCGGCGGTGTGGCCGTCTCCGCCACCGGCCTGCGGCTGGGCGGGGGCGCGTTCATCCGCCGCGCCATCGTGGAGGGCGAGACAAGCCTCCGCGACTCGGTGGTCGGCGGGGCGGTGGTACTCAGCGGGGCGCAGCTGTCCAACCCGGGCGGCGTCGCGCTGCGCCTGTCCCGCGCGACGACCGGCGGCGTGTTCATGGGCGGCGGCTTCCGTGCCCAGGGTGAGGTGCGCATGCACGGCGCCCGGATCGGGCACGGCATGGCGCTGGACGGCGCGACCCTGCGCAACCCGGGCGGCGTGGCGCTCGACGCGGACAGGGTGCGGGTCGACGGCGACCTGGACGGGATCGGGATGGTTGCCGAGGGCACCGTACGGATGAGCGGCGCCTCGGTGACCAACGCCGTCCGCCTGATGGGCGCGGCCATCAACGGTCATGACGGCGCCGTGTTGGACGCGGCCGGGCTCAAGGTCGGTCACGTGATCGGCTGTACCGACGGCTTCACCGCTGACGGCGCCCTGAACTTCACCGGCGCCCAGGCGGGCATGCTGAGCTTCCAGGGAGCCCGGCTCGGCGCGGCCGGTGCCTCGGTGATCGCGTTCCGGCTGGAGGCCCGGGAGCTCGACCTCCGCTTCGCCGAGCCGCCCGGAAACCAGGTCAACCTGGCGTACGCGGAGATCGGCATCCTGCACGACGCGCCGGAGGCCTGGCCGCGCCGGCTGGTACTGGACGGCGCGACGTACCAGACCCTGCGCCCCGCCCTGCGCCCGGAGTCCCGGCTGATCTGGCTGCGCCGGGGCGGACCGGAGTACCTGCCCCAGCCGTACGAGCAGCTGGCCCGGCTCTACCGCGGGTACGGCGACGACAAGGCGGCCCGGACGGTGCACCTCGCGCAGTACCGGCACCTGAGGGGGACGATGTCCTGGCCCGGCCGGCTCTGGGGCTGGTTGCAGGACATCATGGTCGGGTACGGGTACCAGCCGGCCCGGGCGGCCGCGTGGCTGGGCGCGATGCTCGTCGTGGGTACCGTCTTCTTCGGGGTGGACCGGCCGCACCCGGTGGGCACCGGAGCCCCGGCGTTCAACCCGTTCCTGTACGCCCTAGACGTGCTGATCCCGATCATCGACCTGGGCCAGCAGTCGGCCTACGCGCCCACCGGGATCGGTGCGCAGACCGTCGCGGACCTGCTGATCCTGTCCGGATGGGTCCTGGCGACCACGGCCGCCGCCGGTGCCACCCGGGCGCTGCGCCGGGACTGACCGCCGCCGGTACTGGTGCTGGACCCGTGGCAAACGGGCGGTACAGTGTCGGCCGGTGGCGCTCTAGCAGAGGGCGTCTTCCGGTCCATCGACCGTGCCGTGGGCGCACGGCGTTCACCGTGTGGCACGGGAGACCTCGGGATGTCTGCTGATCCGCAAGCGCTCCGCATAGAGCCCGTCACCGCCGAGGGCGGGCCGCTGTTCCGCCTCGTCGGGTACCTCGATCTGTCCACCGTGGACCTGCTGCGCTCGACCGTCGGTCCTGCGTGCGGCACCGGCGAGGAGGTCCGCCTCGACCTGTCCGGCCTCACGTTCTGCGACTCGACCGGGGTCGGCGCGCTCGTGTGGCTCTACCGGCGGGCTAGCGCCGGCACCGGGCGGCTGGTGGTCTTCGCGCCGCGCAAGCCGGTACGCGAGGTGCTGCGCATCAGCGGCGTGGACCGGGTGATCCCGGTGCTCGGCGCGGACGCGCTGCCGGGCTCCGCTCCGGCCTGACCGCGCCGCGGCCGACCGGCCGCCGGCGGGCTACGCCGCTACCGGCGTCGCCCGCGGGGTCAGGTGGAAGACGCTGTACGCCTGCTTGATCACCGGGTGGGCCACGTTGCGTACCCGTACCCCGCCGGCGGTCATCCCGCGCTCGCTGCCCTTGTGCGCGTGCCCGTGTACCGCGAGCGTCGTGGGCGCCGAGTCGATCGCCTGGGCCAGCAGGTACGAGCCGAGGAAGGGGTAGATCTCCAGCGGCTCGCCGACCAGGGTGTCCGGTACCGGCGAGTAGTGGGTCAGCGCGACGAGCACATCGCAGCCGGCGGCGGCGCGCAAGCCCTCGCCCAGCCGGTCCGCCACCTCGCAGGTGGTCTGGATGAACGCCTTCATCTCCGGTTCGCCGAACTTGCTGGCGTGCCGGCCGGCGAAGCCGCCGCCGAAGCCCTTCGCGCCGACCACGGCAAGCCGGAGCCCACCCGCCTCCAAAACCGCCGTCTCGCACTCGAGCACGGTGATCCCGGCGTCCCGCAGCGTGCTGGTCACGCCGCTCACCTGGTCGCAGTGGTAGTCGTGGTTGCCGAGCACGGCGATAACCGGTACCGCCAGCCCGCCGAACTCCCGGGCGACGCAGGTCGCCTCGGCGACCGTGCCGTGCCGGGTCAGGTCGCCGGCCAGCAGCAGCACGTCCGCGCACTCGCCCAGCTGGTCCAGCGCCGGCCGGTACCGCCCGACCACGTCCTCGTCCATGTGCACGTCGCCGACCGCCGCCACCCGGACCGTCGGTCCGGCGGAACCCTGCGCCGTCACAGCTCCTCCGCCTCGACCGGGGCCTGCGCCCGGGTCACTCCGATGTCGCACTCGATGCGGACGTCCGGGAAGCGCTGGCTGATCAGCCGGCGCACCTGGTCCCGCCGGTGCGTGCTCTCGACCTCGCCCTGTATCAGGAGGGTACCTTTGCCCCGGTGCAGGACGAGGCCCTGCTCGGCCAGTTCGGGATGCTCGGTGAGCAGCCGGTGCACCTCAGCCTCGACGTACTCGTCAACCGGCCGGCTCATCGCGCCTCCCTCCGGAAGCCGGTACCGGCACCAGGGCCGCCCGGCGGTCAGCCTCGATCATGTCGGTGATGCCCTCCAGATCCAGCCGGGTATCGGCCAGCGGTACCACGTCCAGCCGGTCGAGCAGCACCAGGAAGGCCTGTGCGTACGGCGACCCGGCGGTGTTGCGCCGTACCCTCGACCAGTCGATCTGCTCTCGCAGGGACCGGGCCAGCGGGATGCCCTTGGCGAAGTCGCAGTAGTGCTGGCTGAACGACAGCAGCTTGTGCTCCATCAGCACGGTCGCCGAGACGACCGGCATCCGGATCGCGCTGACCGAGATGAGGTCGGTGTCCTCGGTGAGCATCTGATCGGTCACCGCGCGGTCGACGGGGTGGTGGATCAGGTCAACCAGCCGGCCCTCGTCGTACACCTTGACCAGCCAGTCCTCGGGCGGTCGCTCGGTCTCGAAGCCGGCCTCCGTGAGCGCCTCCAGAGCCGCGTCGACGTCCTCGGGTCGCAGCAGGAAATCCACGTCGTGGTCGCTGGAGGTACCGCCGTGGGCGTAGGCCGCGAAGCCGCCGGCAAGGGCGAAGGGGATGCCGGTGCGCTTGAGCGCCGCGCCGACCCGCTTCATGGTCAGGATCAGTCCCTCGTCCCGGGCCAGGACCTGCCCCGGACCGGTCTCAAGATCGTCGCGGGCCATGCCTACGGGCTTACCCATCGCGGCGCGGGCGGTAAACCCGCCGGCAGGGTTGCGCGTGATGCCGGTGTGACGCCCAGAATGGCATCTCCGACCTGGGACGGTGCGTGCATGACTCCGGTGGCTGCCGAGGCCGACCGGTGGACCGCTGACGAGGCGGTCACCCGGCTGTTCACCGCGCACTACCGGCAGCTCGTGCGGCTGGCGGCGCTGCTGCTGGCCGACAGCGCGGTCGCCGAGGAGGTGGTGCAGGACGCCTATGTGCGGCTGCACCAGCACTGGTGGCGGCTGCGCGAACCGGACCGGGCGCTGGGGTACCTGCGAACGAGTGTGGTCAACGGGGCGCGTTCCGCGCTGCGGCGACGCGCGGTGGCGCAGCGGTACGCGGCGGGGATGCGCCCACCGCCGGACGCGCCGAGCGCCGAGTCCCAGCTGCTGGCGAACGTGGCGAACGCGACCCTGCTCGCGGCGCTGCGCGGCCTGCCGCAGCGGCAGCGGGAGACGCTGGTGCTGCGGTACTACGCGGACCTGTCGGAGGCGGAGATCGCCGAGGCCATGGGCATCAGCCGGGGGGCCGTCAAGAGTCATGCCGCGCGGGGCATCGCCGCCCTGCGCCAGACCATGGAGCACCTGTCATGAGCCGGGACCGGACGATCGAGGAGGCGCTGTACCGGGCGCTGTCCGCCGAGGCGGAGACCGTGGAGACCGCGCCGGACGCGCTAGGTACGATCCGCGGCCGCATCGAGCGGCGGTCGCGGCGCTGGTGGGTGCCGCGGCCGGGTACGCCGCGCGGGTTCGCGCTGACCGTGGCTGGCACGGCCGCCGTGGTGGTGCTGGCCGCCGTGGCGGTCGCGGTCGCGACCGGCTGGCCCGGCCAGCGGACGAACCCCCAGCTTGGTTCCGCGGGATCCGGCAACGGGGCACCGGGAGGCTCCGGTACCAGAATCCCGGTCTACTACCTCGGGCCGTCGAAGGTGCAGGACCGGTTGTACCGGGAGTACCGGTACGTCACGCAGACCGGGATGACCGCTGAGCAGACGGTCCGCATCGCCGTCCAGGACATGCTGCACGAGCGGGCGGCCGACCCGGACTACAGCAGCCCATGGCCGGCGGGGTCGACGGTGGGGTCGGTGTCCGTCGACGGTACCGGCGTGGCAACGGTCGACCTGCTGGGCGCGGCCGGGGGTACCGCCTTCGACGCCACGGTCGACGAGCTGACCGCCCGGATGGCCGTGCAGCAACTGGTCTACACCGTGACCGCGGCGGTACCGGCGACCGCGGCCTCGCCCGGGGTGACCGGCGTACGCCTGCTGCTGGACGGGCAGCCGGCCACCGCGCTCTGGGGCAAGGCGACGGCCTCGGGCCTGCTGCAGCGCGGGCCCGCCGCGGACACGCTCGCCCCGATCTGGATCATCGACCCGCAGCAGGACACCCAGCAGGGCCGCCAGTTCCAGGTGCACCTGGCCGGGATCGTGTTCGAGGCGAACTTGCGGCTGCGGGTACGCGACCACACCGGGGCGGTGGTCGTCGACCAGCCGGTGCACCTGACCGGGGGAGCGCCGGCGCAGGGCACCGCGACGGTCGAGCTGACCCTGCCACAGGGCAGCTACACGATCGAGGGGTACGTGATCTCGGAACAGGACGGTACCGAGCGGGTCTACGACGACCACCGGTTCACCGTGGGCTGAGGCCTGTTCACGAGGCGGCCTCCGGCCGTACCGGCCCCGGACAACGGGACGCCGGGACGGGCTGGGAGAATGGCACCTCGTGAAGACCTTCGAGGAGCTGTTCGCCGAGCTGTCGGCGAAGGCCGCCGCGGGTACCCCGGGCTCGTCGACGGTCGAGGCGCTGGGTCGCGGAGTGCACCACATCGGCAAGAAGGTCGTCGAGGAGGCGGCCGAGTCGTGGATGGCCGCCGAGCACGAGGGCCCGGAGCGGGCCGCCGAGGAGATCTCCCAGCTGCTGTACCAGGCCCAGGTGCTGATGCTCGCGCTGGATCTGAAGCTGGAGGACGTCTACCGACATCTCTAGGCCGTATCCCGGCCCGTGAATGTCCGTGACCGCTTCTCCCCTCCGAGGTGTTTCCATGCTGCGCATCGCCATTCCCAACAAGGGCACGCTGGCCGCACCGGCCGCTGCCATGCTGCGCGAGGCCGGGTACCGGCAGCGCACCGACGACCGGGACCTGATCTGCCAGGACCCGGACAACGACGTCGAATTCTTCTACCTGCGTCCGCGCGACATCGCCACGTACGTCGGCTCGGGCGACCTCGATCTCGGCATCACCGGCCGCGACCTGCTGGTCGACGCGGCCAGCGAGGCCGAGGAGATCCTCGACCTCGGCTTCGCTCCGGCCACCTTCCGGTTCGCGGCAAGGGCCGGAACGATACGCGAGGTGTCCGAGCTGTCCGGGCGGCGCATCGCGACGGCGTACCCGGGCGTGGTCGCCAAGCACCTGGCCGACCTCGGCCTGTCCGCCCAGGTGGTGCGGCTGGACGGGGCGGTGGAGAACGCGGTGCGGCTCGGCGTCGCGGACGTGATCGCGGACGTGGTGTCGACCGGCGCGACCCTGCGGCAGGCCGGCCTGGAGACGCTCGGCGAGCCGATCCTCACCTCGTCGGCGGTGCTGATCCGGCAGGTGGGCAAGCCCGGCAACGGCCCGGTCACGCAGCTGCTACGCCGGCTGCAGGGGGTACTGGTGGCCCGCCGGTACGTGATGCTGGCCTACGACGTGCGGGCCGAACTGCTGGAGCGGGCGAGCGCCCTCACACCGGGCATCGAGTCGCCGACCGTCTCGCCGCTGCACCGCGAGGGCTGGCTGGCGGTACAGGCGATGGTGGCCCGGGCGGACATGCACCGGATCATGGACGAGCTCTACGAGCTGGGCGCCCGGGCGATTCTGGTCACCGACATCCACGCCTGCCGGCTGTGAGGCGGCCGCGCGACCTCCCGGCGACGGGCTTTGAGGTCGCGGTGGCAGACTCGTGACTTGTGAGCGAGGTGGCGCAGGTGGTGCGGGCGCGTCCGCGCAAGGCGACTGTGATCGCGCGGGTGATGGCCGGCGCGGTCCTGGTGATCTTCACGGCGATCGGCGTGGGGCTGCACGGCAAGACCGACAGCGGTAGCGGCGTCTTCGGCGTGTGGGACCAGGTCGCGATGATCGGGCTCGGGATCCTCGGCGCGGCGGGGATCCTGCTGTTCACCCGGCCCCGGGTGGAGGCCGACGCGCGGGGGATCCGGGTACGCAACGTGCTTGGCGGCTACGACCTGCCGTGGGAGGTGGTCCGGTCGATCCAGTTCGGCCGGGGCGCGCCGTGGGCGACGCTCGAACTGCAGGACGACGACGTCGTGTCGATGATGGCGGTACAGGCGGCGGACAAGGGGTACGCCGTGACCACGGTACGGGCGCTGCGGGCGCTGCTGGCCACCCACCAGCGGGCCGGTACCCCCGCGGACTGAATCGCCCCGGAAGGGCGAATGAGTCGTTGGCGGGGCGGACCTGGTACAGTTGGACGGTCGACCCACCGTGACCTGTCACGGTGCCCAAGCGGAGCTCCCGCTCCCACCTGAGTGGCCACGGCCGCCGGGTCCGGTCAGCGCTTCGCGGCATAAATGCCGCGAGCGTCGCGTTTCGATGGAAACGCGGGACCGGTCGAGCGGGCCCTGGCATGCGCCGGGGCCTTCTGTTTGGGCCGGGTCGCGGCAGACGCAGTACTGACGAAGGAGGCCCCATCAGCGTCGAACCACGCGTGAACGAGCAGATCCGGGCTCGGGAAGTCCGGCTGGTCGGACCGGAGGGTGAACAGGTGGGCATCGTCCCCCTGGAGCGAGCACTCCAACTGGCCGCCGACGTGGACCTGGACCTGGTCGAGGTTGCGCCGATGGCGCGCCCGCCGGTGTGCAAGCTCATGGACTTCGGCAAGTTCAAGTACGAGAGCGCACTCAAGGCACGCGAAGCCAAGCGCAACCAGCAGCAGACGGTCATCAAGGAGATGAAGCTCCGTCCGAAGATCGACCCGCACGACTACGAGACCAAGAAGGGTCACGTGGTGCGGTTCCTCAAGGCGGGCGACAAGGTCAAGGTGACGATCATGTTCCGCGGCCGCGAGCAGAGCCGTCCGGAACTGGGTCGTCGACTCCTCGACCGGCTCTCTACGGAGATCGCTGAGCTGGGGTTTGTCGAGGCCGCACCCAAGCAGGACGGCCGCAACATGATCATGGTGATCGCCCCGCACCGGGCCACCAAGGCCGCCGCCCGCGGAGTCGCAGTGAAGGACCGCGACGAGGCAGAGGCGATCGTGGAGGCAGGGCTCGCGCCGGAACCGGGCGCGGGCGACCAGTAGGGGCATACCGGGCCGACGGCGGGACTGCCGCCGAGGTTCAGTGCGGCCCGTATCAGGAGGAAGACGTTCAGATGCCGAAGATGAAGAGCCACACGGGCATGGGCAAGCGGGTCAAGGTGACCGGCCGCGGAAAGATCGTTGCCCAGCAGGCCGGGCTGCGCCACAAGCTGGAGAAGAAGCCGTCCACCAAGACCCGCCGGCTGTCCGGGACCGTCGAGGTCGCGGCTGTCGACACCAAGCGGATCAAGAAGCTGCTCGGCCGCTGACGCGGGCCACTGAATAGAGGAGACACTGACGTGGCACGCGTGAAGCGGGCTGTCAACGCCCAGAAGAAGCGCCGCACCGTACTCGAGGGTGCCAGCGGGTACCGGGGTCAGCGTTCCCGGCTGTACCGCAAGGCCAAGGAGCAGATGCTGCACTCGATGCAGTACGCGTACCGGGACCGTCGCGACCGCAAGGGCGACTTCCGGCAGCTCTGGATCACCCGGATCAACGCCGCGGCCCGCGCCAACGGCATGACGTACAACCGCCTCATCCAGGGCCTGCGCCTGGCCGGTGTCGAGGTGGACCGCAAGATCCTCGCGGATCTCGCGGTCGCCGACGAGGCCGCCTTCGCCGCCCTGGTCGAGGTCGCCCGCGCGGCGGTCGCGGCGGAGGGAACCGGCGGGGCTTCCGCCGCCGCCTGAGGCCCAACCGGGGTGTTCACGGTACGGACGCCGCGGGTGATCGCGGCCCGCAAGTTGCAGCGCCGGCGCGACCGTGAGGTCGCCCGGCGCTTCCTTGCGGAAGGGCCCCAGGCGGTGCGCGAGGCGGCCTCGATCCTCGAGCTGTTCGGTACCCCCGAGGCCCTCGACCGGTACCCGGACCTGACGGCGCGGGCGGACCGAGTGTCGCCGGTCGACGAGGACGCCCTCGCGGCGCTGGCTGGGACCGTGAGTCCCCAAGGGCTGGTGGCGGTCTGCGACTTCGTCGACGTACCGCTGGCCGACGCGCTGACGAGGGCGCCCCGGCTGGTGGCGGTACTGGCCGGCATCCGCGACCCGGGCAACGCCGGTACGGTGCTGCGGACTGCGGACGCGGCGGGCGCCGGTACCGTGGTCTTCGCGGGCGAGGCGGTCGACCCGTACAACGGCAAGTGTGTACGGGCCTCGGCGGGCAGCCTGTTCCACGTGGACGTGGTCCGCGAGCGCGATCCGGGCGCGACGGTCGACGCGCTGCGGCGCGCCGGGCTGCGGGTACTGGCGGCCGACGCCTACGGGCCGGTTGACCTGGACGAGGCGGGCGGGCTGGAGAAGCCGACCGCCTGGCTGTTCGGCTCGGAGGCGCACGGACTGCCGCCCGAGCTGGCCGGGGCGGCCGACGCGCGGGTACGGGTACCGATCTATGGCGCGGCGGAGAGCCTGAACCTGGCTGCGGCGGCGGCGGTCTGCCTGTACGCTAGCGCCAGATCCCAGAGGAGTCCGTGAGTGTCTACAGTGGTGATCCACTCGTTTAGCAAGCCCGCCGGTGTCGGCGGGCGGCGAG
This sequence comes from uncultured Micromonosporaceae bacterium, assembly GCA_964645345.1. Classification (GTDB taxonomy): domain Bacteria; phylum Actinomycetota; class Actinomycetes; order Mycobacteriales; family Micromonosporaceae; genus Rugosimonospora. The sequence continues at coordinate 23,245 of CAZYCD010000029.1, forward strand.
GCTGACCTCTCTCCTCATCGCTTCCTCCCACCGGCGGGCTGCGGTGCAACCGCGTGCCCGTATTCTGTGTCGGTTGTCCGGTTGGGAGACGTGAATCGATGAGCGAGCGCCAGCGAGCGAACCGCGGATGCGGCCTGTCTGTGCCTCGCGGCCGATCTGAGCGAAGCGAGGAGCGGTCGTGAGCTACCGCAACGATCCCTACGACCCCAAGCAGGCCGCCATGCTGGACCAGGCCGCGCTCGACGACGCGGTGGCCGCGGCCGAGAAGGCGTTCGCCGGCGCGGCGGACCTCGACGCGCTGACCGCGCTGCGCCCGGCGCACCTCGGCGACAAGGCGCCGGTATCGCTGGCCCGGCGGGAGATCGGGTCGCTGCCGCCAGCCGCCAAGGCCGAGGCGGGCGCCCGGGTCAACGCGGCCCGCGCCGCGGTGCAGGCCGCGCACGACGCCCGCCGCGCCGCGCTGGTCGCCGAGCGGGAGCAGCGGGTACTGGCGCAGGAGGCGGTGGACGTGACGCTGCCCGCCGCGCGCCGGCCCCGGGGCGCCCGGCACCCGTTGACCACGCTGATGGACCGCATCGCCGACCTGTTCGTCGGGATGGGGTACGAGGTCGCGGAGGGGCCCGAGGTCGAGACCGAGTGGTACAACTTCGACGCCCTCAACATCGCGCCCGACCACCCGGCGCGCGGCCTGATGGACACCTTCTTCGTCGACGTACCGGGGCTGGTGCTGCGCACGCACACCTCGCCGGTCCAGGCCCGGTCGATGCTCACCCGGCCGCTGCCGATCTACATCGTGGTGCCGGGCCGCACGTACCGGACCGACGAGCTGGACGCCACGCACACTCCCGTCTTCCACCAGGTCGAGGGGCTGGTGGTGGACAAGGGGATCACCATGGCGCACCTGCGGGGTACCCTCGACCACTTCGCGCGCGCGATGTTCGGCCCCGAGGCGAAGACCCGCTGGCGCCCGCACTACTTCCCCTTCACCGAGCCGTCGGCCGAGTTCGACGTGTGGTTCGCGCAGCACCGGGACGGGCCGCGCTGGGTCGAGTGGGGCGGCTGCGGGATGGTCAACCCGCGGGTACTGCGCGCCTGTGGCATCGACCCGGATGAGTACTCGGGCTTCGCGTTCGGCATGGGCATCGAGCGCACCCTGATGTTCCGCAACGGGGTCAGCGACATGCGCGACATGGTGGAGGGCGACGTGCGCTTCACCCGGGCTTTCGGAATGGAAGGTTAGTCGGGTGCGGATCGGGGTTTCCTGGCTGCGCGAGTACGTCGACGTGCCCGCGCAGCCCGCCGCGCTGGAGGAGGCGCTGGTTCGGATGGGCCTGGAGGTCGAGGGGATTGTCGACCTCAGGTCCACTGTGGACGGTCCCTTGGTGGTGGGCCGGGTCCTGGACGTGGAGCGGCTGGAGAAGTTCAAGAAGCCGGTCAGCTTCTGCCAGGTGGACGTCGGCGAGGAGAAGCCGCGCGGCATCGTCTGCGGCGCGCCCAACGTGGCCGCGGGCCAGCTCGTGGTCGTCGCGCTGCCCGGCGCGGTGCTGCCCGGCGACTTCGCCATCGCCGCCCGTAAGACCTACGATCACATCTCCGACGGGATGATCTGCTCTGCGCGCGAACTGGGCCTTGGCGACGACCACACCGGCATCCTGGTGCTGGCGCCGTCGGCCGGAGTGGAGCCGGGTGACGACGCCCGGCCGGTGGTCGGGCTGGACGACATCGTGCTGGACCTGGAGATCACGCCGGACCGCGGGTACGCGCTGTCGGTACGGGGCATCGCCCGGGAGTTGTCGCACGCCTTCGGGGTACCGCTGCGCGACCCGGCGGCCATCGAGGCTCCCGGCGCGACCGGGGAGCCGCCCTACCCGGTGACGGTCGACGACCGGGTCGGTTGCGACCGGTTCGCGACGCGGCTGGTACGCGGCATCGACCCGTCGGCGCCCAGCCCGGACTGGATGAGCCGGCGGCTGGTCGCGGCCGGTATCCGCAGCATCAGCCTTGCCGTGGACATCACCAACTACGTGATGCTCGAACTGGGCCAGCCGATGCACGCGTTCGACCCGGACCGGCTGTCCGGCCCGCTGCTGGTGCGCCGGTCGCGCCGCGGCGAGCGACTGACCACGTTGGACGGTGTGGACCGGGCGCTGGACCCGGAGGACATGGTCATCTGCGACACCGGGCTGGCCAACCCGCTCGCGGGCGAGGGTGCCGGCGTCCCGATCTCGCTGGCCGCCGTGATGGGCGGCGAGAACAGCGAGATGCAGCCGGGCTCGACCAGCGTGCTGTTCGAGGCGGCGCACTGGGACCCGGTGATGGTTTCGCGTACCGCGCGGCGGCACCGGCTGCTGTCCGAGGCGGCCAAGCGCTGGGAGCGCGGGGTCGACCCGCAACTTCCGCTGGTGGCGCTGGAGCGTGCGGTGACCCTGATGCGGGAGTACGGCGGCGGCGACCTCGACCCGAGGATCGGCGACCTGGACGCGGTGGTAGCGCCGAACCCGGTGCGGTTGAAGGCGTCCCGCGCCGGCGAGCTGATCGGCGTTGCGTACCCGCCGGACCGGGTCGCCGAGCTGCTGACCGAGATCGGGTGCGAGGTGACCGGTACCGACGAGCTGGTGGTCACCCCGCCGAGCTGGCGCCCGGACCTCAGCCAGCCGGCGGACCTCGTCGAGGAGGTCGTGCGGCTGGACGGGTACGACAAGGTACCCAGCCTGCTGCCGCTCGCCCCGGCGGGCAACGGCCTGACCGCCTCGCAGCGGCGCCGGCGTACCGTCGGCCGGGCACTGGCCGAGGCCGGGTACGTCGAGGTCCTGTCGTACCCGTTCGTGTCCCCGGGCGCCCTGGACAACCTCGGGCTGCCCGAAGGCGATCCCCGGCGGCTGGCGGTACGGGTGGCCAACCCGCTGTCGGACGAGCAGCCGTTCCTGCGCACCACCCTGCTGGCTCCGCTGCTGGACACGCTGTCCCGCAACCTGGGCCGGGGCCAGCGCGACGCGGCCCTCTACGAGCTGGGCCTGGTGTTCCACCCGAAGCCGTGGGCGGGCGCGCTGCCGCTGCTCGGGATCGCCGGTCGACCGTCCACTGAGGACCTCGCCGCGATGGACGCCGCGGTGCCGGACCAGCCGTGGCACGTGGCCGTGGTGCTGGCCGGCGATGTGGAGCCCGCCGGCTGGTGGGGTCCCGGGCGGCCGGCGAGCTGGGCAGACGCGATCGAGGCGGCGCGCGTCGTGCTCGCCGAGTCGGGAGTACCGGCGGACGACGTCGCGGTCGCGAAGGGCTCGGCGGCACCCTGGCACCCGGGGCGGTGCGCCCAGATCTCGGTGGGCGGGCTCGTCGTCGGGTACGCCGGCGAGCTGCACCCGGCGGTGTGCGCCGCCTGGGGGCTGCCGAAGCGGGTCTGCGCCATGGAGCTGAACCTGGACGCGGTACCGCTGCCAGGCGTGGTACCGGCGCCGCACTTCGCCAACTACCCGCCGGCGCTGATCGACGTGGCGTTGGTGGTGGACGCCGGTACCCCGGCGGGCGAGGTCCAGGCGGCGCTGGAGGAGGGCGCCGGCTCGCTGCTGGAGTCGGTGCGCCTGTTCGACGTGTACACCTCCGACCAGCTCGGTACCGGACGCAAGTCGCTGGCGTACAAGCTGACGTTCCGTGCGCCGGACCGCACGCTGACCGGTGACGAGGCGATCGCCGCCCGGGACGCCGCGGTGGCGAGCGCGGCACAACGGGTCGGCGCGACGCTGCGCGGCGCCTGAGGCGGTGGCCCGGGCGCCGCGATCCCCGGCGCGGGCTGCCCCAGCGGTGCCGGCGCGTCGTAGATTGGGCGCGTGCCGGAAGAACTGATGCCGAGGCCGGAGATCCGGGTGTCCGACGCCGAACGGAACCTGGTGGTGGAGCAGCTCAACAAGGCGGTCGGCGAGGGCCGGCTCACGCTGGCCGAGTTCGAGGACCGCGTGCAGGGCGTGCTGGCCGCGCGTACCCGCGACGACATGGTGCCGTTCACCGCGGACCTGCCGGCGAGCGCGGTGCCCGGCTCGCTGACCGTGCGGTCGCGCGGCTCCTCGCTGCGCCGGACCGGCCGCTGGGTGGTGCCGCGCGAGCTGGAGATCGAGGCGCAGTCCTCGAGCATCCGGCTGGACCTGACCGATGCCCAGATCGCGTCGCCGACGGTTGAGGTGGCGGTGCACACGCGGGCCAGTTCGGTGACGCTGGTACTGCCGCCCGGGGCGTCGGCGAACGTGGACGACCTCGAGCTGTCGCACAGTACGGCGAAGTCGTCGGTACCGGACTCGGGCGGGCTGCACGTGGTGGTACGCGGGCAACTGCACGCCTCCAGCCTCAAGGTGCGGTACCGGCGCCGGTTCCTGTGGTGGCGCTGGTGACTGCGCCCTCGCAGAGTTCGATCTACGACGCGCGCTACGCCGGTCCGGGATATGACCGGCGCTCCGCGGTCCGTGTCCTCACCGCCGAGGCGGCCGCGCTGCGCCGGGCCGCTGAGCGGGCGGTCGACGCCGATCCGGGCGGCGGTGTCGTGTCCTTGTTCGACTTCGGCTACGGCACCGGGCGGGTGACCAACGAGTTCGCCCTCGATTTCCCCGAGCGCTTCGGCGCGCACGGTCGGGACCTCCGCGTCGTCGCCTACGACGTCTCCTCGGTGGGGCTGCGGAGGGCCGCGGCGACCCTGCTCGGCGAGCACGGCTTCGTCGAGGCCGACCGCCTCGCATGGCACGACCGGAAGGAGTCGGGGTACGTCGCGGGCTCGGTCTCCCGGGTAACCGGAGGAGTCGCGGTCACGGTCGTCTTCGTCCACGGGTACGAGTCCGAACAAGCGGAGTCGGTACGCCAGGTCGTGTTGGACGCCAACCAGAAGGCGCCGTACCTGCTGAGCACCTCCTGGTACAGCGGACTGAGCCACATTCCGGGGCAGGAGAACCGCGCAGCGTTCTTCCGTCTGATCGGAGACCTGACCGATCCGCGCGGCGAGCTTCTGGTGGCCGCGTCGGTCAGCGGCGATCTCGTCGACCATCAGGCGCAGTGGGCGACGCGGCTGCGCGCGGGCGACGTCGACGGGTACCCGATCGAGGTCGCCGGCGACGTCATGTACGAGACGGAACTCGGGCAGCTGAACTATCTGCATGTCTTCGGTACCGACCTCGCCGACCTACTCGAGTCGGTTACCGCGCCCGGTCAGCACGGCTGGATCGAGGCCATCCGGTACCCGGACGAGGAGTTCGCCTCCGCGGTCGAGGAGCGCGCGAACTACGACAAGGTGCGGCAGTTCAACCGGGTGGTCGGTGACCGGCCCTGGACCGCCGACGACTACCGCCAGGTCCACACCGCCGCCGCGATCCGCAGCGGCCATCCGGCCGGCCGGGCGTTCCGCGCATAGTAGGTTCGGCTGATGATCCGCATCGAGGCGACTCAGCTGATTCCCGGGCGCGGCGAACCGGTACCGGATGCGGTGCTGCTTGTCGACGGCGACACGATCGCCTACGCCGGTCCGGCGGCGACCGCGCCGCCGGGGCCGGCCGACGAGACGGTCCGCGCGCAGACGGTCATGCCGGGCATGTGGGACTGCCATACGCACCTGATGGGCACGTACACCTCCGATCTCGGGCGGCTGCCGCTGGAGCCGGCGGCGCTGCGCTCGGCGCGGGCAACGGCCGACCTGCGCGCCGCGCTGGACGCCGGCATCACCAGCGTCCGCGAGGTCGGCGGCCTGGGCATCTACCTGGCCCGGGCGGTGGCGGAGGGCGCGATCGCCGGCCCGGACATCTACCCGGCGGGTGCCGTGCTGTCCACCACCGGCGGCCACGGCGACCTGCACTCCTTCCCGCTGCCGATGATGGCGGAGTTCAGCCAATGGGGCGGCGAGATGCGTCTGTGCGACGGGCCGTCGGAGTGCGCCCGTGCGGTACGCGAGCAACTGCGGGGCAACGCGAAGGTCATCAAGGTGTGCGCGTCCGGTGGGGTACTGTCCGAAGTGGACGATCCGATCCACCAGCAGTTCACCGGCGCCGAACTGCGGGCCATCGTCGAGGTGGCCGGCATGGCCGACCGGGTTGTCGCCGCCCACTGCCACGGCAAGCCGGGCATCATGGCGGCGCTGGACGCCGGGGTACGGACCATCGAGCACGGTACCTATCTGGACGACGAGTGCGCCGCGGCGATGCGCGAGACGGGCGCGGTGCTGGTGCCCACCCGGACCATCGTGGCCGAGCTGTCCCGGTCGCGCTCGGCGCCGCCGTGGGCGCAGCCCAAGCTGGACGCGATCGCCGAACGCCACGCCGCCGCCGTCGCGCTGGCCCGGGAGACCGGGGTGACCGTGGCGATGGGTACCGACATCGGGCTGGCCACCGGCGGCGACCGGCCCGCCTCCTGGGGGCGCAACGGGTTGGAGCTACCGCTGCTGGGCGAGTGTGGCTTCGACGCCATCGGCGCCATCGAGGCGGCGACCGCGAACGGCCCGGAGACGCTCGGCCCGCAGGCGCCCCGCTCCGGACAGCTGGTGGCGGGCTACCGCGCGGACGTACTGGTGCTGGACGCCGACCCGCTGGCCGACCTGTCCGTCTTGGCCCGGCCGGACCGCATTTTCGGGGTGTGGAAGTCGGGCGTCCGGGTCAAGTCGAACGCTGACCGGGCCGGCTCCAAGGGCGCCGCCGGCCAACGTTGATCATCCCGAAGGGTGGGCGGGCATCCCCCTAGTGGGCAGCGTATCGGAGCCGAATAGTTGCGCTTTCGCCACAAGGGCGTGCCCAACGGTCGCCGATAACCGCCGGAAGAGGGAGACTCGCCGTCGTGGGACAACGCCGGCCAGCCACACCGATCGGGCGCGACGAGGCGTTGGCGATGGCGCGCCTGCATCTCGCGGAGAGCGGCAGCGTGCTGCTCGTCGGGCCGGCGGGCATCGGCAAGTCCACCATGCTCTCCGCGATCGCCGCCGGGTACCCGCAGGCCAGGGTGCTGCGGGCCGCCGCCGCCGAGGTCGAGTCCGGCCTGCCCTACCTGACGTTGCTCGACCTGTTCAGCGCGCCGCTGGCCGAGTACGGCGGGATGCTGCCCGGGCACCTGCGCGCCGCGCTGGACGCCGCGCTGCTGCGCACCGCCGCCCCGGCCACCCCGCACGACGAGCTGGCCGTGCGGCTGGCCGTACTGGAACTGCTCCGGGTGCTGGCAGCGTCCGGCCCGGTACTGCTTGTTATAGACGATCTTCACTGGGTTGACGAGCCGAGCGCGGCCGTGCTGCGGTTCGTCGCGCGGCGCCTGGACGGGCTCGCGGTGCAGATGCTCGCCGCCGAGCGGGGCGAGGGCAGCTCCCGCCACGCCGACCTGTGCCGGCAGCCGTGCACCGAGCTGACCCTCGGGCCGTTGTCCGCCGACGACATCGCCGACGTGCTGCGCGACCGGTTCGGCGCAGCGCTGTCCCGGCCGACCATGACGCGGGTACACGCGGCGTCGGGCGGGAACCCGCTGTTCGCCGTCGAGCTCGGGCGCGCGCTGGTCGCCAGGGGCGGGTCGCTGGACGGGGCCGAGCCGCTGCCGGTACCGGACCGGTTGCGGGGACTGCTCGCCGCCCGGCTGGCCGCGTTGCCGCCGTCCGCCGCGGTACCCCTCGTGGTGGTCGCCGCCGCGGCCCGGCCCGGTCTCGCGCTGCTGGAGCGGGCCGGCGTCGACCCGGAGGCGGAGCTGACCGAGGCGGTCGGCGCCGGCGTGCTGACCCTCGCCCCGGGCGGGGCGGTCGGGTTCAGCCACCCGCTGCTGCGCGAGATGGTCTACGCCGACGCGGAGCCGGCGGCCCGGCTGGCCGCGCACGAGCGGCTGGCCAGCGCGGTGGACGACCCGGTCGAGCGGGCCCGGCACCTGGCCCTGGCCCGGGTCGAGCCGGACGAGGCGCTGGCGGCCGACCTGACCGAGGCGGCCGCGGTCGCCCGGCGCCGGGGCGCCGCGATGGTCGCCGCCGACCTGGTCCGGCTGGCCGCGGACCGCACCCCGGACCCGGCCAGGGCGGCCGACCGCAGGCTCGTCGCGGCCAGGCATGCGTACGCCGCCGGGCTGACCGACGAGTCCCGCCGGCTGGCCACGGCCGCGCTGCGCGACGGCGTGGACACGGCCACGCGGGTCGAGGCCCGGCTGCTGCTCGTCGACCTCGCAGGGCAGGACCAGTCGGGCATCACGCCGCTGCTGGACGCGGCGTTCGTGGAGGCCGGTGACTCGCCGGGCCTGGTCGCCCGGGTCCGGCTGTACCGCGCGCTTAAGGCGTTCTACGACGGGGACAACGAGTCGGCGCTGGCCGAGCTGAAGCGCGCCGAACCCTGCGCCGAGCAGGCCCGGGACCACGAGTGCCTGGTCGAGGTGCTGGCCTGGCGGGGCAGCATCGAGTCGGCGTTCAGCATCGGCGGCGGCGAGGAGGCCATGGAGCGCGCCGCCGCGCTGTCCAGGGGGTTGCCGCTCAGCTCGGCGGTGGTGGCCGCGCGGCAGATGACCACCAGCGCGGCGGTACTGCGCGGGGACGTGGCCGAGGCGGTACGGCGCATCGAGGCGCTGCGGGCGGCGACCGAGCGCTCCGGTACCGTCAACGACCTCGCGTCGGTGCTGTACGCGGCGGCCTCGGTGTACAGCCGGGCCGGGCGGTGCGCGGACGCGCTGGCCGCCGGCCGGTACTGCATGCGGCTGTTCACCGACATCTCGGGTACCTCGCCCGGCATCGGGCTGCTGGTCGGCGCCCTCGTGGAGCTGGGCGGGGGAACGCTGGCCGCGGCCGAGGAGTACGTGCGGGCGGCCCTGTCCGCCATCCAGGCGGCCGGGGACGAGGACTGGCTGCGCGGTGCCTACGCGGTGCAGGGTCAGATCCTGCTGCTGCGCGGCGACCCGCCGGCCGCGGTCGAGCCGATGCGCCGCGCGTACGTACTGGAGCAGCGGCGCGGCCCGATCGACCCGGCTGTGTACCTGTGGCACGCGGACTTCGTCGAGGCGCTGGCCGGTGCGGGCGCCCGGACCGAGGCGGCGGCCGTGCTGTCGGAGGTACGCGGGCAGGCCAGGCGGCTCGGCCGGCACGTCGTGGAGCTGGGCCTGGAGCGGGCCGGCGCGGTGCTCGCCGCCGCCGGAGGGGACCCGCGCGCCGCGGCCGAGGGCCTGTCCGCCGCCCTGGACACGTGGGCGGACCACCCGTACCCGGTGGAGCTGGCCCGGGCGTGGCACGTGCTGGGCGTGCTGGAGCGCCGGGCGCACCGGCGGGGTGCGGCGCGCGAGGCGCTGACCGAGGCGATCAACCGGTACTCGGCGGCCGGGGCTGCGCCCTGGCGGGCGGCGGCCCAGATGGAGCTGGCCAGGCTGGACGGCGCCCGGGGGGCGACACTGACCGATACCGAGCGGCGGATCGTCGAACTGGTGCGCAGCGGCGCCACCAACCGGGAGATCGCCCGCACCACGTTCCTGTCGATCAAGGCGGTCGAGGCCAACCTCACCCGCCTCTACCGGCGGTTCGGCGTGCGGAGCCGGGAGCAGTTGGCGAAGGGGGCGGCGGACGCGCTCGACGGCGGTTGATGCGGCAGGCTGCATTCTGATACGCTCTCCTGCATAGCGATGCGGGAGGGGTAGCCATGGGTGTCGGACAAGCGCTGACTGGCGCCGCTCCGACAGGCTGCGGGGCGCGCGCGGCGGTCGCCGGTGCCAGCGGGTACGCCGGCGGCGAAGTGCTCCGGCTGCTCGCCGGCCACCCCGAGATCGAGGTCGTCGCGGCCACCGCGCACTCCCAGGCCGGTACCCCGCTGGGCACGGTGCAGCCGCACCTGGCGAGCCTGGCCGACCTGGTACTCGCCCCGACCGGGCCGGACGCCCTGGCCGGTGTGGACGTGGTGTTCCTGGCCCTGCCGCACGGCGAGTCCGCGGCCCTGGCCGCCGCGCTCCCGCCGGACGTGAAGATCGTCGACCTGGGCGCCGACCACCGGCTGCGCGACCCGGCCGACTGGCAGCGGTACTACGACGGCCCGCACGCCGGCGCGTGGACCTACGGGCTGCCCGAACTGCCCGGCCAGCGGGAGGCCATCGCAGGCTCCTCGCGGGTGGCGAACACCGGCTGCTACGCGGTCTCCGTGATCCTCGCGCTGGCCCCGCTCATCGCGGCCGGGCTGGCCGACCCGGAGGATGTCGTCGTGGTCGCCTCATCGGGTACCTCCGGCGCGGGGCGGGGACTCAAGCCGCACCTGCTGGCGACCGAGGTGATGGGCGACCTGT